>JBBSKB010000107.1:0-10433 GCA_038256725.1 Mycobacteriales bacterium | reverse complement strand
GATCGACCGCAGCGGGCGGTTGTGGATAACGTCCCGACGCGTCAGTGATCGCCGCGAACCTTTCGGCATGTCACCGCTGCGCCGTTCACATGTCCCCATCGCCTCGGCCGCCGAGCTGAGCCTCTGGTGGGCAGAGGCCCTATCGGAGCACACCGCCTCCGGGCGGACGCTGTCTCTCCTCTGGCTCGACTCTTCCGGCCACAGGCTGGGGCGGGTCCTGACCTTGACCGCTGCCCCTCCGCAACCCGCGCCAGCCGTGCTCGGTCTCGTCCGCCAACTGCGCCACACGATGGTCACCGAAGGTCCCCTGAGCCTCCAAGCCCACACTGCCATCGCATTCTCGCGCCCGGGCACATCCTCGATCGAACCGGACGACGAGGCGTGGGCCGGAGCACTACAGACGGCAATCGGCGAAGACTGCCTGGGAACCTGGAGCTTCCACGTAGCGGCAGGTGACTGGATCACGACCGTGGTCGATCCACCTGCTGCGAGATTCCATTCGCGCAGAGTCGCCTGGAGGTCTCCTGCCGAACTACTTGACCGAGACTGGCTCATTGACCAGAATTAAGGTCATGTCGATTCAGTCTCTGGCGGCGGTCAAGGCGCACTTCAGTCAGGTGATCGACGAGGTTGCCGGCACGCACGAGCGCGTCACCGTCACAAAGAACGGCAGCCCGGTGGCCGTCATCCTCGCCGTCGAGGACTACGAGTCCCTGATGGAGACCTTGGAGATCCTGTCCGATCCCCGAGCTGGCACGGAGATCAGGCAGGCCGAGGAGGAGATGGCCGCCGGCAAGGTCTACGACGAAGTCGACGTACGCGCCGCCCTCGCCGCCCGCCGCCGGTGACAGGTGCGCACATCTACACCGTCGTCCTCTCGGCAGCGGCCAGGCGGGCCGTCGAGCGAGACCTGCCCGAGCCGGTGGCCGTGGCGGTCATCGACTTCCTCTACGGGCCCCTTGCCGCCGACCCGTACCGCGTCGGCAAGCCGCTGCGCTTCGAACTCGAGGGCTACTGGTCCGCACGGAGAGGCCAGTACCGCGTGATCTACTCCATCCACGACGACGAGGTCCTCGTCAGAGTCGTGCGCATCTCGCACCGAGCCGACGTCTACGGCTGACCGGACAGTTCGTGCTGGGCCGGCGCATTTAGCATCAATGCGTCGCCCCTCGAGCCTCGACTGGCCGACGCGGGCGGAACGAACGAACGAGGCGTGGTCAGGTACACCTGGACCTTCTCGGCCCTCCCTCGGGGAGGACCGTGAAACCCGACGTCAGTAGGCGCCTGCGTAACACTTAGCCTCCTGCTCATGCGAGCCGTGCAGATTACCCGCTTCGGCGGTCCCGAGGTCCTCGACGTCGTCGAACTGCCTGACCCCGTCCCGGGCGAGGGCCAGCAGCTCTACGAGGTGAGCTCCTCAGGAGTTAACTTTGCCGACACCCACCAGATCGAGAACTCCTACCTGGCGGCCCAGCAGCTGCCGCTGATCCCGGGCGCCGAGTTCGTCGGCACGCCGGTCGGCGGTGGGCAGCGGGTCGTCGGCCTCCTCGACGGCGGTGGCTACGCCGAGCAGGTGGCCGCGAACGACCGGCTCACCTGGGCCGTGCCGGACGACGTCACCGACGAGCAGGCGCTGTCGCTGGTCCTGCAGGGGTCCACCGCCTGGCACCTGCTCCGCACCAGCGCGCACCTGGCCGAGGGCGAGTCCGTCGTCGTCATCGCCGGCGCCGGCGGGGTGGGCTCGATCGCCGTGCAGCTGGCCCGCCGGTGGAGTGCCGGTCGCGTGATCGCCACCGCCTCCAGCCCGGAGAAGCGCGCCCTCACCGAGGAGCTCGGCGCGCACGCCACCGTCGACCCGGCGCTCGCCGACGACGACCCGAAGCAGTTCGCCGCCGCCCTCCGCGAGGCCAACGACGGCAAGCCGGTCGACATCGTGCTCGAGATGACCGGCGGCAACGTCTTCTCCGGCTCGCTCTCCGCGCTGGCCCCCTTCGGCCGGCTGGTCACCTACGGCATGGCCGCCCGCCAGGAGACGCCGTCGGTGCCCCCGGGCGCACTCATGCAGAAGAGCCGGGCAGTCATCGGCTTCTGGCTGGCCCACTGCATGGCCCGCCCCGACATGCTCGACGCCGCCATGACCGACCTGCTGGCCATGACCGCCGACGGCTCGCTGAAGCCGATCGCCGGCGGCCGCTACCCGCTGTCCAACGTGCGCGACGCGCACCTGGACCTGCTCGCCCGCCGCACCACCGGGAAGCTGGTCCTCGACCCCAGCCGCTGAGCCGGTTCCCGCGGGAACGTGCCCTCGGCGCACGTTCCCGCGGGAACGCCGGTCACACCAGCCGGTTGGTCCAGAGCAGGCTGAGGGCGGCGCCGACGAGCAGCACCAGGACGCCGACGCGCACGAACCGCGGGCTGATGTCCTTCGGCTCGGTGGTGTACCCGATCTGGCTGCCCAGGTCGGCGTACACCTCCTCGAGCTCCTCGGCGCTGGCCGCCTCGCTGTAGCTGCCGCCGGTCTCGTCGGCGATCCGCTCCAGGGTCGCCCGGTCCACCGGCACGGGCACGGTGTCGCCGTCCAGGTCGAGCGTCCCGTAGTCGGTGCCGAAGGCGATCGTCGAGACCGGGATGGAGACGTCCTTCGCGGCGGCGATCGCCTGTGTCTCGGGCCGCCCCACTGTCGGGTAGCCGTCCGAGAGCAACACCACCCGGGCCGGGGGCGCCTCCTCGCCGGCGTCCTCCAGCGTGGACTGGAAGTTCTGGATGGCGGTCAGCGAGGTGAAGATCGCCTCACCGATCGCCGTCGACTCGGCCAGCTCCAGGTTGTCGATCGCGCCCCGCACCTGCTCGCGGTCGGTGGTCGGCGGCACCAGCGTCGTCGCGGTCCCGGCGAAGGTGACCAGCCCGAGGTTGATCCGCTCGGGCAGCACGTCCACGAACTCCTTGGCCGCCTTCTGCATCGCCTGGAAGCGGTTGGGCTCGACGTCCCGGGCCTCCATCGACAGCGACACGTCCACCGCCATGATCACCGTCGCCCGCTCCCGCGGGACCCGGACCTCGGTGCTCGGCTGCGCCAGCGAGACGACCAGCGTCGCGATCCCGACGGCGACGATCCCGAAGGCCACGTGCCGGCGCCAGCCCGGCCGCTTGGGCACCAGCGAACCGAGCAGGGCGACGTTGGTGAACCGCGCCGCGTACGCCTTCCGGCGCAGCTGCAGGACGACGTAGAACGCGACCAGCGCCGCGACCACGACCAGGCCGAGCAGCCAGAGGGGTGCCTGGAAGGTCATCGCGACGCTCCTCCGCTGCCGGCGCGGCGGCGCTCGCCGACGAACCTCACGACGTCCATGAGCCAGTCCCGGTCGGTGCGCAGCTGCAGGTGCCCGGCGCCCGCGCGGCGCAGCGCGGCGGCGATCCGGTCCCGCTCCTCCGCCGCCCCCTGCGCGAACCGCGCGCGGAACTCGGCGTTGCCCGTGGGCACCTCGAGCGTCTGCCCGGTCTCCGGATCGACGACGGTCAGCAGCCCCACGTCGGGCAGCTCGAGCTCCCGCGGGTCCACCACCTCGATGGCCAGCAACTCGTGCCGGGTGCCCAGGGCACGGAGCGGCCGCTCCCAGTCGCTGTCACCGAGGAAGTCGGAGACGACCACGACCAGCCCGCGCCGTCGCTCGGGCCGGCGCAGCGTCTCCAGCGCGGCAGCCAGGTCCCCGCGGCGCCCCCCCGCGGCCCGCGGCGTGGCGACGACGGACCGCAGCAGACGTTCGGCGGCGACCCGGCCCGGCAGCGCGGGGTGCCGGACCACCCGCTCGCCCGTCGTCACGACCGCGCCGAGCCGGTTCCCACCGTGCACGGTGAGGTGCCCGACGGCAGCCAGCCCCGCGATGGCGAGGTCCCGCTTGAGGCAGTTCGCGGTACCGAAGTCCAGGCTCGCGGACAGGTCGACCACCGCCCACGTCTCCAGCTCGCGGTCGGCGATCGTCTCGCGGACGTGCGGCATCTGGGTGCGGGCGGTGACATGCCAGTCCATGCGGCGGACGTCGTCACCCGGGTGGTACGTGCGCGAATCGCCGGCCTCGGAGCCCGAGCCCGGCACCAGCCCCAGGTGGTCGCCCTGCAGCAGGCCGTCCAGCCGGCGCCGCACGGTCAGTTCGAGACGGCGGAGCAACACGTCGGTCGGGCCGTCGGTGAACCGCGGCGGGGCGCCGCTGTCCGCCCCGGGGCTCTCCCCCGTGGCGTGCAGCAGGAGCCCGGGGTGGGCCGGGCTCGCCGGGGACGAGTCGGTGCTGCGACGGCGCCGGATCACGCCGGGTGCGGCCCGTGCCCGTTGGAGCCCGGACCGCCCTGCGCGGGCAGCATGCCCTGACCCGGCGCGCCGTAGGCCGTCGCGCCCTGACCTCCGCCCTGCTGGACCGGCCGGCCCTGCGGCGGGCCGTACTGCGGCACCTGCGGTCCGCCGCCGGGGCCGAAGCCGCCGGCGTTCTGCCGGGGCGCTACCTGCGGCAGCGGCACCGTCTGCACGATCCGCTTCACGATGTGGTCGGCCGGCACGCCGTCGGCCAGCGCGTCGTAGGAGAGCACCAGCCGGTGGCGGAGCACGTCGGCGGTGATGTCGAGGACGTCCTGCGGGAGCACGTAGTCGCGGCCGCGCACCAGCGCGAGCGCCCGGCTGGCCGCGATCAGCCCGAGCGAGGCGCGCGGGCTGGCGCCGTAGGACACCCACGTCGCGACGTCCTCCATGCCGTGCTCGCGCGGCGTGCGGGTGGCCACCACCAGGCGGACGACGTAGTCGACCAGGGCGTGGTGCACGAACACCTGCGAGGCCGTCCTCTGCAGCCGGCGCAGCTCGTCGGGGCCCAGCACCGTCTCGGCGACCGGGGGCTCGGAACCCATCCGGTAGATGATCTCCCGCTCCTCCTCCGGGCTCGGGTAGTCCACGAGCACCTTCATGAGGAAGCGGTCGCGCTGCGCCTCGGGCAGCGGGTAGACGCCCTCGGACTCGATCGGGTTCTGGGTGGCCAGCACGAGGAACGGGTCGGGCAGCGGGTGGGTGACCCCGCCGATGGAGACCTGCCGCTCGGCCATGACCTCCAGCAGCGCCGACTGCACCTTGGCCGGCGCGCGGTTGATCTCGTCGGTGAGCACGAAGTTGGCGAACACCGGACCCAGCTCGGTGTCGAAGGCGTCCTGCCCGGACTTGTAGATGCGGGTGCCGATGATGTCGGCCGGCACCAGGTCGGGGGTGAACTGCAGGCGGGCGAACTTCCCACCGACGACGGTGGCCAGCGTCTCGACCGCGAGGGTCTTCGCCACGCCCGGGACGCCCTCGAGCAGCACGTGCCCGCGGGCCAGCAGGGCGACCAGCATGCGCTCGATCAGCCTGTCCTGGCCGACGATCACGCGCTTGATCTCGAACAGCACCCGCTCCAACCGGGCGGCGTCGACCGCCGGCGGTACCGGGCCGCCCGCCTGGGCGGGCGAGTTCTCGGTCGGCGTGCTGGCAGCGCTCGTCACGGGGCTCCCTGGTCGTGCCGGGCCGCGACCCCCGGGCTGAGGAGGCCGTCGACGGGGCGGCGCAGCCGTCCCCAGCGCCAGTGTCCTACACCTTCCTGGGCGGCACCTGCATGCGCCGCCGGCCACGATCAGGAGGCGCTCGACGGCTGCCCCAGGGGGCTCGTGACTGCTAGCCTCGGAGCTGCGTCGGGCAGCTCCCCCCGTGGCTGCCCGACGCCTTCTCCCCCGAGCGGCGGTGCCGGCCGTCAGGCGCTGGGCCGCACGGCGCCGATGTAACCGCCCCAGCGCATCGCGGTCTCCCGGACCGTCTTGCCGCTCTCCGGCGCCTCGATCATCCGGTCGCCGCCCAGGTAGATCGCGACGTGGTAGATCGTCGTGGGCCGGCTCGTGTCGGTGGCCCAGAAGACGAGGTCACCGGCCTGCAGCGACCCGCGGGCGACCTTCGGCGACTCGGCGTACTGGTCCCGGCTGTTGCGCGAGATCGAGATCCCGGCCTGGCCGTAGGCGTACTGGGTGAGACCGCTGCAGTCGAAGCCGACGACGCCCTCGTCCGGGTCCTGGCCGGGGCCGGGGCCGCGACGGCCGCCACCGCCCCAGGCGTAGGGGGTGCCGATGTAGCGCCGCGCCGCGGCGATGGCGGTCTGCGCATCCGAGGCCGAACCCGGACCGGCCGGGGGCTGGACGGCCGGCGGGGTCGCGGTCGGCCGAGGCGCCGTCGAGGGCGTCGAGGGCGTCGAGGGCGTCGTGGGCGACGGGGAGGACGAGGAAGAGGACGAGGAGGACGACGGTGCGGGGGGTGCGACCCGCTGGACGGGAGCGGTCCGTGCGGCCGCTGCGGCCTCGGCGGCCTCGGCGGCGGCGCGCTCCGCGGCGGCGCGGGCGCCGACGAGGGCGGTCAGCTGCTGCTGCGCGGCGTCGAGCTCGGACTGCACGGCCACCTGCTTCGTGGCCACCTCGGCGGCCTGCGCACGGGCGGACTGCTCGGCGGCGGTGGCCACCTCGAGCTGACGGGCGGCCTCCTGCTGCAGCCCGTCGGCCTCGACGACGGCGGTGCGGGCGACGACCTCGGCCGCGGTGGCCTGCTGCTGCACGACCGTGACGGTGCCCAGGACGTCGGTGCGGTGCGCGCCGGCCGCCTCGAGCAGCGCGGCGCGCTCGATCAGCTGGGACGGGTTGCCCGCGGTGAGCAGGGCGGTGGCCCCGGGACTGGTGCTGCCCTCCATGTAGCTGCGGCGGGCGAAGGCGATGACGTCGTCGCGGGCGATGCCCAGCTCGGCGGTCTTCCGGGCGGCTTCGGCGGCGGCCGCCTCGGCCTGCTGGCGGGCGGCCTCGGCGGCGGCCTCCGTGGCCTGGAACTCGTCGAGGGCGAGGAGCGCGTCGGTACGGGCGCTCTCCACGCCGGCGCTGGCGGACGCGAGCTCGCCGTTGAGCTCACCGATCCGCGCGGCGACGGCGTCGGCCTGGCTCTGCGCGGCGGCGATCTCGCCGTCACTGGGCCGGCGGGGTGCGGCGTCGGCGACCGCGGGGGTCAGGCCGAGGAGGACCGCGGCGGCGATGGCCGTCCCACCCAGGCGCAGCGCGCGGCGACCCCACGTCGCTCGCGCCGGGCTGTTCGGGATACCGCTGTCCACGTCGCGACCTCTTCCGGATGCTCGACGGCGGGCACCCGGAGAGGTGCCACCACGTAGGGCATCGGTCGGTCGGACGGCGCCGTTGAGGGCGCCTCACCCCGAGGGGTGAGGCGCCCTCAGGGGCGGACCAGCGGTTCCGGTCAGTTGATCTGGCGCTCCGAGCCTTCCCAGAACGACTCGCGGAGCTTGAACTTCTGGATCTTGCCGGTGGCGGTGCGCGCCAGCTCGTCGCGGAACTCGACCCGCTTGGGGATCTTGTAGCCGGCGATCTTCCCGCGGCAGTGGGCGAGGATGTCGGCCTCGGTGACCTGCTCGCCCTCGGCGACGACGACGATCGCGGTGACCATCTCGCCCCACTTGTCGTCCGGGACGCCGATGACCGCGACCTCCGCGACCGCCGGGTGGCTGAACACGGCGTCCTCCACCTCGATCGAGGAGACGTTCTCGCCGCCGGTGATGATCACGTCCTTCTTGCGGTCGGAGATCGTGACGTAGCCGCCGTCGCCGATCGTGCCGCCGTCCCCGGTGTGGAACCAACCGCCCTCCAGGGCCTCGGCCGAGGCGTCCGGGTTCTCCCAGTAGCCGGCCAGCACCGTGTTGCCCTGCGCCAGCACCTCACCGGACTCGCTGGTCGACATCCGGGTGCCCAGCGCCGGGACGCCGGCCCGGGAGAGGCGCTTGGCCCGCTCCTCGGGCTCGAGGTCGTCGTACTCGGCGCGCGGCCGGTTGATCGTGAGCAGCGGCGCGGTCTCGGTGAGGCCGTAGATCTGGTTGAACTCCCAGCCGAGCTCGGCCTCGACGCGGGCGATGGTCTTCGACGGCGGCGGTGCGCCGGCGACGACGATGCGCACCTTGTCCCGGCCCGGGATCTCGCCCTCCCAGTCCTGCGCCGCCTCGAGCACGGCGTTCCAGACCGCGGGGGCGCCGGCCATGATCGTGACGCCGTGCTCCTCGACGCGGCGCAGGATCTCGGCGCCGTCGACCTTGCGCAGGACGATCTGCTGCGCCCCCATGCCGGCCATCGTGTAGGGCAGACCCCAGCCGTTGCAGTGGAACATCGGCAGCGTGTGCAGGTAGACGTCGCGGTCGCTGACCTGCATGTGCAGCCCGAAGGTGACGGCGTTGACCCACAGGTTGCGGTGCGTCATCTGCACGCCCTTGGGCCGCGCCGTCGTCCCCGACGTGTAGTTGATCGTCGCCGTCGCGTCCTCGTCCGGCTCGGCCCACGGCCGCGGCTCGACGTCGAACCGGAGCAGTTGCTCGTACTCCTCGCCCGTGCCGAAGCGGTGCTCGGCCCGCACGTTCCCCAGCGACGACTCCAGCTCGGGGTCCACTAACAGCACCCGCGCACCGCAGTGGCCGACGATGTACTCGACCTCCTCCGGCGAGAGCCGGAAGTTGATCGGCACCGCGACCCGCCCCGAGGCGGGGACGGCGAGCAGCACCTCCAGCAACCGCGCGGCGTTGTGGCTGACGATCGCCACCCGCTCCCCCTCGGCGATGCCCAGCTCGTCGAGCGCCGCCTGCAGCGCCCGCCCGCGGCGGGCCACCTCGCCGTAGCTCAGCCCACCGAGGGAGGACGCCGGCTGGGTCGGCTCGTCGACGATGCCGATCCGGTCGCCGTAGACGAGCTCGGCCCGTTCGAGGAAGTCGCGGGTGGTCAAGGGCACGCGCATGCCGGCTCCCTGGGTGCGCGGCCGGCGTCGCACCGGCCGCTCGACGTGGTGGCCGTCACGCTAACCGGCGGCGCCTCCAGGGACGAGCCCGGTCAGCCCGCCGCGAGCAGCCGGGGCAGCGACGTGCCGATCGGCTCGGCGACCAGCAGCGAGGCGAGGTCGTCGAACGGCGTCGGCTCGGCGTTGACGATCACGACCCGCGCGCCGGACCGCAGCGCCACCTCGACCAGCCCGGCGACCGGCCACACCTGGAGCGAGGTGCCGACGGCGAGGAAGACGTCGCAGTCGCGGGCCGCGGCGACGGCGGCGTCCACGGCACGGGCGTCGAGCTCCTGACCGAAGCTGATCGTCGCGGACTTGAGGATCCCGCCGCAGACCGGGCACGCCGGATCGGGCTCACCGGCCGCGACCCGCTCCAGCGCCGCCCGCATGGTCGTCCGCGCGCGGCAGCCGAAGCACTCGACCTCGTGCACGGTGCCGTGGATCTCCACCACGCGGTCCGGCGAGGAACCGGCCGCCTGGTGCAGCCCGTCGACGTTCTGGGTGACGATCGTCCGCAGCCGGCCCCGGCGCTCGAGGTCGGCCAGCGCCGCGTGCCCGGCGTTCGGCCGGGGCGCCCGTTCGCTCAGCTCGGCCCGCATCCGCCAGGCCCGTCGACGGATGTCGGGATCGGCCAGGTAGTAGGAGAGCGTCACGAGCTTCTCGGCGTCGGGGTCCCGCGTCCACACGCCCTGTGGCCCTCGGTAGTCGGGGATGCCGCTGTCGGTCGAGATGCCCGCTCCGGTCAGCGCGGTGATCCGCGCGGCCCCGGTCAACCAACCGGGCAGGGGCTCGGGGACGGTGCTGGTCACGTCCTCCACGGTAAGGGTCGCCTCATCCGGTGGGTGGTTGCGCGAACTGGGATGATCGGGGGTGGACACGAGCGCGACGAACCAGCCGCGACGAACCATCGAGGGGTAGGCGCAGAAGAGTGGCAGCCAGTAAGGACAGCTTCGGAGCCCGGTCGACGCTCAGCGTCGAGGGAACCGACTACGACATCTACCGACTCGACGCGGTGGAGGGCGCAGAGCGGCTGCCCTTCAGCCTGAAGATCCTGTTGGAGAACCAGCTGCGCACCGAGGACGGCGAGAACATCACCGCCGACCACATCCGGGCGTTGGCGAACTGGGATCCGTCGGCCGAGCCCGACCAGGAGATCCAGTACACGCCGGCCCGCGTGATCATGCAGGACTTCACCGGCGTCCCCTGCATCGTCGACCTCGCCACGATGCGCGAGGCCATGGCCGAGCTCGGCGGCGACCCGCAGAAGATCAACCCGCTCGCCCCGGCCGAGCTGGTCATCGACCACTCCGTGATCGCCGACGTCTTCGGCACGCCCGAGTCCTTCGAGCGCAACGTCGAGATCGAGTACCAGCGCAACGGCGAGCGCTACCAGTTCCTGCGCTGGGGCCAGAGCGCCTTCAGCGACTTCAAGGTCGTCCCGCCCGGCACCGGCATCGTGCACCAGGTGAACATCGAGCACCTCGCCCGCGTGGTCATGACGCGTCCGACGGCTGATGGAACTGTCACGGCCTACCCCGACACGTGCGTCGGCACCGACTCCCACACCACGATG
>JBBSKB010000106.1:0-10471 GCA_038256725.1 Mycobacteriales bacterium | reverse complement strand
GTGTATCCGTGGATCGCGAAGACCCGCCACTCCACCCCCGGTGTCGGCCTGATCAGCCCGCCCCCGCACCACGACATCTATTCCATCGAAGACCTCAAGCAGCTCATCCACGACCTGAAGAACGCCAACGACCAGGCGCGGATCAACGTCAAGCTGGTGGCGGAGGTCGGCGTCGGCACGGTCGCGGCCGGCGTGAGCAAGGCGCACGCCGACCTGGTGCTGATCTCCGGGCACGACGGGGGCACGGGCGCAGCACCCCTGACCTCGCTCAAGCACGCCGGCTCCCCGTGGGAGCTCGGGCTGGCCGAGACCCAGCAGACGCTGCTGGCCAACGGCCTGCGCGACCGCATCACCGTCCAGGCCGACGGCCAGCTGAAGACCGGCCGCGACGTGATCGTCGCGGCGCTGCTGGGCGCCGAGGAGTACGGCTTCGCCACCGCTCCGCTGGTCGTCTCCGGCTGCGTGATGATGCGGGTCTGTCACCTCGACACCTGCCCCGTGGGCGTCGCCACGCAGAACCCGGAGCTGCGCAAGCGGTTCACCGGCCGCCCCGAGTTCGTCGTCACCTTCTTCGAGTTCCTGGCCGAGCAGGTGCGCGAGTACCTCGCCGAGCTCGGGTTCCGCACGATGGACGAGGCCGTCGGCCACGCCGAGCTGCTGGACACCCGCCAGGCGGTGGGCCACTGGAAGGCCTCCGGTCTCGACCTGGCCCCGCTGCTCGTCGTCCCCGAGCTGCCCGAGGGGGCGCCGCGGCGGAAGGTGCGCGACCAGGACCACGGGCTCGACGCCGCGCTGGACCAGACGCTGATCCAGCTCTGCGAGGGTGCGCTGCTCGACGCGCAGCCGGTCAGCCTGGAGCTGCCGGTCCGCAACGTGAACCGCACCGTCGGCACGATGCTGGGCTCGATGGTGACCCGCCGCTTCGGTGGCCAGGGCCTGCCCGACGGCACCATCGACCTCACCTTCGGTGGGTCGGCCGGCCAGTCGTTCGGCGCCTTCGTGCCGCGCGGCATCACCATGCGGCTCTTCGGTGACGCGAACGACTACGTCGGCAAGGGCCTCTCGGGTGGCCGGATCGTCGTGCGGCCGTCCCGGGAGTCGACGTTCGCCGCCGAGGACAACGTCATCGCCGGCAACGTCATCGGCTACGGCGCGACCAGCGGCGAGATCTTCCTGCGCGGCCGGGTGGGTGAGCGGTTCTGCGTCCGCAACTCGGGGGCGCTCGCCGTCGTCGAGGGCGTGGGCGATCACGCGCTCGAGTACATGACCGGCGGCCGGGCGGTGATCCTCGGCGCGACCGGCCGCAACATCGCGGCCGGCATGTCCGGTGGCATCGGCTACGTGCTCGACCTGGCCCGGCACCGGGTCAACGAGGAGATGGTCGACATCGAGCCACTGGACGGCGAGTCGGCCCAGTGGTTGCGCGACGTCCTCGAGCGCTACGCCGAGGAGACCGAGTCCCCGGTGGCCGGCGCGCTGCTGGCCGATTGGGGCCGCTGGTCGGCCCAGTTCAGCGTGATCATGCCGAGGGCCTACAAGCGCGCACTGGACGCGCAGCGCATGGCCGAGGCCAATGGCACCGATGTCGATCTCGCGGTAATGGAGGCAGCACGTGGCTGACACCACCGGATTCCTGAAGTTCGAGCGCGAGCTGCCGCCGCGGCGGCCCGTCGAGCTGCGCATCCGTGACTGGAAGGACGTCTACACGGCCCGCCAGAACGGCGAGGACCCGCTCTTCCCGACCTCCGAGGTGCGCAAGCAGGCGGCCCGCTGCATGGACTGCGGCATCCCGTTCTGCCACCACGCGTGCCCGGTGGCCAACCTGATCCCCGAGTGGAACGACCTGGCTCGCCGCGACGACTGGCACGACGCGATCGAGCGGCTGCACGCGACCAACAACTTCCCGGAGTTCACCGGGAAGCTGTGCCCGGCGCCGTGCGAGGGCTCCTGCGTGCTCAACCTGCAGGAGTCGCCGGTCGCCATCAAGCAGATCGAGTGGGAGATCATCGACCGCGCCTGGGACGAGGGCTGGGTCGAGCCGCAGTCGCCCACCGAGCGCACGGGCCGGAAGGTCGCCGTGATCGGGTCGGGGCCGGCGGGTCTCGCCGCCGCCCAGCAGCTGACCCGGGCCGGGCACGACGTCACCGTCTACGAGCGGGCCGACCGGATCGGCGGGCTGCTCCGCTACGGCATCCCCGAGTTCAAGATGGAGAAGTCCGTCCTGGACCGGCGGCTGGACCAGATGCGCGCCGAGGGCACCCGCTTCGTCACCGGCGTCGAGGTCGGCGGGCCGGGGGAGGGCGACCTGTCCACCGAGCAGTTGCGGGCCGAGTACGACGCCGTCGTCCTGGCCGGTGGCGCCACGGTCGGCCGCGACCTGCCCGCACCCGGGCGCGAGCTGTCCGGCATCCACCTGGCGATGGAGTACCTGCCGCTGGGCAACCGGCAGGCTCTCGGCGAGCTGGACGCGCCGGAGATCGACGCGGCCGGCAAGCACGTCGTGATCATCGGTGGCGGTGACACCGGCGCGGACTGCCTCGGCACCGCGCACCGCCAGGGAGCGGCCTCGGTCGCCCAGCTGGAGATCATGCCGGCGCCGCCGGACCGTCGGGACGCAGGCGCCAACCCGTGGCCGACCTACCCGATGATCATGCGCGTCTCCAGCGCCCACGAGGAGGGCGGCGAGCGGCTCTACTCGGTGAACACCGAGCGGTTCCTGGGTCATGAGGAGGGCCCCGCCCACGGCTCCGTGCGCGCCCTGCTGCTGCACGAGGTCGAGCGGGTCGACGGCCGGTTCCAGAAGATCGAGGGCAGCGAGCGCGAGCTGCCGGCCGACCTGGTCTTCCTGGCGATGGGCTTCACCGGAGCACAGCGCGAAGGGCTGCTCGACGCCCTGGGCGTGGAGATGGACCAGCGCGACAACGTCGTCCGGGACGCCGAGTTCATGACGACGGTGCCCGGCGTCTTCGTGGCCGGCGACATGGGCCGCGGTCAGTCGCTCATCGTCTGGGCGATCGCCGAGGGCCGCGCCGCGGCCGCTGCCGCGGACACCTGGCTCACCGGCACCTCGGCGCTGCCGCGCCCCGTGGTACCCACCGCGGCCGCGCTGCGATGACCCTGCACTCCTCCGGACCGCACCGCCGATGTGGGGAACCGCTCCCGGCGGCGATGCGGTCCGGAGGAGCACGGTGAACTAGCGTTCCCACCATGTCCCGCCGCGCCAAGATCGTCTGCACCCTGGGTCCGGCCACGAGTTCCGCCGAGCAGGTCATCGCCCTCGTCGAGTCCGGCATGGACGTGGCCCGGCTCAACTTCAGCCACGGCGCGCACGCCGACCACGCCACCGCCTACCAGCGGGTGCGGGAGGCCTCCGACCGCACCGGGCACGCCGTCGCCGTCCTGGCCGACCTGCAGGGCCCGAAGATCCGGCTGGGCACCTTCGCCGCCGGGCTGGTCGAGTGGCCCACCGGCAGCCAGATCGTGATCACCGTCGACGACGTCGAGGGCACCGCCGAGCGCGTGTCCACGACCTACAAGGATCTGGCCAACGACGTCGCCGTCGGGGACCGCCTCCTGGTCGACGACGGCAAGCTGGCGCTCACGGTGCTCTCCGTCTCCGGCCCCGACGTGACCTGCCTGGTCATCGAGGGCGGTCCGGTGTCGAACAACAAGGGGCTGTCCCTGCCCGGCGTCGCCGTCAGCGTCCCGGCGCTGTCGGAGAAGGACGTGCTCGACCTCCGCTTCGCCCTCCACCTGGGCGTGGACTTCATCGCGCTGTCGTTCGTCCGCTCGCCGGACGACGCCGAGCTGGTGCGGGAGATCATGCGCCAGGAGGACGTCGAGGTCCCCGTCATCGCCAAGCTGGAGAAGCCCGAGGCGGTGGAGCGGCTGGACGAGATCGTCGAGGCGTTCGACGGCATCATGGTCGCCCGCGGTGACCTGGGCGTGGAGCTGCCGCTGGAGCAGGTGCCCCTGGTCCAGAAGCGCGCGATCCAGTCCGCGCGAGAGCGCAACAAGCCGGTCATCGTGGCCACCCAGATGCTCGAGTCGATGATCGTCAACTCGCGGCCGACCCGCGCCGAGGCGTCCGACGTCGCCAACGCCGTGCTCGACGGCGCCGACGCGGTGATGCTGTCCGGCGAGACCTCGGTGGGCGCGCACCCGATCGCCGCCGTCCGCACCATGGAACGGATCATCGACGCGGTCGAGACCGAGCACATGCCGGTGCCCGAGGTCGCCCGTCGCTCACGGTCCCGCTCCGGGGCCATCGTCCGCGCGGCGAAGGACGTCGGCGAGGCGTTGGACGTCAAGGCGCTGGCAACCTTCACGCAGACCGGGGAGACCGCCCGCCGGCTCTCCTCGCTGCATCCTCGTCAGCCGCTGCTGGCCTTCACCGTCGACCCCGCCGTCCGCAGCCGCCTGGCGCTCACCTGGGGTGTGGAGACATTCCTCGTGCCGCAGGTGTCGCACACCGACGACATGGTCGCCCAGGTGGACTTCTCGCTGCTGTCGATCGGCCGGTTGAAGGTCGGCGACCGGGTCGTCGTCGTGGCCGGCAGCCCGCCCAACACCGTGGGCTCGACGAACCTGATCCGCGTGCACGAGGTGGGTACCGACTCATGACCGGCGGCGACGAGAACACCCAGGCCGCGGCCCTGATGTCCGTGCTCGCACTCGAGGAGCGCGAACCCGACCTCTACGTCGGCAAGACGCCGGACACGACGATGCAGCGCATCTTCGGCGGCCAGGTGGCGGGGCAGGCGCTCATGGCGGCCGCCCTGACCCTGCCGCAGGGGCGCGCGGTCCACTCGCTGCACTCGTACTTCCTCCGCCCGGGCGACCCGAACGAGGAGATCCGCTACGCCGTCGAGCGGATGCGCGACGGCCGCACCTTCAGCACTCGCCGGGTGGTCGCCTGGCAGCGCCGCGGGGACAAGGACGCGGCGATCTTCGCGCTCACCGCCGACGCCTCCGCGGGCGAGGGCGCCTACGCGGAGCACTCCCTCCCGATGCCCGACGTCCCGGCTCCGGAGAAGCTGCCCACGTTCGTCGAGCTCCTGGCCGCCCGCGGCCAGGAGGCACGGGCGGCGATGAGCATCGGCATGGCGGTGGAGCAGCGGATGTTCGAGCACCCCTTCGACCGCCCGCCGAAGACCTATCCCGACACGAAGTCCTGGGCGTGGATGCGGGTGGCCGGCCGGCTGCCCGACGACCAGGCCGTGCATGCGGCCGCCCTGACCTTCGCCAGCGACCTGAGCCTGCTCGGTGCGGGCACGGCGCGCATGGGGGGCGGCTGGGGGAGGACGGCGGGCTCGAGCCTGGACCACGCCGTGTGGTTCCACCAGCCGCTGCGGGCCGACGAGTGGTTCCTCTACGAGACCGACAGCCCGGTGGCCTCGCACGGCCGGGCACTGTGCTTCGGGCAGATCTGGGCCGTCGACGGCACCCACATCGCCACCGTGACGCAGCAGGGGCTCATCCGCTCGCTCTGAGGCCCGGCCCCGCCCGCGCTCATCCCTCGGCCGCGGAGCGGTCGCGCTCCGCCCGGCGCTCGGCGGCCTGCTCGGCGGCCTGCGTGGCGAAGTCGGCGGCCAGCCAGTCGTGGCCCTCGCGCAGCAGGGTCCACACCCGCTCGACGTGCGCACGGGTCGTCGTCGGCGCTCCGACGGCGATCCGCAGGACCGCCCGCCCGCGCACGGTGGTGTGGGTCAGGAAGACCTCGCCGCCGTCGTTGAGCCGCTCGAGCAGGGTCATGGTGGCGACGTCGGCATCGACCCCGGCCGGCCAGCGCGGCGTCAGGCAGACCAACGACAGCGGATGCGGGCTCAGCACGTCGAACCGCTCGTCGGCCTCCGCCCAGCCGGCCAACTCCTGGGCGAGCGCGACCGAGCTGCGGATGTGCGCGCGCAGGCCCTCGGCGCCGTACCAGCGGAGCACGAACCACAGCTTGAGCGCCCGGAAGCGCCGGCCCAGCGGGACCTGCCAGTCGCGGTAGTCGACGACGGCGCCGGCGTCGGTGGCAGCGTTGCGCAGGTACTCCGGGAGGATCGCCAGCGCCCCGGTCAGGGCGGCGCGGTCGGCGACCCAGAAGAGGGTGGCGTCGAAGCCGGTGAGCAGCCACTTGTGCGCATCGGTGGTGTAGCTGTCGGCCCACTCCACGCCTTCCTGGAGCGAGCGCAGCTCCGGGGCGACGGCGCTGACGCCGGCGTAGGCGGCGTCGACGTGCAGCCATGCACCGTGCTTCTGGCAGATCGGGCCGATCGCGGCCAGCGGGTCGACGGCGGTCGTCGACGTCGTGCCGACGGTCGCGCAGACCAGCACGGGGGTGTAGCCGCGGGCGACGTCGCGCGCCATGCGGGCGGCGAGGGCGGCGGGGTCCATGGCGAGGGCGCCGTCGACCTCGACGATGCGGACCGCGTCGCTGCCCAGGCCGGCGATGCGGACGGCCTTCTCCATCGAGGAGTGGGTCTCCGCGGAGACGTAGACGGTGGCCCGCTCGGGCTCGACGCCGCGGCGGACGGTCGCGCCGCCGCTGGCGCGGTGCAGGGCGGCGAGCAGGGCGACGAGGTTGGCGCCGGAGCTGGAGTCCTGGACGACGCCGCCGCCGGTGCCGGTGGAGCGGAAGGACGCCGGGAGCCCGAGCAGTTCGGCGAACCAGTCCATGACGTGCTGCTCGAGCTCGGTGGCGGCCGGGCTGGTCACCCACGACATGCCTTGGACGCCGAGGCCGGCCGACACGAGGTCGCCGAGCACGGAGGGCCCGGAGGTGTTGGCCGGGAAGTAGCCGAAGAAGCCGGGGTGCTGCCAGTGCGTGAGGCCGGGGACGACGACGCGGTCGAGGTCGCTCAGCACGTCGGCGAACGGCTCGCCCTGCTCCGGGGGAGCGTCGGGCAACGCGGCCCGCACGTCACCTGGCGCGACCGTCGAGCGCACCGGCAGCGACCCCACCCGCGCCCAGTAGTCGGCGATCCAGTCCACGACCTCGTGGCCGTGCTGCCGGAACTGCTCAGGTGTCATGTGCGGTGCTGCCTCGGTCACGCTGACACGTTAGGCGGTGCGTGCGCGCCGGGGTGGGCTCAGAGCAGCTGGGGAACATGTCGTGGCCGCAGTGCGGTCCGGAGGATCGCAAGTCAGCACAGTGCCCCCGGTGCGACTCGAACGCACACTGCGCGGGTTTTGAATCCGCTCCCTCTGCCGATTGGGGTACGGGGGCGTGCCGGTCGGGCCGGCAGCCGGATCAGCCTAGCGGGGGCCCGGGCGGGGCCGCCGTGGCTAGGCTCGTCTCCGTGAGCAGCGCGCCGGCCAGGGTTCTCATCGCCGAGGACGAAGCACTCATCCGTCTCGATCTCAAGGAGATGCTCGAGGAGGAGGGGTACGAGGTCGTCGCCGAGGTGGGTGACGGCCAGCAGGCCGTGGACCGGGCGATGGAGCTCGTGCCGGACCTGGTGATCCTCGACATCCAGATGCCGGTGCTCGACGGGTTGTCGGCGGCGGAGCAGATCGCCTCGGCCCGGATCGCCCCGGTCATCGTGCTGACGGCGTTCAGCCAGCGCGAGCTGGTGGAGCGGGCGCGGGACGCCGGCGCCATGGCCTACCTGGTGAAGCCGTTCTCGAAGAACGACCTGGTGCCCGCCATCGAGGTGGCCCGGGGCCGGTTCGCGGAGATGGCCGCGCTGGACGGGGAGGTGCGCACGCTCGAGGAGCGGCTCGCCGCCCGCCAGGCGGTGGAGAAGGCCAAGGGCCGGCTGATGGCCGAGCGCGGGGTGACCGAGGCCGACGCCTTCCGCTGGCTGCAGCGGACCGCGATGAACGAGCGGACGTCGATGAAGGCGCTCGCGGAGCGGGTCCTGACCGACGGCGTGCCCTCGGAGGACGGCCTGGCCTGACGGCCGCCCGCACCGTCGCTAGAGCGACTCCACCCGGCCGATCGCCTCCCGATCGTCGGTGTCCGGTCCTTTCTGCCTGTGAAGTGACGGGCGCGCGTGGGTTGGCCCCGTCGGCATGCGATCCACCGCGCTCCGCGGCCCTTCCCCGGGGCGATCACGAGACGGTCACGAATCGACCTCGGCCGCTCAAACTCGCGCGGCGCGCGCCCTACTGTTTGCCAGCCGCCCCCACCGGGACGGCACAACGACCACCGGCGCGGCCGAACAGCGGCCCGCCGATCTGGCTCTGGAGGACATGTGCGTTTCTCGGTCAAGACGGGCGCGCCCCTGCTCGCCCTGGCGCTGGCTCTCAGCGCCTGCGGCACCTCGGGCGGCGACGACGAGGAGGCCTCGAGCGGTGGTGGCGAGGCCGGCACCTGCGAGGACGTCGCGATCGGCTATTTCGGGGCCCTGACCGGCTCCGCGGCGAACCTCGGCATCAACATCCGCAACGGCGTCAAGCTGGCGGTGGACCAGTTCAACGACGAGAACGCCGACTGCCAGGTGTCGCTGGAGGAGTACGACTCCGCCGGTGACCCGAACCAGGCCACCGGCCTGGCCACGCAGGCGATCGGCGACGACTCGGTCATCGGCATCGTCGGCCCCGCCTTCTCGGGCGAGTCCGACACGGCCGGCCCGATCTTCGCCGAGGGCGGGCTGCCGACCATCTCCGCGTCGGCCACCAACCCCGACCTGTCGACCAACGGCTGGGACACCTTCCACCGCGTCCTCGGCAACGACGCCAGCCAGGGCCCGGCCGCGGCGACCTACATCGCCGACGTGCTCGAGAGCGAGAAGGTGTTCGTCGTCGACGACGCCTCCGCCTACGGTGCCGGCCTGGCCGAGATCGTCGAGGAGAGCGCCGGTGACTCCGTCGTCGGCACCGACACGATCCAGACCGGTCAGACCGACTTCTCGGCGACCGTGACCGCCATCCGCAGCTCGGGTGCCGACTCGGTCTTCTTCGGCGGCTACTACGCCGAGGCCGGTCTGCTCGTGCAGCAGATGCGTGGCGCCGGTGTCGAGGCGACGTTCGTCGTCGCCGACGGCGTGAAGGACCCCGGCTTCATCGAGGCCGCCGGTGACGCCGCCGACGGCACGATCATCACCTGCCCCTGCCTCCCCCCGGAGGAGAGCCAGGACTTCTACTCGGCGTTCGAGGAGGCCTTCGGCGCTGCGCCGGCGACCTACTCGGCCGAGGCGTTCGACGCGGCCAACGTGTTCCTCCAGGGCATCCTCGAGGGCAACACCGACCGCGAGTCGCTGCTCGAGTGGGTCAACGACTACTCGGGTGAGGGCATCACGAAGGCCATCACCTTCGACGAGGACGGCGAGCCGGAGAACATCTCGGTCTGGGCGTACAAGGTGGAGAACGGCGAGATCGTCGCCGACCAGGAGATCGAGACCAACTGATCTCCCGCTGACCCACAGGGCGCGGCCGGGTCTCCTCGTCGAGGAGACCCGGCCGCGCCTACCTCTGCCGCTCGGAGGCCCCGTGTCCTTCCTGTTCAACAACTTCGTCGAGCTGACCGTCACCGGTCTCGTGCTGGGCGCCGTCTACGGCCTCGTCGCACTCGGCTACACGCTGGTCTACGGCGTGCTGCAGCTGATCAACTTCGCCCACTCCGAAGTCTGGATGTTCGGCAGCTTCGCCGCGGTCTGGGTCACCGTGGCATTGGGTGTGGCCCCGGGCAGCGCGTTGCCGGTCGTCATCGGCGTCCTGCTGCTCGCCCTGCTCGCCGCCATGACCGTGAGCGGTGGTGTGGCCCTGCTCCTCGAACGGGTGGCCTACCGCCGCCTCATCCGGCTCGACGCCCCCAAGCTCGTGGCGCTCATCAGCGCCATCGGCGCGAGCTTCGCGCTGGCCGAGATCATGGGTCTGCGCGATCGCGTGGCCGGCTGGATCGGGCTGCGCGACACCCTGGACCCGTACGTCCGCTCGGCGCGCGACAACACCCGCTTCAAGAACCCCCTCGAGACCGAGGGGCTGTTCACCGTCGGCGGGTACACGGTCAGCAACGTCGACGTGATCATCATCGTCAGCGCCGTGCTCATGATGGTGGCGCTCGACCAGTTCATCCGTCGCACCCGCACCGGGCGCGGCATCCGCGCGGTGGCCCAGGACTCCGAGGCCGCCGCGCTCATGGGCGTCAACCGCGACCGGATCATCCGCGCGACGTTCCTCGTCGGCGGGATCATGGCCGGGGCGGCGGCGCTGCTGTACCTGATGCGCTTCGGCGTCACCCGCTGGAACGCGGGCTTCCTGCTCGGCGTGAAGGCCTTCACCGCCGCCGTCCTCGGCGGCATCGGCAACGTCCGCGGCGCCCTGCTGGGCGGCTTCGTGCTCGGCCTGGCGGAGAACTACGGTTCGGCCCTGATCGGCTCCGAGTGGCGCGACGTCGTCGCGTTCCTGCTGCTGGTCGTCATCCTGCTGTTCCGCCCCACGGGGCTGCTCGGCGAAAGCCTGGGGAGGGCCCGCGCATGAGTGAACCGCACATCCCCTTGCGCGAGGGCTCCACGGCCGGCGGGGTGCCGGCCTCGACCGT
>JBBSKB010000105.1:0-10952 GCA_038256725.1 Mycobacteriales bacterium | reverse complement strand
TTCCAGTCGGATCGGCACGATCGGAGGTTATCCGGTGAACGAGCGGTGTGCTACCCCTCAGTGCGCATGCAGATCAGACATCTGTGCTGGTGGAACGCCTAGCGCGGCTCGGTTGGACCCGCATCGGCTCGCCCGGCATCTTCGGGTAGTCCGGCGGATAGGGCAGGTCGCCCATGCCGTCGTCCGTCGCCTGGCGCTCGGCCAGCTCGAGCAGCGGCTCGATGCCGAAGGCGTGGTCGGCCAGGCCGGCGTGCTTGTCGCCGACGGCCCGGAAGCGGGCCGGCATGGTCAGCACGTCGAAGTCGAACGGGGTGACGTCGGGCAGCTCGTCCCAGTCGACCGGTGCGGAGACGGGGGCGTGCGGTTTAGCGCGGATGGAGTACGCCGAGGCGATCGTGCGGTCCCGGGCCATCTGGTTGTAGTCGATGAAGATCTTCTCGCCGCGCTCCTCCTTCCACCACGACATCGTCACGCGGTCGGGCAGCCGGCGTTCCAGCTCGCGGCCGAACGCGATGACCGCCCGGCGGACGTCGGTGAACGTCCAGCGCGGCTGGATCGGCACGTAGATGTGCACCCCGCGGCCGCCGGACGTCTTCGGCCAGCCCTCCATGCCGAACTCGTGCAGCAGCTCCCGCACGTGCGGGGCGACCCACACCGCGTCGGAGAAGTCCGTGCCCGGCTGCGGGTCCAGGTCGATGCGGATCTGGTTGGGCTGCTCGACGTCGGCCTTGTCCACCGGCCAGGGGTGGAACGTCAGCGTGCCGAGGTTCGCGCACCAGGCGACCACGGCCACGGAGTCCGGCGCGATCTCGTCCGCGGTGCGCCCGCTGGGGAACGTGATGTGCGACGTCGGCACCCACTCGGGCGCGTTCTTCGGCACCCGCTTCTGGTAGAACGCGTCGCCGGTGTTGTCCATCCGGGTGGAGAGGCGGGCGCCCTCGAACACGCCGCCCGGCCAGCGCTCCAGCGTCGTCGGCCGGTCCTCGAGCGCGAACAGGATGCCCTCGCCGACGGCGATGAAGTACTCGACGACGTCGATCTTGCGGATCCCCTTCTCCGCGAAGTACGGCTTCTCCGGGTTGGAGACCCGCACCTCGTGCCCGGCGACGTCGAGGACCACCGCGTCCTTGCTGCTGGCCAATTCAGTCGCTCCGCTCGATCAAGGGGCGCCGAGTGTCACGCAGGGCAGGTGAGCCCGTCCAGCGGAACCACCAGGTCGATGAGGTAGCTGTTCACCGCGTCGGTGACGCACGGGGTCTTCGGGTACGAGGTGTGCCCCTGTCCCTGCCAGGTCAGCAGCACGCCCGCGGTGAGGTCCTCCGCGAGGTCCACGGCACCGGGCAGCGGTGTCACGGGGTCACCGGAGTTGCCGACGACGAGGATCGGCGCGCTGCCCGCGGCATCGCGCACGGGCAGCGGGGTCCGGTCGGCCTCCCACGGGGTGCAGGTGAACAGCCCGGCGGCCGAGCCCGCGCCGAACAGCGGGTACTTCGCGTCCCACTCGGCGGCCAGCCGGCGCACCTCCGCGGCCTCGATCCGTTCCTCGGTGTCCGCGCAGTTGATCGCCACGTTGGCGTCCAGCAGGTTGGAGTAGGTGCCGTCCTCGAGCCGGCCGGAGTAGCTGTCGGCGAGGGAGAACAGGCCGGCGGCGTTCCCGCCGCGGGCCGCGGCCAGTGACTGCGACAGCTGCGGCCAGGTGCGGGTGTCGTAGAGCGCCGCCTGCACCGCGGTGAGGACGACGCCCGGGGTGGCCTGACGCGTCTCGCCCTCCTTCGCGCTCGGGATCGCGGCCTGCGATGCCTGGAGCATCAGCTCGTCCACGAAGAGGCGCGGGTCCGCGCCCAGGGGGCAGCCGGCGATGAGGCTCAGGCAGTTCTGCGCGAAGGCGTCGAAGCCGGCCTCGAGCCCGGCCGCGCCGGCCTCGGCGGCGGCACGCAGGTCCGCGTCGGGGTCGACGGCGGCGTCGAGGACGAACGCGCGGACCCGGTCGGGGAACAGCTCGGCGTAGGTCGAGCCCAGCGTCGTGCCGTAGGAGTAGCCGAGGTAGGTCAGCTGCTCGTCGCCGAGGGCCTCGCGGAGCAGGTCCAGGTCGCGGGCGGTGTCGACGGTGTTGAACGCGCCCAGTGCCGCGGGGGACTCGTAGCGCTCGGCGCAGCCCTCGGCCACCTCGGTGGCCAGGGCGAAGGTGCCGTCCAGCTGCTCGGCGCTGGTGGGCTGCGGCTCGGAGGCGATCAGCCGGTCCTTGGTGTCGGCCGGGATGCACTCGACGGCGGCCTCGGACAGGCCGACGCCGCGCGGGTCGAAGCCGACCAGGTCGAAGCGGCGCAGGACGTCCTCGGGGAGGGTCAGCGCCAGGCCGATGGCCGCGTCGACGCCCGAGGCGCCGGGGCCGCCCGGGTTGATGACGAGCGAGCCGATCCGCGTGGGCTGCTCGGGGTGCACGGCCCGGATGACCGGGATCGGCAGCGTGTCGCCCGCGGCGTCGTCGTAGCTGATCGGCACGCTCACCTGGGCGCAGTCGAAGGACAGCCCGCGCTCGCTCCCCGGCCGGCCGGCGATCAGCGGCTGGAGCTGCTCGTCGCAGTCGGTCCACTCGATCGGCTCCGCCGTCGGCTCTGCCGGGGCGCTGGACGCGGACGATGTGCGCTCGTCGGTGGCCGCGTCGGAGTTGCCGCCGTCGGAGGTGCAGCCGGCCGCCAGGAGGGTCATCGCGGCGAGCAGGCTGGGCAGGACGGCTCGCCGGCCGGGGTGCAGACGCATGATCACGAGCCTAGGAGCCTCCCGGCGCCCGTGCAGACGCCCACCCCTCACCGGACCCCGTTCCACGCGTCAGGGCGTCGCCAGCACCTCGGCCAGGTCGTAGCGCACCGGGACGTCGAGCTGGTCGTACGTGCAGCTGAGCGGGTCGCGGTCGGGCCGCCAGCGCAGGAACTGCCCCGTGTGACGAAGTCGACGGCCCTCGAGCTGGTCGTACTTGATCTCCACGACGAGTTCGGGGCGCAGCGGCACCCAGGAGAGATCCTTCTTCGCGTTCCACCGGCTGGTGGCGCCGGGCATGCGGCTCTCCCCGTCCTGTTGCACCTGGGCATTCGCCCAGTCCTGCCACGGGTGCCCGTCCAGTGCCTGGGCCCGGTACGGCGCCAGCTCCTCGACCAGCTCGGCCCGCCGCTTCATCGGGAACGACGCCGCGACGCCGATGTGCTGCAGCCCGTCGTCGTCGTACAGGCCCAGCAGCAGGGAGCCGACGATCGGACCGCTCTTGTGCCAGCGGAACCCGGCGACCACGCAGTCGGCGGTGCGCACGTGCTTGATCTTGGTCATCAGCCGCTGGTCGGGGCCGTAGGGCAGGTCGGCCCGCTTGGCGACGACGCCGTCCAGACCCGCGCCCTCGAAGGTGTCGAACCAGCGCTGCGCGGTCGCGGCGTCCTCGGTGATCCCGGTCAGGTAGACCGGCGGCCGGGTGCCGGCCAGCGCAGTCTCCAGCTGCCGACGGCGCTCGGCGAACGGCCGGTCGAGCAGCGACTCGTCGCCGAGCGCGAGCAGGTCGAACGCGACGAACGAGGCCGGCGTCTGCTCCGCCAGCAGGCGGACGCGGGACTCGGCCGGGTGGATCCGCTGCAGCAGCGCCTCGAAGTGCAGCCGGTCGCCGGCCGGGACGACGATCTCGCCGTCGACGACGCAGCGCTCGGGCAGGTGGGCCTTGACCGCCTCGACCACCTCGGGGAAGTAGCGGGTGAGCGGGCGCTCGTTGCGGCTGCCCAGCTCCACCTCGTCACCGTCGCGGAAGATGATGCAGCGGAAGCCGTCCCACTTGGGCTCGTAGAACAGCCCCTCGCCGGTGGGCAGCGTCGTCGCGGCCTTGGCCAGCATGGGCTTGACCGGTGGCATCAGCGGCAGGTCCATGCCGGTCAGTCAAGCAGCCGGGCCGGCCGCGTGCGGAGGTCTCGACCGGATCGGCCGCTGCTCCTAGCCTCGGCACGGCGGGGGGCGACCGGGAGGCACGACCATGCCGCTCTACCTGTCACGTTTCCGCTACACCCCGGAGACCTGGGCGATGCTCATCGCCGAACCCGAGGACCGCCGCCGCGCCGCCACCGCCTACATCGAGTCCGTGGGCGGCTCCCTGCACGGCTTCTGGTACGCGTTCGGCGAGTGGGACGGCTTCACGCTGTGGGAGGCGCCGGACGACGTCGCCATGGCCGCCGTGGCCCTCGCCATCGGCGGGGGCGGTGCGATCGGCGCGATCGAGACGACCGTGCTGCTCACCGTGGAGCAGACGCTGGAGGCGCTGGACCGCGCCCAGTCCGTCGGCTACCGGCCGCCGGGCGCCCCGCGCACGGACGGCTAGCGCCAGGCGAAGACCGGCTGCTCGTAGCCGGCCACCCGCTCGACCTCTCCCCGGCAGGCGATCCGGCAGAACTGGTGGATCACGGCCGCGGTCGGGGCGTGCAGGAACCCGCCCAGCAACGGCAGCTTGATCACCGGCCCGTCCGACTCGGGGATGGTCTCGAACACCGGGTCGACGTCGAGGTCGGCGAGCGGCACCTCGAAGACGGCGGCCACCTCGGGCTCGGAGCCGGCGAACCCGTCGACCGGGCCGGCCCAGCAGACCACCGGCGTCATCACGTAGCCCGAGCGCGTCACGTAGTCGTCGAGCAGCCCGAGCACCGACCCCGGACCGAGGTCGAGCCCGATCTCCTCGTGCAGCTCCCGCAGCGCGCCCTCGACCGGCCCCTCACCGGCGTCGAGCCGGCCGCCGGGCAGCGCCCACTGGCCGGCATGCGCGCGCAGCCCCGCGGCGCGGCGGGTGATGACCAGCGTCGGGACACCGTCCGCCTCGGTCACGCACAGCGCGACCGCAGCCTGCTTGAGCTCGGGCCGGTCGGCGGCGATCCGGGGGAACCCGGCGATCCGCTCCGCGACGACGTCCCGGGTCAGCGCTGCCATGCCTGCTCCTCCTCGGCTCGACTACGGGGTGCCGGCCACCCGGTAGCGGGTGAACAGCACGCCGTCCTCCTCCAGCAGCTGGCGCAGCTCCAGCTCGACCGGGGCCGGCAGGCCGTCGGGCAGCAACCTGTGCGTCGCGCCCACCAGCGCGGGCGCGATCGTGAGGTCCAGCTCGTCGACCACCCCGGCGGTCAGGGCCGCGTGCAGCAACTGCGGCCCACCCTCGCACGTCACCTGCGCCAGATCCCGCTCGGCCAGCGCCGCGACCGCGGCGGGCAGGTCGACGTCGTCGTCACCGCAGACGACCACGGTGGCCCCGGCGGCGGCCAGGGCGGCGCGACGGTCGGGGTCCGCGGCGGCGCAGGTGAGCACCAGCGTGGCCGGGTCCTGTGCGAGCGCGGACGCCGGGTCGAGCGACGCCCGGCCGGTGACGACGGCGATCGGCAGGGGCGCCGACCCGCCGATCGAGGCCCGCAGCCGGCCGACCGCGGAGTCGGGGGAGACGGGCCGGTAGCCCTCGGTCGTCGCGGTGCCCGCGCCGACCAGGACGACGTCGGCCAGCGCGCGCAGCACCCGGAACACCCGCTTGTCACCGGGCGAGCCCAGCCCGCCGCTGCGCCCGTCGACGCTCACCGCGCCGTCGAGCGAGGCGACGAAGTCCATCCGCAGCGACCGTCCGGGCGGGAGCCGGTAGGCCTCCACCAGCGCGGCGTCGTCGAGCTCCTCCGCGGGGGAGGGCAGTAGACGGCGCACGTCAGCGGGTGCTGAGCACGGCGGCGCTCTCCGGCGGCAGGGTGACCGTGCTCCGGTCGACAGCCGGCAGCTCGCCGGTGGCGAAGAGCACCTCGCCGGCGGGTACGTCCAGGTCGATCTCCCGGGGCTCCTCGGCGAGGTTGACCACGACCCGCAGCGAACCACGGTGCACGACCATCCAGCGGTCGGCGTCGTCCCACTCGACCTCGACGGCGGCCAGGTCGGAGTCGACCAGGTCCGGGTGCGCGCGGCGCAGCGCGAGCAGCGACCGGTGGACGGCGAGCAGCCGCTCGTGCGGCTCCTCCGACAGCTCCGACCAGTCGAGCTTGGAGCGGGTGAAGGTCTCCGGGTCCTGCGGGTCGGGGACGACGTCGGCGTCCCAGCCGTGCTCGGCGAACTCGCCGATCCGGCCCTCGGCGGTCGCCCTGCCCAGTTCCGGCTCCGGGTGGCTGGTGAAGAACTGCCACGGCGTGCCCGCACCCCATTCCTCGCCCATGAACAGCATCGGGGTGAAGGGGCTGGTCAGCGTGATGGTGGCGCCGACGGCGAGCTGCGCGGGGGAGAGGGTGGCCGAGATCCGGTCGCCGACGGCGCGGTTGCCGATCTGGTCGTGGTCCTGCAGGTAGCCGAGGAACTTCCAGCCCGGCAGCGTGGCGGTGTCGACCGGGCGGCCGTGGTGGCGGCGCCGGAAGCTCGACCAGGCGCCGTCGTGCAGGAAGGCCCCGGTGAGCACCTTGGCCAGGCCGGCCAGTCCGGCGTCGGCGAAGTCGGCGTAGTAACCCTGGCCCTCACCGGTCAGGACCGAGTGCAGCGAGTGGTGGAAGTCGTCGCTCCACTGCGCGGTCAGGCCGAGGCCGCCCGCGACCCGCGGGGTGACCATGCGCGGGTCGTTGAGGTCGCTCTCGGCGATGAGGGTGAGTGGCCGGCCGACGGCGACCGACAGCTTGTCCACCTCCTGGGCCAGCTCCTCGAGCACGTGGGTGGCCCGCTCGTCGACCAGCGCGTGGACGGCGTCCAGCCGCAGCCCGTCGACGTGCATGTCGCGCAGCCACATGAGCGCGTTGTCGATGACGTACCGGCGGACCTCGTCGGAGTCGGGGCCCGAGAGGTTGATCGAGTTGCCCCAGGTGTTCGCGCCGCCCTCCGCGAAGATCGGGAAGAACTCCGGCAGGTAGTTCCCCGAGGGGCCGAGGTGGTTGTAGACGACGTCCTGGATGACGCCGAGGCCCTGGGAGTGGCAGGCGTCGACGAACCGCTGGTAGGCCGCCGGGCCGCCGTACTCCTCCTGCACCGCGTACCAGAGGACGCCGTCGTAGCCCCAGTTGTGCGTGCCGTTGAAGCCGTTGACCGGCAGCAGCTCGACGAAGTCGACGCCGAGGCGGACCAGGTGGCCGAGCCGGCCGATCGCCGCATCGAGGGTGCCCTCGGGGGTGAAGGTGCCGACGTGCAGCTCGTAGACCACGCCGCCGGCCAGCGGGCGCCCGGTCCAGGCGGTGTCGTCCCACTCGTAGGATCCGGGCTGGTAGCGCCGGGAGAGGCCGTGCACGCCCTCGGGCTGTCGCCGCGAGCGGGGGTCCGGGCGGGGGGTGTCGTTCCCGTCGAGCAGATAGCCGTAGTCGGCCTCCGGGGCCGCGTCGACCTGAGCGCGCCACCAGCCGTCGTCGTCGCGGGTCATGTCGTGCACGGCGCCGTCGACCTGGACGCGCACCCGCTCCGGCAGCGGTGCCCAGACGGCGAACTCGACGGGTGCGGACATGCGGGGGCCTCCGGGCGCTGGAACGGGGAAGGGGAGCGAGCGGATCATGCCCGCAGTCGCGGCGGCCAACCCCGGTCTCCGGCCGGGGGCGGACGCGCGCCGCCGCGATCAGGGCAGGACGTCGACGACGACGTTGCCGATCTTCTGCCCGGACTCCACGTACCGGTAGGCCTCGGCGATCCGGTCGAGCGGGTAGCGCCGGTCGATCATCGGCCGTAGGCGGCCGTCGGCCAGCAGTCCGGCGAGGCAGCGGATCATCGCCTGGTCGTGCAGCGGGAAGGGGAACCGGACCCGCCGGCCGGCGGACAGCGGCGAGAGCAGGGACAACGGGATGTTCTGCCCCTTCGGCCCGAGCTCGGAGGAGGTGTAGACGCCGCGCCGGACGAGCCTGTGCCGGTACCGGCCGAACGAGCTCTTGCCCACGGCGTCGAAGACGGCGTCGTAGCGCGTGCCGTCGTCCGGGACGGCGTCGGCCGCCGCCTCGACCACGCGGTCCGCGCCGAGGTCCGCGACCCGGTCGACGGCACCGCGGGTCGCGGCGGTGACGGTGACGCCACCGGCCTTCAGCAGCTGGACGGCCGCGGAGCCGATGCCTCCGCTCGCGCCGAGGACCAGCACGTGGTGCCCCGGTCGCGTCCGGGCCACGCGGGCCATGGCCAGGGCGTAGTGGGCACCCTCGGTCGCCGCGGCGGCCGCCGGGAAGTCTGTGCCGGCCGGGATGACGGCCACGGATCCGAGCTCGGGCACGGTCAGGAGCTCGGCGTGCGCGCCGAAGCGTCCTTCGACGTAGCCGAACACACGGTCGCCGATCGAGAACGCCGTGACCCCGGTTCCGACCCGCTCCACCACACCGGCGAACTCCGTGCCCAGCACCGTGGTGCGGGGCGCGGGGAAGCCGGTCCCGAAGCGAATCACGAAGGGGGTACCGCTGCGGTAGGCGCAGTCGGTGCGGTTCACCGTCGTCGCGTGCACCCGGACGAGGAGCTCCGCGGGAGCTGGTTCCGGTGCCGGCACGTCGTCGACGCGGATGACATCGGGGGGTCCGTACCGGGTGCGCACTGCTGCCTTCACCTGCGGAAGCTATCGCTCCCGTCACGACGTCGGGAGGCCGGTCGGCGCCCGGGGCGGGAGATGTTCCGCCACCGCGATCTGGTCCGCGGGGGCGGCGAGGTCGGCGCGCGGGGCGAACTGGCCGCCGCCGTGGCCGAGCCAGGTCGACGGGCTGAACTGCAGGCCGCCGTAGTAGCCGTTGCCGGTGTTGATGCTCCAGTTACCACCGGATTCGCACTGGGCGACGCCGGTTCAGACGAGCGTGACCGGGTCGCCGGTGCGGACGACGCCCTCCGCGGCGACGTCGGCGTAGACGCCGGCGCAGGCCCACGTGCCCAGGCCCGGGATCTCGCGGCGGTGGTGGCGGGCGACCGTGCGCAGGGTGCCGCGGTCCTCGGGCAGGTCGCCCTGGGCGAGGGTGGTCATGACGCAGCGCATCGTCAGCATGGCCACGCCGGCGCGGGCGGTGTCGCCGAGGCAGACGCTGTGGCCGACCCACTCGTCCTCGGCGAAGCCGGGCCCGGTGCCGCCGACCAGCACGTTCGGGCGGTAGCGCAGCACGTCGAAATCGCTGCCGTCGCCCAGCTCGGTCAGCCGGTCGAGGGTCGCGCGGGTGAGCAGGTGCAGCGCGGCGAGGTCGAAGAAGGTGCCGGGCGGGGCCATCTGCCCCAGGTCGATCGCGCTGACCGGCTCGGTCCCCTCGAAGGCGTGCGTCGTCCCCTCGATGAACTCGGCCGGCGCCAGGCCCTCGATGTCCGGCCACTGCTCCTCGAACCGGCTGCCGGGCGGCACCTCGCTGGTCAGCCGCACCGGCCGGCCGACCAGCTCGGACAGCACCGCGTCGGTGCCGGCCGCGTCGCTGAGGAGCTCCGTGCCGTCGGGCAGGGTCAGGACCACCGGGGGCACCGCGCCGCCGGGAGCCGGCTCGTCGACGAACCGGGCGGAGAGCCCGAGCAGCGCGCCCCACTTCCGCGGGTGCTTGGCGCTGGCGACGGTGCCGTCGGAGGTGTCGACCAGGGCGTAGGCGCGGTCGCCGAGCAGCCCCCGGCCGGTCAGCCGGGCCTCCTCGACCTGCTCGCCGAGCAGGGACTTCACTGGGAAGCGGTACAGCGCGTCGATGTGCACGCGCGCATCTCACCACGACCGGTCCCGGAGATCTGCACACTCGGGGCTCACGACGTCCAGAAGGCTCCCGAGTGTGCAGATCCCGGCGGTTACTCGCGGACCAGCAGGGCGACCGGCAGCCGTGCCAGCAGCACGTCGGCGGCGATGCCGGCGACGTCGGAGACGAACCGCCCGCCGGTGAGCAGGTCGCGCCAGGCACCGGTCGGCAGCTGCAGTGCGGTGTCACCCCAGCCCGTCCGGGCCAGCCGCGTCGGCAGCCGGGTCGCCACGACGACGACGCCGTCCTGCTCCGGTGTGCCGCGGTCGTAGGCGATCACGGAGTCCGCGGCCGAGCCCCTGACCTGCACCGGCGTGTAGCCGCCGAACAGCTCCGGCCGGTCCCGTCGCGCCCGCAGCACCCGGGAGGTGACCAGCAGCTTCGCCGCGCCGCTGTCGTCCACGGCCGGCACCGCTCCGGCGTCGAGGTCGGCCAGCAACCGACGGCGCAGCCCGTAGTCCACCGGACGCCGGTTGTCCGGGTCGACCAGCGAGAAGTCGTACAGTTCGGTGCCCTGGTAGACGTCGGGAACGCCGGGCATCGTCAGCTGCAGCAGCTTCTGCGCCAGCGAGTTCGACCAGCCCAGCGGCGCGATGCGGGCGACGAACGACTCGATCTCCGCCGTCGTCGTGCGGTCGTCGAACGCGGCGTCGACCAGCGCGTGCAGCTGCGCCTCGAACGCCTCGTCCGGCTCGGTCCACGTGGTCGACGTACCGGCCTCGCGTGCCGCCTTCTCGACGTAGGCGTGCGCCCGCTCCCGCGAGAGCGGCCAGGCGCCGATCAGGTTCTGCCAGACCAGGTGCGCCATCGGGCGGTCGGCCAGCGGGTGGCGGGTCAGCCAGCCGCGCACCAGCGCGGCCCACTCCGAAGGCAGCTCCGCCAGCACCGCCAGCCGGGCGCGGACGTCCTCGCTGCGCTTGGTGTCGTGCGTCGACAGCGTCGTCATCGCCTGCGGCTTGACCGCGAGCCGGTGCTCCTGCGCGGCGTGGAAGTCGGCGACGGTGCCGCCCAGGTGCGCCGGGTCGCCGCCCACCTCGTTGAGTGCGACGAACCGGGACCAGCGGTAGTAGGCGCTGTCCTCGACGCCCTTGGCCATGACCGGCCCGCTGGTCTGCTCGAAGCGGGTGGCCGACTCGGTGCCCGCCTGCGAGAGGACGCCGTAGAGCGCGTCGAGGGCGGGCACCAGGTCCGGCCGGCGGGCCCGGACGGCGGCCACGGCCTGGTCGAGGTGCTCCCGGCCGTCGGGCAGGTAGCTGCGGTAGACGCCGAACGTGGCGAGCAGCT
>JBBSKB010000104.1:0-11312 GCA_038256725.1 Mycobacteriales bacterium | reverse complement strand
CGTCGACGTCACGGTCGTCGACGTCACGGTCGTCGACGTCCGGAGGCCGCCAGGCTGAGGCGCGGATCCGGCCGCCCAGATCCACCGGAGCGGAGGGTCAGGCGACGCCGGCCTCAGGGCTCAGGTCGAGCCGCCGCAGCAGCTGGGCGTTGAGGGCGACGACGACGGTGGACACCGACATGAGGATCGCGCCGACCTCCATGGGCAGGACGAAACCGATCGGCGCGAGCACGCCCGCGGCCAGCGGTACCGCCGCAAGGTTGTAACCCGCGGCCCACCACAGATTCTGCTGCATCTTGCGGTACCCGGCCCGGGACAGCTGGATCACCGAGAGCACCGAGCGTGGGTCGTCGGACGCCAGGATGACCCCGGCGGAGGCGATCGCGACGTCGGTTCCCGCGCCGATGGCGATGCCGACGTCGGCCTGCGCCAGAGCAGGAGCGTCGTTGACGCCGTCCCCGACCATCGCGACCGCACGACCTCGGTGCTGCAGCTCGGTGACCTTCTCGCTCTTGTTCTCCGGCCGCACACCGGCGAACACCTGGTCGATGCCCAGCTCGGCGGCGACGGACCGGGCGACCGGCTCGGCGTCCCCGGTGATCATCACGACCTGGACGCCGAGGCGGTGCAGGGCGTCGACCGCCTCACGTGACTCCTGACGGATCTCGTCAGCCAGCGCCAGCGCCCCGACGACGCGACCCTCGACGAGGACGTGCAGCACCGTCGCCCCGGCCTCGGCCCAGGGCTCCGCGGCGGGCAGCGGCTGCAGGTCGTGCTCGGTCAGCAGGTGCGGGCCGCCGACGGCCACGGAGCGACCGTCGACGGTGGCGGTCACCCCGACGGCGGCCGACGCCCGGAAGTCGGTGGCCGGACGGATGCTCAGCGCGCGGTGCCGGGCGGCGGCGACGATGGCCCGGGCGAGCGGGTGCTCGCTGTCGGCCTCCGCTGCGGCGGCCAGTGCGAGGACCTCGTCGTCGGACGCGCCGGTGGTCGCGATCTGGTTCAGCGCCGGCTCACCCTTGGTCAGGGTTCCGGTCTTGTCGAACAACACGGTGTCGATCGTGCGCATCCGCTCCAGCGCCGCGCGGTCCTTGACCAGCACACCGCCCTTCGCTGCGCGTTCGGTCGAGATGGAGACGACCAGCGGGATCGCCAACCCGAGCGCGTGCGGACAGGCGATGACCAGCACGGTGATGACCCGGACCAGCGCGCTCTCGGGAGTGCCGAAGACCGACCAGACGACCGCAGTGATCACCGCGGCGCCCAGGGCGTACCAGAACAGCCACCCGGCGGCCTTGTCCGCCAGCAGCTGCGCCCGGGTGGACGATGACTGCGCTTCGGATACCAGCCGCTGGATCCCCGCCAGTGCGGTGTCCTCCCCCACCGCGGTGACCCGCACCCGGATGGCCGTGTCGGTGGCCACCGTGCCGGCCACCACCGGGTCGCCCGGTGCCCGGCGGACAGGCCTCGACTCACCGGTGATCATCGACTCGTCGACGTCGGCCGTGCCTTCCACGACCTCGCCATCGGCAGGCACGCGCCCACCCGGCCGCACGACGACCACGTCACCGGTGACCAGGTCGCCGGGGGCGACGGTCACCACCCGGTCGCCCTCGACCTTCTCCGCCTCGTCGGGCAGCAGCGCGGCCAGCGAGTCCAGCGCGGAGGAGGTCTGGGCCAACGAGCGCATCTCGAGCCAGTGACCGAGCAGCATGATCACGATCAGCAGGGCGAGTTCCCACCAGAAGTCCAGCTCGTGGGAGACGATCCCGAGCGTGGCGCCCCACGAGGAGACGAAGGCCACCGTGATCGCCATGCCGATCAGCAGCATCATCCCGGGCGTGCGGGCCCGGATCTCCTCGACGGCACACGTCAGGAACGGGCGCCCGCCCCAGACGTACATCACCGTGCCCAGCACCGGGGCGACCCACGTCAGGCCGGCGACGTCGGGCAGGGAGTAGTCGACGATCGAGGCGAACATGTCGCTGAGCAGCACCGTCGGCACCGAGAGCGCGAGCATGATCCAGAACAGCCGACGGAACATGGCCACGTGGTCGTGCGCGCCGCCGTGCCCGCCGTGACCGCCGTTGCCCCCACCGTGCGCGGCGGGCGTACCGCTGTGACCTTCGCCGGGGTGCCCGGCCGCTGCACTCAGCGGATCCTCGACTTCCGAACCGACGACGTTCGCGTCGGCCGTGTCCGGCATGCCCTGCCCGTGGGTAGATCCGTGATCGACTCCTGACATGGCTTCATCCCCGTGCCCCGAGTGCTGGTGACCAGAACGGCTCGTGCGATCAGACATGACCTTGCAACCTTCGCGTTGAGAGTCTTCGATCTGATGAGCTCCCCGTACCGGCGATCCGGCCAGGGGTGCTGCCGAGGTTCTAGGGGGCGTCGGCCGGGGCGGTACCGCCCCGGCCCTGGTGGTGCCCCACGACCGGCTTCCGAGCGCAGACTGTCAGCTGCAGCCGCAGCCACACCCGGACGTCTGGCCACTGACCCCTGCGAGCAGATTGGCGGGCTCGGCCACCTGGTAGCCGGCCTCTTCAACGGCAGCGCGCACGGCACCGTCGTCCACATCGGCCATTGCGCGGACGGTGAGTCCACCGGTCGCGAGGTCGACGTCGACGTCGGTGACGCCGGGAACCTGGCTGACCTCCTCGGTCACGGAATTGACGCAGTGGCCGCAGGTCATGCCGACGACCTTGTACGTGGCGGTGCTCATCTCGGATGGTCCTTTCGATTCCTTGTGGGCGTGCATTGCCGTGGGTGCTGGTTCGGGTGGTTCCGCCTCAGGAGCGGACCAGGCGGGCGATGGCCTCGGTCGCCTCGCGGATCTTCTCGTCGGCTTCGGCGCCGCCGGCTGCAGCCGCCCGCACGACGCAGTGGCTCATGTGCTCCTCGAGCAGTCCGAGCGCGACTGATTGGAGAGCCTTCGTGGTCGCTGACACCTGCGTGAGGATGTCGATGCAGTACTGCTCCTCCTCGACCAAGCGCTGGAGGCCTCGAACCTGTCCTTCGATCCGGCGAAGGCGCTTGAGGTAGTCGTCCTGGCGCTGGATGTAGCCGTGCGAGAGGCCGGCATCTGCGTGGTCCATGTCGGCCTCCTGCGATGCCTCGCAGATACCCCCTACGGGTATCTCGCAACCTGACGTTATACCCCCGGGGGGTTCGCGCGCAAGACGCTCTCAGCACCTCCGCGAGGAGGACCCGGACGGCACGGTCCCGGAGGCCTGCGCGCCACCTGCAAGGCACACGGCGTCCCGCCATGCCTCAGTCCTGCAGGACGACATCGAAAGTGAGTCCGCCGTCGTCCGACTCCATCAGCGCCGTGGTCGTGACGACGGCGATGCGCAGCGAGCCCCCCGCAGAAGAGCTCGCCGCCACTGCCTGCGGCGGTGATCCCAGGCTGGCCCCCGGCTGCCAGGTCGCGGCTCCGTCCGAGCTCGTCCACACCGAACCGGAGGGGTCCACCCCCGCGACGTCCACGCCGTCGTCAGCCCAGTCGACCACCTGGAGGAGCGGCGCACCGTCACTCCTCGCCCACGAGGCACCGCCGTCGACGGAGCTGAGGAGACCCTGCTCCGTGGTGGCGAGGACCGTCCGCCCATCGGGTGCCGCGGCGAGCGTGAACGGAGCAGCCGGTATCGATAGTTCTTCCCACTCCGCGCCGTCGTTGCTGCGCACGAGCGAGCCGTCGTAGGCGAGGACCCCGGCATCGCTGACCGTCAGCGCATGGAAGTCGGACTCGCCCTGCCGGGACCGCGGTTCCCACGATCGGCCGCCGTCCGTCGACTCGATCAGCCCGACCGGCTCCGGCAGGTCGACACCCGGCCCGGGATGCCCGGAGGCCAGGAAATGCCCCGCACCGCGGACGGCGAAGCCCATCAGGTCGATGGCCGGGCCTCTGTTCGTCGATCGTCCGTCGCCGTTCACGACGAAGAGCCCGTCGTGAGTGGCCAGGAGCAACTGCCCGTCGTCGGGGTCGATCGCGACGCCGTGGATGTGGCTGGACGGCAGCATGCCGGCCGTAGCACCAGGGGCCTCGGGTTCCGAGGGCGCGGACGAGGACGAGCAACCGGTGAGGAACAGCGTCGACGTCGCCGCTGCAGCGATCACGACCATGCAACGCCGCCCCAGCCCCCCCGGTGAGTCCGTGACGGTCACAGATGCGCCTCTTCCCATTCAGTGGCAGCGAGCAGGACCCGAAGCCAGTCATCGATTCGTCCTTGAGCCGCGGTCGATCGTCGTGCGTGCGGAGCCGCCGACGGGTGGCGCCGTCCCGGAGCCGGACCAGCGCCACCCGCCGAAGCGTCAGCCGCCGAGCTCGGTCAGCAGCGTCTGCATCTCCTCGATCTCGGCTGTCTGGGACTGGATGATCTCCCGGGCCAGATCGACGACGTCCGGATCGGAACCGTCGGCGATCTCGGCCTCGGCCATGTCCACGGCGCCCTGATGGTGCGGAATCATCATCGCGAGGAACATGCGGTCGAACTGGGCGCCGGACGAAGAGTCCAGCGCCGTCCTGTCCTCCTCGGACATGCCTTCCATGTCCACGCCACCGGAGCCGTGGTCCATGCCGCCCATGCCCTCCTCGGTCAGCGGCTCGCCCCACTTCTCGAGCCAGCCGGTCATCGTCTCGATCTCCGGCCCCTGCGCCGCCTCGATGCGATCGGCCAGGTCGCTCACCCTCGGGTCCGAGGCCCGCCCATCGGCGAGCTGAGCCATGACGAGAGCGCCCTCGTGGTGCGGGAGCATCCCCTGGACGAACGCCACGTCGGCGTCGTTGTGGGCGGTCGAGTCGCTGGCGGAACTGCTGGTGGTGGGGCTGCGATCGGCACTGGAGCCTTCGCTCCCGTTGGAGCAGCCGGTCAGCAGGATGGCCCCTGCCATGAGGCCGCCGCCGAGGCGGACGAGTCGAGCGGTGGTGTGCGTCATTGCAAGTCTCCTGGGTTGGTGTCATAGGCGTGCAGAACGGACCCGACCGAGCACGTGGCTGGTCGGGTCGAGGCGCTCGGCCTAGATCCGGAGGAGACAGAGAGCGGAGAGATCCGGTGGCCGCGGCAGACGGGACCACCAGGTGTGCCATCGCGCGGAGGGCGCCCGGGCGCGGACGACGGACGCGGGCGCTCGTCGGACCAGCGCGGCCACGCCGAGCAGGACCACGCCGGTCAGCAGCACCGCGAGGCAGACCGCCTCGAAGACGGCACCGGGCATCGGCGGACTGTCGTGCAGCGGACCGGCCACCGGCGAGACGGGTTCCGGCGACGCTGCGCCGTGGACCACGGTCGTACCGGACGCCTGCGTCCCGTGGCCGGTGCCCATGTCGCCCGCCATGCACTGGACACCGTGCAGCGAGAAGACAGCAGCGAGCAGCAGCAGTGCCGCTATGCGTCGCGCCGACATGTCACCTCCCACCGACAGGCCCAGCCTACGAGGCCGTCGAGCCCGTCCCGTCGCCAGAAGGCGCCGACCGCCCGGTACCCAGGGCGGGTGCGGTCGCGTGCGACGAGTGGGGTCGAGCGTGCCGGGGCTGATGCTGCGTCATCCGGCACCGACGAGATCATCGCGTGGTGAGCCGCAGCCGGGCGGCCCGGTAGACGACGCCTGCGGCGAAGACGATCACGCCGCCGACCACCGCCTGCCACGGCAATGTGGCCATCAGCACCAGGCAGCCGAGTGCACCGAGAACCTGGAGCGCTCGGGGGAAACGGCGATGCTCCCGGTCCTGGGTGAAGGCCGCGGTGTTGGCGACGAAGTAGTACAGCAGCACCCCGAAGGAGGAGAAGCCGATCGCACCGCGCAGGTCGACGACCAGCACCAGCAGGCAGACCAGCCCGGCGAGGGTGAGCTCGGCGTGATGTGGCACGCGGAAGCGTGGGTGCACGCCGGCGAGAAACCGGGGCAGGTCGGCCTCACGGGCCATCGCCAGGCTGGTCCGCCCCACGCCGGCGATGAGCCCGAGCAGGGCGCCGAGCGCGGCTGCGGCTGCACCGACGCGGACCACGGGCGCTGCCCACGCCCAGCCGCTCTCGTCGACGGCCGCCGCCAACGGAGCGGGCGTGTCGGCGATGCCCTCAGGGCCGAGCGTGGCCAGCACGGCCAGGGCGACGACTGCGTAGACCGCGACGGCGATGCCCAGGGCCAGCGGGATGGCCCGTGGGATGGTCCGCTCGGGATCCCGGACCTCCTCACCCATGGTGGCGATGCGGGCGTAGCCGGCGAAGGCGAAGAACAGCAACCCCGCTGACTGCAGCACCCCGTACAACCCGCCGTCCGGGGACGCCCACTGCGAGAGCCCGCCGGCGCCGGCCTCACCGCCGAGCAGGATCGCGGTGACCGCCACCGCGAGCGCGGCGAGCACGACGGTGACGATGATCCGGGTCAGCCCAGCGGTGCGGGTCACGCCGCGGTAGTTCACCGCCGTCAGGCCGAGCACCGCGGCGACCGCGACCGGCTGCTGCCAGCCGGCCGGTGCGGCGTAGGCGGCGAAGGTCAGGGCCATCGCCGCGCAGCTTGCCGTCTTGCCGACCACGAATCCCCAGCCGGCGAGGAACCCCCACCACTCCCCCAACCGTTCCCGCCCGTAGACGTAGGTGCCGCCGGAGGTCGGGTACTGAGCGGCGAGCTGCGCCGACGCGGTCGCGTTGCAGTAGGCGACCACGGCCGCGATCGCCAGCCCGATCAGCAAACCTGCTCCGGCGGCCTGCGCCGCTGGCGTCAACGCCGCGAACACGCCCGCGCCGATCATCGACCCGAGACCGATGACGACAGCGTCGGTGGTACCGAGTCGGCGGGCCAGGGCAGGTTCGCTGCTCACTGCATCTCCTCGTGCGGACAGGTCCCGGGCCGACGCCGATCCGATGTCGAAAAACGTTAGCGGAGCGGGCTTCCCGGCATGCCGAGGCGTCACGTGAGCCGGGCGTCCCACTCCTGCGGTTCCGGCCTGCCGGGAACCGCTACGGGCCGCCCCTACGAGCCTCCGACTCGAAAGTTCGACCCTGCGCTGAGGCCTCGCAGGAGCACGTCACGGGCGGCGGTGGGCGCGGCCGACGACGGCCTGCCTGCATCCGGTCCGGGAACGACGCCGACATGCACGCCGAGCCGGTGGACGTCATCCGGTCGAGGCGGTCGGACAGGTGCGTGACCCATCTACCTGAAGCAACAGAAAAGCCCCTGACCAGCGTCTCCGCTGGCCAAGGGCTCGATGTGCTCCCTCGACTGGACTTGAACCAGTAACCCTGCGATTAACAGTCGCATGCTCTGCCAAGTGAGCTACGAGGGACGAGCGGGCGCGAACACCCGCTGACCCGAGAAGAGTACCGCAGCGGTCGCGCCCTTCCTCGGCCCCCTCGGCCGTGTCCGAGGCGACGATGCTCACAGGTAGCGTGATCCACTCATCCGCTCTCGTTGCCCTGGAGGTCCCCGTGGCGAAGCTGTCGTTCCTGGCCGGATTCGGTGCCGGCTACGTGCTCGGCTCGCGCGCGGGGCGTGAGCGCTACGAGCAGATCCGCCGCGGCTGGGACCGCGCGAAGGACGACCCGCGCCTGCAGAGCCTCGCGGGCATGGCCCATGCGCGGGCCGACGACGCCTTGTCCTCGGTCCGCACCCGCATGGGCGGCGACGCGCCCCGCTGAATCAGTCCGGGGCGTCCGCGGCGACGACGTCGGCCAGCTTCTGCCGGGCCGACTCGCGCGCCACCGGATCGGCGCGGTCGGCGTCGTCGTCGAACACGACGGTCCACTCCCGCCCGGGCTGACCGGGAACCCGGCGGGCCACGAGCAGCACGCCGCCCCGGCCGGGCAGAGGTGAGCGCTGGCTGGCCACGACCGTCTGGTCCACCCGCCGCCGCACGACGGCGGGCAGCTCGCCCGCGTCGACGAGCGCGTACCGCTCCGCCGGCCCGCGGGCCTGGACGCCCGGCTCCACCTCGGTCAGCGGGGTGACGAGGAACGCCCCGCCCGTCTCGCCGGCCGCCGTCCACGCAGCCGTTCCGATCTCGTGCCACGGCAGCGGCTCGCCGACGACGCCGTCGGCACCGATCCGGCGCAGGCCGCGGTCCGTGGCGACCAGCCAGCCCTCGTCGCGGGTCAGCGCGCCCCACGCCAGCGCCTGCTCGTCCCCGGCCAGGGCTGCTCGCACCGCCTCGGGCGCGCGGGCGAATCGCCGCCGCACGGCGTCGACCAGGCTCATCCGAGCCCGCCGATGGCCCGCTTGCGCAACGAGATGGCCAGCTGCTCCAGGTCCATGAGCTGCTTGAACGCCTTCATGTACTCGTCGCCGCTCTCGACCGGGTTCATCCGCTGCAGCTTGCCCTTCAGCCCGGCGATCTCGCGGACCGTGGCCATCTCCTGCAGCCGGGCCATCACCGCGGTCACGTAGCCGGCGTCGGCCTCACCGGTCGATCGCAGCGGCTCGACGGCAAGGGCGGTCAGCATCGCCCGCGCGCTCTCCCGATCGCACTGCTCGGCGACCAGGTCCAGCCAGGCAGGCCCGGTCACCGTGGCGGCCGCCGCTCCCCCGGTGCCGGCGACCGCCGAGGCGACCGCCGCGTAGTCCGGATCGGTGTAGGCAGCGGGCGGGACGGCGTCGAAGGCCGGCCCGGCCAGCTCGGGTACCTGCAGCGCAGCCTTCACCGCCTCCCGCTCGATCGCGATCGCGGCGTCGTCGGGGGTGCGCTGCGGCGGCCGGGGACGGCGACCGCGCGACTGCTGCCCGCCGTCGCCGAGGTGCCGGCGCACCCGCGCCAGTACCTCGGACTCGTCGGTGTCGCCGATCAGCGAGGCCAGCCGTCGCGCGTAGGCCGGGCGCAGCGCGTGGTCCTTGATCTGGGCGAGCAGCGGCGCGGTCTTCTCCAGCGCGGCGACCCGGCCTTCGACGGTGTCGAGGTCGTACCCGGCCAGCGTCGTCTTCAGCACGAACTCGATCAGCGGCGAGCGCCGCGCGATGAGGTCGCGCACCGCGGCGTCCCCGTGCTCCTGGCGCAGCTCGCAGGGGTCGCGGCCGTCAGGTTCCACGGCGACGAAGGTCTGGGCGACGAAGCGCTGGTCCTCCTTGAACGTCTTCATCGCGGCGGCCTGACCCGCGGCGTCGCCGTCGAAGGTGTAGACGACCTCCCCGCGGAACTCGTCCTGGTCCATGAGCAGCCGGCGCAGCACGCTGATGTGCTCACCGCCGAAAGCGGTGCCACACGAGGCGACGGCGGTGGTGACGCCGGCCAGGTGACAGGCCATGACATCGGTGTAGCCCTCGACCACTACGGCCTGGTGCCGCTTGGCGATGTCCCGCTTGGCCCGCTCGATGCCGTAGAGCACGGTGCTCTTCTTGTAGAGCGGCGTCTCCGGGGTGTTCAGGTACTTGGGGCCCGGGTCGTCGTCCATCAGCTTGCGGGCGCCGAAACCGATGACGTCGCCGGTGATGTCGCGGATGGGCCACACCAGCCGGCTGTGGAAGCGGTCGATCAGCGTGCCGCGGGAGGACTCCTTGGCCAGGCCGCCGGTGACCAGTTCGTTCTGGGTGAAGCCGGCCGCGCGCAGATGCCGGGTGAGCGCGTCCCAGCCGCCGGGGGCGAAGCCGCAGCCGAAGTCCAGCGCGACCTGCCGGTCGAAGCCTCGCTCGGCCAGGAACTGCCGGGCGGGCGCGGCGTCCGGGGTGCCCAGCTGCTCGGCGTAGAAGGCGGCCGCCGCGGCGTTGGCCGCGACGAGCCGCGCCCGCTGGCCGACCGAGGCGCGGTCCGGGCCTGCGGTGGGCCGCCCGCCGTCGTCCTCGTACTTGAGCTCGACGTTGGCCCGGCCGGCCAGCAGCTCCACGGCTTCGGCAAAGGACAAGTGGTCGATCTGCTGGATGAAGGAGATGACGTCGCCGCCCACGCCGCAGCCGAAACAATGAAAGAGGTTTCTCGACGGGGTGACTTGAAAAGAGGGCGACTTCTCGTCGTGGAACGGGCAGAGCCCCTTCAGGCTGCCGCCACCGGCGTTCTTGAGCTGCAGGTGCTCGCCGACGATCTCGTCGATCCGCGAGCGCTCGCGCACCAGCGCGATGTCGGCGGCCCGGATGCGTCCTCGACCGGCCATCTGGGTGCCTCCTCAGCCGATCCCGGGGGCGCCGGCGACCGACTCCCCCGTCACGCGGTAGAGGAGGTAGGCGGCCGTCTCCCGGAGGATGTAGCGGAACTGCGTGACCCGAGTCTGCACCGCCGGCCCCTGGCGGGTCGGCGAGCTCACCGCGGTCAGGCCGGCGTCGGCCGCCATGCGCTCGGCACGCATCGCGTGCCAGGGGTCGGTGACCAGGACGGCGTCGGACCAGCCGCGCTCGTCGAAGACCGCGGAGACGACCCGCATGCTCTCCAGGGTGTCCACGCCCTCGGGCACCGCCAGCAGGGCGTCCACGGGGATGCCCGCCGCGGCCAGGTAGTCGCGGCCGGCCTCGGCCTCGGCGAACGCGTCCCCGGCCGCCTTGCCGCCGACGGTCACGATCACCGGCGCGACGCCGTCCTCGTAGAGCGCCCGGGCGTGCTCGAGGCGCGCCTCGAAGATCGACGACGGGACGCCGTTGTACTGCGCCGAGCCGAGCACCACGATCGCGTCGGACGGCGGCCGGGAGTCCTGCCGCGCCGTCCACCAGATCGCCAGCGCCGTCGCGGCGACGAGCAGCAGCGACGCCAGGACGGCGGCACCGACCACCCGCGCCACCAGGCTCCGCAACCGCACCCCCACGGGTCATGGGTACCACGCGGCACCGACGGCCCGCGGGACGCGGCGGTGCCGGTCCGGCGTTCACAGCCGGAGTCCCCGGTGGCACGCTACGAGGCCCGGGTCGGCGACCACCAGCGAGAGAAGAGGACACCGTGACGGACGAGACCGACAAGGTCCAGACCGAGAGCACCAGCGAGAGCGAGAACCCGGCGATCCCCTCGCCCACCGCGCACACCGGCGGCCGCCCGCGCAGCAACCGGGACTGGTGGCCGAACCAGGTCGACCTGTCGGTGCTCAACAAGCCCTCGAAGGACTCCGACCCGCTGGGCGCGGACTTCGACTACCGGGCCGCGTTCGCGACGCTCGACGTCGAGGCGGTCAAGCGGGACCTGGCCCAGCTCATGCGCACGTCGCAGGACTGGTGGCCGGCCGACTGGGGCCACTACGGCCCGCTGTTCATCCGCATGTCCTGGCACGCGGCCGGCACCTACCGGATCGCCGACGGCCGCGGTGGCGCCGGCCAGGCGCTCCAGCGGTTCGCCCCGATCAACAGCTGGTGGGACAACGGCAACACCGACAAGTCGCGCCGCCTGCTGTGGCCGATCAAGAAGAAGTACG
>JBBSKB010000103.1:0-11482 GCA_038256725.1 Mycobacteriales bacterium | reverse complement strand
CTCTTTGAGGATGTCGTTCTGGATCGTGCCGGTGAGCTGCGCGGGCGTCACGCCCTGCTCCTCGGCCGCGACGATGTAGAGCGCCAGCACGGGCAGCACGGCGCCGTTCATCGTCATCGACACGCTCATCTTGTCCAGCGGGATGCCGTCGAACAGCTGCCGCATGTCCAGGATCGAGTCGATCGCGACCCCGGCCATGCCGACGTCACCGACCACGCGCGGGTGGTCGGAGTCGTAACCGCGGTGGGTGGGCAGGTCGAAGGCGACCGACAGGCCCTTCTGCCCGGCGGCGAGGTTGCGCCGGTAGAAGGCGTTGGACTCCGCGGCGGTGGAGAACCCGGCGTACTGCCGGACCGTCCACGGCTGGGTCGTGTACATCGTCGGGTAGGGCCCGCGCAGGAACGGCGGGAGGCCCGGGAGGGTCTCGAGGAAGTCGAGGTCCGCCAGGTCCGCCGGCGTGAACAACGGCGGGACGGCGATGCCCTCGGGGGTCTCCCAGGCCGCGTCGGCGACGCTGCGGCCGGTCGTCTCCTGGAACGCCGTCGCCCACTCGGCGGCCGAGGCGGTGGCGGCCGGGCGGCCCAGCTCGACGCCGCCGAAGTCGGGGATCGCGGTCATGCCTGCACTCCTTCGAGGCCCAGCTGCGCGTGGACGGTGCGGAGCACGTCCAGGGCGTCGCATCCGGCGTACACGTAACCGTCCACGCCGTTGACGGCGAGGTCGGGCTTGCCGGCCAGCCACACCTGGGTGGCGCCGGCCTCCTTCAGTGCGGCGGCCAGCCCGGCCGCCGTGTCCGCGTAATCCCTGTCGGTCCCGCAGATGCAGGCGACCGTGGTCCCCGCCTCGCGGAGCCCGCCGGCCCCGTCACCGGCCGGGGTGGCCAGGCCGCCGGCCTGGAACAGGTTGCCGGCGAAGCTGGCCCGCGCCGTGTGCCGGGCGATCGGGCCGATCGTGGCGAGGTGGACGGTGGGCCGCTTCGCGCCGTTCGATGCCATGGCGGCGTCGGCGGCGTCGCGCAGCGCCTCGAACTCCTGCGCGGCGCGGACGCGGGGCAGCCCGCCGCTGGGGTGCAGCGCCGCCGCCGGCTGCCGCTCGGGCAGCTTCTCGGTCAGGTTGGGGAACTCGCTGACGCCGGTGATGGCCTCGGCGCGGGTGGCCAGCCGTTTCGCACGGGCGTCCCAGGCGGTGGCGATGCGGTCGCGGACCAGACCGGAGTCCAGGGCCGCGGCCAGGCCGCCGGCGCGCTCGATCTCGGTGAACCAGTCCCAGGCGGCGCGGGCCAGCTCGTCGGTCAGCGACTCGACATACCAGGAGCCACCGGCCGGGTCGAGGACGCGGGCCAGGTGCCCTTCCTCCACGAGCAGGCTCTGGGTGTTGCGGGCGATCCGCCGGGCGAAGGAGTCCGGCAGTCCGAGTGCTGCGTCGAAGGGCTGCACCGTGACGGCGTCGGCGCCACCCACGCCCGCGGCGAAGCAGGCGACGGTGGTGCGCAGCATGTTGACCCACGGGTCGCGCTTCGTGGTCATCACCGAGGAGGTGACGGCGTGCTGGCGCTGGCCGCGCACCTCCGGGGCGGCGCCGCTCACCTCGCCGACGCGGTCCCACAGCCGGCGGGCGGCGCGGAGCGCGGCGATGGTCGTGAACTGGTCGGCGGTGGCGCTGTAGCGGAACTCGAGCTGGCCGAACGCCTCGTCGACGCTGAGACCACCCTCGCTGAGCGCCCGCAGGTACGCGACGCCGGCGGCCAGCGAGCAGCCGAGCTCCTCGACGGCGGAGGCCCCGGCGTCGGCGAAGACGGTGCCGTCGACGACGACGCTGCGCAGGTCCGGGTGCGCCGCGGCCCGGCGGGCGAGACCGGCCAGCCCGGAGAGGTCCTGCGCCTGCCCCGAGGCGGCGTGCTCGCCGAGCGGGTCGAGGCCCAGCGAGCCGCCGGGGGCGATCGGCTCGTCGGTGTCGCTGCGCGCGTCCAGGAGGTCGAGGAACGCCTCGGCAGCGGCCGTCCCACCCGTGACGCAGACGGGGGCGAGGTCGAGGTAGACGTCGGCGAGCACGTCATCCAGCCGGTCGGCCGGCACCGCGCCGTCGCCGACGACCAGCCACAGCGAGGTGACGCCGTTCTCCAGGTCGGCGGCGATCGCCTCCTTGGTGGCGGCGGCGTCGGGGTGGGCGTGCCGCTGGCGGACGTCCCAGCCGGCGGGCACGTCGCCGTCCACACCAGCGGCGGCGCCGGTCGCGCCGGCCCGGGATCCGCGCACGAAGGGCGGGAGCCCGGGGACGCCCACCGTCGTCGGCAGGTCCGCGGCGTCCTCCGCGGTGTAGAGCGGGGCGACCGTCACGCCCGGGGCGACGGGGCGTCGCAGCGCCTCCTCGACCGGCTCGGGCAGGTCCTCCCGACCGGCCTTGCGCAGGACACCGGCGACCAGGTCGCGCCACTGGTCGCGGGTGACCGCGGGGAACTCGGCGGCGAGGCCGAGCGCTTGCGGCACCTCGTGCTCGCTGGGGACCTGCGCGTCCGCCGGCGCCGGCGCCGCGTCGCTGCTGTGCTGCTCGGTGGAACTCATGCTCGGTGGGACTCCTCGTCGGCTCGTCGCGCAGCAGTGTCTCCGGGGGCGTGCCGCCCCGTGCGGCCGGGTGCCGCCGGGCCGACCCCTGCGGGGGAGGCGGCATCGGCCTCGAGCGCGTGCAGCGCAGCGCGGGCCAGCAGCCGGACGCCCACCTCGAGCGCCCGCTCGTCCACGTCGAAGGTGCCGCGGTGCAGGTCCAGCTCCGGCCCCCCACCGTGCGTGCCGAGCCGGGCGAGGGCGATCGGCAGGCGGTCTGCGAACCAGCCGAAGTCCTCCCCGCCCATGCTCTGCGGGGAGAGCACGACGCCGTCGGCGCCCACCGTCTCCAGGGCGGCGGAGCGCAGCAGCGCCACCGAGCGCGGATCGTTGACCACCGGGGGCACGCCCCGGACGTAGTCGACCTCGACGGCGGCACCGGTGGCGGCCGCGACCTTGACGACGAGCGCGCGGATGATCTCCTCCGCGCCCTGCCAGGCGTCCCGGTCGAGCACCCGGACCGTGCCGCGCAGGGTGCCGCGCTGCGGGATGGCGTTGGCCGCGATGCCGGCGTCCACGGAGCCCCAGACCAGGGACATCCCGGCGCGCGGGTCGACCTGCCGCGAGAGCAGCCCCGGCAGCTCGGTGATCAGCCGGCCGAGGGCGTCGACGAGGTCGACGGTCAGGTGCGGCCGGGCGGTGTGCCCACCGGGGCCGGTGAGCGTGACGTCGATGCGGTCGCAGGCCGCGGTGATCGCGCCGGTGCGCAGCCCGACCTGCCCCACCGGGACCGAGGGGTCGCAGTGCAGCGCGAAGGCCCGGGTGGCGCCGTCGAGCGCGCCTTCGGCGACCACCTGCGTCGCGCCGCCGGGCACGGTCTCCTCGGCGGGCTGGAAGATGCAGCGCACCCGGCCGGGCAGCCCGTCGACGGTCGCCAGCGCCAGGGCGACCCCGAGCACCACGGTGGTGTGCACGTCGTGGCCGCAGGCGTGGCACATGCCCGGGCGGGTCGAGGCGTACGGGACGTCCTTGAGGTCGTTCAGCGGGAGCGCGTCGATGTCGCCGCGCAGCACGACCGTCGGGCCGGAGCCCTCCCCCACCTCGACGACCAGGCCGGTGCCGGTGGCCAGCCGTCGCGGTTCGAGCCCCGCGGCGCGCAGCCGCTGCTCGAGGAAGGACGTCGTCTCGACCTCCTGGTAGGCGACCTCGGGGTGCGCGTGCAGGTGCCGGCGGACGGCGACCAGCTGCGGTGCGTGGGCCGCCACCCACTCGTCCACCGCGGCGCCGAGCTTCTCGACGACAGGGGTCATCCGGGCAACCCGTCCCGCATCTCGGCGAGCAGGCTGTCGACCACCGGCTTCAGGTCACCGCCCGCGGCGGCCGCGACCGCCCGCTGCCGCTGGTAGGAGGCGCCGACGTCGAGCACCCGGAGCACGTCGGCGAGTTCGGCCTCGCAGCCGAGCCGGTGGGCGGTGGGCATCAGCTCCTCGACCAGGTCGACGATCGCGTCGCGCACCGGCCGGACCGTCCCCTTGTCGTCGACGACGATGTCGGCGTCCAGCCCGTACCGGGAGGCGCGCCACTTGTTCTCCCGCAGCACCCAGGAGGCCGGGGTGGGGAGGGTGTAGCCGCGGTCGAGCTGGGTGTCGAACTGCTCCACCAGGCACTGCGCGAGCGCCGCGACCGCGCCGATCTCGTCGAGCGTGGCCAGGCCGTCGCAGATGCGCAGCTCGACGGTGCCGAAGTCGGGGTGCGGGCGGACGTCCCACCACACCTCGCGCACGCTCTCGATCGACTTCGTGGAGATCAGCGTCTCCATGTACTCCTCGAACTCCGCCCAGTCGGCCAGCTGGTACGGCAGCCCCGCCGTCGGCATGCCCTCGAAGATCTTGGTGCGGGCGGACGCCAGGCCGGTGTCGTTGCCGACCCAGTACGGCGAGGACGACGAGAGCGCGAGGAAGTGCGGGATGTACTGGCACAGCGCGTTGACGATCGGCATCGCCTTCTCGGGCGCACGCACGCCGACGTGCACGTGGACGCCGAAGATCTGCATCCGTCGGGCCATCCACTGCATGCGCTCGACCAGCTCGAGGTAGCGCTCCTTGGGCGAGATGAGCTGGCTCTGCCAGTCGGTGAACGGGTGCGTGCCCGCGCACATCAGGCCCAGGCCGCGCTGCTCGGCGGCGGCCGCCACCTCGGCGAGCGTGCCGGCCAGGTCGGCCTTCGCCTCCGCGACCGTGGTGCAGACGCCGGTGATGATCTCGACGGTCGACTGCAGCAGCTCGTGCTTGGCCTTCGGGTGCTCCTCGGCGCCCTCGGGGCGCAGCTGCTCCAGGATCTCCACCGCGCCGGGCGAGAGCTCCCTGCTCGACAGGTCGACCAGCTGCAGCTCCCACTCGACGCCCAGGCTGGACCGCTCGGACGACCGGAAGGGGATCTCCACCTGCCGGAGTCTAGGGAGCCGCGCGGCGGCGGCCACCCGGCGACGGAGCACCATCACCCGTGCGGTGGAGCGCCCGGGTGGTGGGCGCTACCGGCCGGCCGGTGCCGTGGCGGGTCCCGGCGCGCTGCTGCCCTCGCGCGGGGCCGGCGCAGCGACCCAGGCGGAGCGGGGCAGGCGGGCCCGGACCAGCTCCACGGCCTTGCGGCCGTAGACGTCCTCGTGGACCTCGATCCCGCACAGGTTGGCGCCGATGACGAAGACGCCCTCCCCCGTCGTGGCGGGCACGGCGGCCGCCACCTGGTCCCAGGGGATGGCGTGGCCATCGCCGTCGGCGTCGCTGTGCGCGAGGACGTCGTCGCCCACGACGAGCTGGAGACGGGCGTCCCGGTTGAACGCCCGGGCCAGCAGCGGGGGCCGGAAGGTCGCACCCTTCGGCAGGGCGGGGACCTGGTTGCACAGGTTCCGGCGCTGGATCCCCCCGCCCAGCAACCCGGGGTTCACCCCCTCCGGGACCATCAGCACCGCCGTCGGGACGGTGCGGCGCACGGCCTCGGCCACCTGCTGGGGCGTCGCCAGGCGCCAGGCGGCCAGACCGTCGCTGCCGGAGCGGAAGGTCAGGTCGAACAGGCTGCAGAAGGCGGCCTTCGACAGGTCGCCGAGCACGGTCTCGTCCCCCTTGTCGAGCTCCTCGGCGAAGCCCCCCACGACGTGGTCGAGCTCCTCGGGCGCAGGACCGCGCTCGGCGAGGTCCAGGTACTGCTCCCACAGCAGCCGCGCCACGGCGGCCTCCTCGCCCTCGCGGGCGTCGACCAGCACCGCCACCTCTCGCTGCCCCTCGGCGACGTCGGCGACCTCCATGTCGGCGTGGTAGCTCAGGCCCCGTTCGTGGCGGGCGACGTCGCGCATCCGCTGGACGAGGACCTCGAGGCCGGCGCCCACCGCCGGGTCGAGCTGGTCGCCGGTGGTCACGAGCAGGCCGGCGCCGAGCGCGGGGCCCTGCATCCAGACCGGACCGGCCTGGGCGCGCCGGGCCGGCGCCGGCCGCTGCGGCGCGGACCCGTCGGGCAGGGGCAGGCGCAGGTCGGCGGGGAGCTCCCCGTGCCACACCAGGGCGGCGTTGCCGGCGACGAACCAGCGCCCGGCGTGCTCGCGGACCGCCGCCTCCCCGACGCCGACCGGCACCCCTCCGCCGGCCACCGCGATGCCGGGACCGGTCAGCCGGAACCGCGCGGCCCACAGCGCGGCGGCGGTGGGATGGGCGCCCGGGCAGTTCTCGGCCTCCAGGACGCCGATCTCCTGCTCGATGCGGTGCAGCGGCAGGTCGGCGAGCGCGGCGCAGATACCGGCGAGGAAGTCGACCACCGCCTGCGGCCGGCCGGTCGCGTGGAACACCGTCATCTCCGTGTCGACCATGGCGTTGCACTCCAGGTGCGACTTGGCCAGCGATCCCATCACCAGGTGCTCCACCAGGTGGGTCACGCCCAGGAGTGCGTAGGTCTCGTCGCGGACCCCCACGCCGAACATGAGGGCGGCGGTCACCCGCTCGGGGCCGGGGGCCGTGAACACGGGGACGCCGTCGATCTCGATGCGCTGCACGGGCGACATCGTGGTGATCCGGCACACCCCGGGTGACACCGACACGCGGCAGTTCTCCCCGTCGAGGTGCCCGTGGGACGCGAGTGCCGCTGCGGGGCGCGCTGCACCGAAGGCCGGGCGGCGGCCGACCGGCGACGGAGCCCCGTCACCCGTTAGCGTCCCTACGTGGACCAGCACCCCGGCACCGACCCCCAGTCCATCGCCGCCCTCGCGGCCGACGACCTCACGACCGCGCTCGGCGGACCGCACGACGTCGCCGTCGTGATGGGCTCCGGCTGGGCTCCCGCGGCCGACGCCTTCGGCCCCGCCGAGTACAGCGTCGCCATCGGCGAGCTGCCCGGGTTCGCGGCCCCGACCGCGATGGGTCACGGCGGCGAGGTGCGCTCGGTGCGGGTCGGTGACCGCAAGGTGCTGCTCTTCCTCGGGCGGACGCACCTGTACGAGGGCCGCGGCGTCGAGCCGGTCGTGCACGGGGTGCGCACCGCGGCGGCCGCCGGCGTGAAGACCGTGCTGCTCACCAACGCCGCGGGCGGGCTGGCCCCCGACCACCGGGTCGGCCAGGCCGTGATCATCTCCGATCACCTGAACCTCACCGCGCGCTCGCCTCTCGTGGGCGGGCGCTTCGTCGACCTCACCGACCTCTACTCGGCGCGGCTGCGCGCCCTGGCCCGCGAGCTGGACCCGACGCTGGTCGAGGGCGTCTACGCCGCCCTGCCGGGCCCGCACTACGAGACGCCGGCCGAGATCCGGATGCTGCGCACGATGGGCGCCGACCTCGTGGGCATGTCGACGGCGCTCGAGGCGATCGCCGCGCAGGCCGAGGGCCTGGAGGTGTTCGGGCTGTCCCTGGTCACCAACGCCGCGGCGGGGGTCACCGGCGAGAAGCTCGACGGCGACGAGGTCATCGCCGCCGGCCGCGAGGCCGCCGGCCGGCTCGGGGAGTTCCTGGTGCGCTTCATCGGGCAGCTGCCCTCGTGAGCGGGCCGGTCCTGGTGACCGGCGCGGCGGGGTTGATCGGGACGGTCCTGCGCGGCGGGTTGCCGGAGCGCGGGTGGTCGGTGCGCAGCCTGGACGTCGTCCCGGTGCCGGAACCGCGGCCGGGTGAGGAGCACGTCGTCGCCGACGCCACCGACCTGGCGGCGCTGACCGAGTCCGCCCGCGGTGCCGGCGCGCTGGTGCACCTGGCGGGCATCGCCACCGAGTCCACCTGGCCGGCGATCGTGCACAGCAACATCGACGGCACCTACTGCGCGCTCGAGGCCGCGCGCCGGGCCGGCGTCGGCCGGGTCGTGCTGGCGAGCAGCAACCACGCCACCGGGTACACCCCGCGCCCGGACGGCGGCCTGCTGCGCGAGGTGGACGCCCCGCCCCGACCGGACACCTACTACGGCGTTTCGAAGGTGACGATGGAGGCGCTCGGCTCCCTCTACGCGGACCGCTACGGCCTCGACGTCGTGTGCCTGCGGATCGGCAGCGCGTTCCCCGAGCCGACGGCGACCCGGCACCTGTCCACCTGGCTCTCCCCCGGCGACACCGTGCGGCTGGTCGATGCCGCGCTGCGTACGCCGTCGCCGGGGTTCGCCGTCGTCTGGGGCGTGTCGGCCAACACGCGCCGGTGGTGGGACCTCACCGCCGCCCGCGCGCTCGGCTACGAGCCGGAGGACGACGCCGAGGTCTACGCGGCCGCGCTGGTCGCAGTACACGGCGAGCCCGACCCCGCCGATCCGGTGCACGCCCGGGTGGGTGGCGAGTACGCGACGGCCGAGTTCGACTCCGACATCTTCGACGCGTGAACGGGAACCTCCTGGCATGACCGACGACCTGCTCACCGCCGCCCGCGCCTGGGCCGGGGACGATCCGCACGAGGGCGACCGAGCCGAGCTCCTGGCCCTGGTCGAGGCCGGGGACGTCGCAGAGCTCGGCCGCCGGTTCGCCGGCCCGCTGACCTTCGGGACGGCGGGGCTCCGCGGGCCGCTGCGTGCGGGCCCGGCGGGGATGAACGCGGCCGTCGTGACCCGCGCCGCTGCCGGACTGGGCGCCTGGCTGGCTGCTTCGGGCTCGGCCGTCGGCGGGATCGTCATCGGCTTCGACGCCCGACGGCGCTCGGACGAGTTCGCCCGCATCTCGGCGTCGGTGCTCGCCGCCGCGGGCTTCGCGGTGCAGGTGCTGCCGCGGGCGCTGCCGACGCCGGTGCTGTCCTTCGCGGTGCGGCACCTCGGCTGCGCCGCCGGGATCATGGTGACCGCGAGCCACAACCCGCCCGACGACAACGGCTACAAGGTCTATCTGAGCGACGGCGCGCAGCTTGTGCCGCCGGCCGATCACGAGATCGAGACCGCGATCGCCGCGGTCGGACCGGCGCGCGAGGTGCCTCTGTCGGACGAGTGGCTGACCCTCGACGACGACGTGGCGGCCGACTACGTGACCGCGGTGGTCCGCGCGCTGGAGCCGGCGCGGGTGACCTCGCGCGGCTCGCTGCGGGTGGCCTACACCGCGATGCACGGCGTGGGCGCCGAGACGACGCGGGCGGTGTTCGCGGCCGCGGGGCTGGCCGAGCCGGTGAGCGTGCCCGAGCAGGACGAGCCGGACCCGACGTTCCGCACGGTGGCCTTCCCGAACCCCGAGGAGCCCGGGGCGACCGACCTGCTGAAGGCGCTCGCGTCGCGGGTCGACGCCGACGTGGCGATCGCCGAGGACCCGGACGCCGACCGCTGCGCCGTGGTCTGCGACGGCCGGCAGCTGACCGGCGACGAGGTCGGGGCGCTGCTCGCCGACTGGCTGCTGCGCCGCGGGGTGCGCGGCACGTACGCGTCGTCCCTCGTCAGCGGCTCGCTGATGCACGTGGTCGCCGCCGCGCACGGAGTGCCGTCGGAGGAGACGCCGACCGGCTTCAAGTGGATCATGCGGGCCGGGTCGGACGCGGCGCCGCTGGTGTACGGCTACGAGGAGGCGCTGGGGTACTCGGTGTCGCCGTCGGTGGCGCGGGACAAGGACGGCATCTCCGCCGCGCTGGCGGTGGCGCTGCTCGCCGCGGAGCTGAAGGAGTCGGGCCGCACGCTGCTGGACCGGCTCGACGAGCTGGCGCTCGAGCACGGGCTGTTCGTGACCGGGCAGCTGGCGGTGCGCGTGGAGGACCTGACGGTCATCTCCGACGCGATGGCGCGGGTGCGCTCCGCACCGCCGGCGACCCTGCTGGACCGGCCGGTGGCGTTCGCCGACCTGGCGCTGGAGTCGCCGTCGGTGGACGCGGTGCGGCTGCTCGGCGACGGGGTGCGGGTGATCGTGCGGCCGAGCGGGACCGAGCCGAAGCTCAAGGCCTACCTGGAGACCGTGGTGCCGGTGCACCAGGACGCCGGCCTGATCGCCGCGCGCGGCCGCGGCGAGGACGAGCTGGACCAGCTGCGGGCGGAGATGTCGGCGGCGCTGGGGCTCTAGGCCTCCGCTCACCGGGAGGTCACGCCGGGACACGGGGGCGGCGGAGCACCGCTGCCCACCGGTCCCGCCACGTGGATGCCGGAGGGGGCCCGTAGTCGTTGTGCGCCCTGTCGCCGCGGAAGAAGAGCAGCGCGACGACGATCAGCAGGGCGCCGACGAGTGGGATGGCCAGCAGCAGCAACCACCACGCGGACTTGTTGCAGTCGTGCAGCCTCGCCACCGAGGCGGTGATCGACGGAATGAGCAGGAGGACGAGCACGGTCTGCTCGAGCAGGCCGGCCGGCGCCAGGATGAACCAGCCGTTGTCGACCACCATCGCCGCGCGAGGCAGGTCCAGGGCCTCGTCGACCCAGCCGGCCGCGAGCGGGGCCAGCGCGCTCGGCAGCGCGTACTGCAGCCAGAAGCTGCCACGCGAGACGCGGCCTCGTCGTACGTACCAGTCCCACACGGTCATGCCTGCTCCTCCGGTCGCGCTCATCAGGGAGTCACACGCTGGCATGAACCTCGGGCTGTGCAGGTGGGTTATCCACAGGGCAGGGGTGCCGGTCGGTCGTTGGTCTGCATAGTCTCCGGCGACGGTCGATCGATGGAGGGGTGGCTGGTGACGCGACGCTGGACCCTGCACCTGGCGGCCTGCCTCGTCGCCGGGGTGGCGGTGCTCACCGGGTGCTCGGAGAAGCAGGAGGCCGTGCAGACGCTGCCGTCGAGCAGCAGTGCCGCGCCCACCGTGGCCGAGCTCCCGCCCCTCGGCCCCGCGGATCTGCCGATGCCCGCCGAGGCCCGCACCCAGGACGCAGCCGGCGCGGAAGCCTTCGTCCGCTACTACTTCAGCCTCCTGAATCGCTCCCTGGCCGACATGGACACCGCATACCTGCGTCAATTCGCAGGCGAAGGCTGTGACGTCTGCGAACGGATCTCCAGCGAAACCGAGAGCGATGCAGCGCAGGGCTACACGTACCAGGGTGGCGAGCTCGTCATCGTCGACGACGTCTTCGTGAGGATGACCGGCGACAAAGAGGCCCAGTCCGGTTTCGTCGCCAACCAGGCGCCCATGACAATCCTTGGGCCGGATGCCGCGCCCCTCCCCGGCCTGCAATTCGACGGCGAGGAAAGTCTGTCGTCCGGAACTGTCTCAACCTGGGACCCGTCTATCGACTCCTGGATCCTGACCGAATTAACGCTCGGATGAGACATCGCTTTGCAGTGGCCCTAGCACTTGTGGCCGCCGCCCAACTCATTCTTTCTTGGTCCGCGTCCGCCGCGCCCGAGGCTCCGACGGAGTGCCGCCGCGGCGATTGTCCGGCTGTCGAAGCCGGCATTGGCGCCCTGACCGCCTCGTACGTCTCGCAGACACCGGAGGGCCGGTGGGCCGCATCGAACGCGGCGCCCGTCGAGCACCCGTACACGTACCAGCTCTCGGACCCCTGCGTGGTGAACGACCGGACGAACGGCAACTGCAACCGCGCCG
>JBBSKB010000102.1:0-11726 GCA_038256725.1 Mycobacteriales bacterium | reverse complement strand
TACCGGTTCTGGTCCGACCCGCGCACCCAGGACCCCCGGGAGTGGAAGCGGCTCGGCGCCCGGATCCGGGAGCTGACCGGGGGCGAGGACGTCGACATCGTCTTCGAGCACCCGGGCCGCGAGACCTTCGGCGCCAGTGTCTACGTCGCCAAGAAGGGCGGCACGATCATCACCTGCGCCTCCACCAGCGGTTACATGCACGAGTACGACAACCGCTACCTCTGGATGAACCTCAAGAAGATCCTGAGCTCCCACTTCGCCAACTACAAGGAGGCGTGGGAGGCCAACCGCCTCATCGACAAGGGCCTCATCCACCCGACCCTGTCGAAGGTCTACCCGATGGCGGAGGTCGGCCAGGCCGCCCTCGACGTCCACCGGAACGCCCACCAGGGCAAGGTCGGCGTCCTGACCCTCGCCCCCGAGGAGGGGCTCGGCGTCAAGAACACCGAGAAGCGCGAGCAGCACCTCGAGGCGATCAACCGCTTCCGCGGCATCTGACCTCCCCGTTCTGCGCCCGAGGGCCCGGCTCCCGTTCCGGGGGCCGGGCCCTCGGCACGTCGACCGGCCTACGGTGACCCCTGGGACGTCCGGGACGATCTAGATCCGGCGCACCCGACACGGTGACCGACCGATCCCCCTTCTGCGAGGATGTGGACATGAGCGACCCCCGCCGCGAACTGCCGATGCACGAGGCCCAGCACTCGTTCGACGTGGTGCTGCGGGGGTACGACCGCAGCCAGGTCGCCGACACCATCGAGCGGCTCGAGGCGGACTTCCGCATCGCGCTCGCCGACCGCGACGCCGCCGTCGCCCGCTCCGCGGACATGTCCGGTCAGCTGTCGGCGATGCACAACGAGATCGAGGCGCTGCGCCGCAAGGCCGCCACCGCCTCGGCCCCCACCTTCGAGAACATCAGCGAGCGCATCCAGCACATGCTGCAGCTCGCCGAGGAGGAGGCCGGGGAGATCCGCCGCGCCGCCGAGCTCGACGCCCAGGCGGTCCGCGAGCAGACCGACGCCGAGGAGCGTGCGCTCCTCGAGCGGCACGCCGCCGGCCAGGCCGAGGTCGAGCGGATGATCACCGAGGCGCGGCAGGGCGCCGAGCAGATCATGCAGAAGGCCCAGCTGCGGGCCGACGAACTGGTCGCGATGGCCCAGGAACGGGTCGCCCGCCTCGACGCCGAGTCGCAGGCCCGCCGGGCGAAGGTCGAGGAGGACTTCGACATCGCCCAGCGCGCCCGCCGGGCCGAGGCCGCCCGGGCCGAGGAGGAGCGCGAGCGCATCTCCACCCAGGCCGCCCGCCAACGGGTCGCTGCGGCCGAGCAGCACGCCGCCGCGCTGGTGGCCGACGCCGAGGCGAAGGCCGAGGCCGTCCGCGGAGTCCGCGACGAGCTCACGGGCCGGCTCCTCCAGGCCCGCCGCCTGCTGGACAACCTGCCCGACCTGGGCGACCGCCCGGAGCAGCCGGCGACACCCGAGGCGGAGCAGACCGCGCCCGCCCGCCCGGAGACGGCCGCGGCCGAGAAGCCCGAGCGACCCGAGGCGGAGCAGCGACCGCAGCCCACCCCCCGGTCGACGACGACGGCCCCCGCGGCGGAGCAGCCCACCCCCGCGCCGCCGGCACAGGCACCCGCCGCGTCGGGTCCGACCACCCGCCAGCTGCCGCTGCCCCCGCGGCCGTCCCAGACGGGCTCCGGCTCGACCGCGGCACCGGCCGCCGGCCCGCCCACGCAGTCCATCGACCAGCCCGTCGGGCAGGGGCGCTCCTGACGGCTCGCCGGCGGGCGTGCACCGGTCTGCTGGTCGGTCTGCTCTGGACCGCGCTGCTGGCCGTCGCGATCCCGCACGCCCAGGCCGCCGGTGAGACCGGCCGGCTGCGCATCGCCCACCTCTCCCCCGACTCACCGGCCGTCGACGTCGCGCTGACGCCAGCGCCGGCGCCGGCAGGAGGGCCGGCGGCCGACGCCGGCACGGACGTCGCTCGCGGGCTCGGGTACGGCGACGTCAGCGGGTTCGCCGACCTCCCCGCCGGCAGCTACGCGGTCAGCGTGCGGTCGGCGGGCTCCTCGGCCGCCGTGGCGCCCGCCCTCTCGGCCCGGGTGGAGGTACCGGCCGGCGGTGCCCGCACGCTCGCGCTGTCGGGCAGCTTCGCCGGCCTCGCCCTCGATCCTCTGCCCGACGACCCGACCGCGCCGGCCCCCGGAACCGCGCGGGTCCGGGTCGTGGCCGCGGCCGGCGGTGCGCGCGCCCTCGACGTGGCCGTCGTCGGCGGTCCGGTCCTGGCCACCGCGCTGCCCTTCTCCGGGGTGTCCGGGTACACCGACGTCCCGGCCGGCCCGCTCACCGTGCGGCTGGGCACCGCGGACGGCGGCACGGCGGTGCCGGTGGACGTCGTCGCCGGCACCGTGGTCAGCCTGCTGGTGCTCGACGCCCCCGGGGGTGGGCGCACCGTCCGGCCGCTCCTGGACGCGACCGCACCCGCGGTGGTCCCCGTCGGGCCCGTGGCGGCCGGTGGGCCGGCCCCGCCCGCCCGCTTCCCGCGGCTCGTCGCCCCCTCGCCCGCTCCCGGTGCGGCCGCTCCGGTGCGGATCAGCGCGCCCGCGGCCGGCGTCGACGCCCCGGTGGCCGGCACCGGGTTGGACGCCGCGGGGGGCCTCGCCGTGCCCACCGACGCCGCGGTGGTGGGCTGGTACGCCACGGGCCCGGCGCCCGGGCAGCCGGGCCCGGCCGTCCTCACCGCGCACGTCGACTCGGCCGGCGTCCTCGGGGCGTTCGCCGGGCTGCACCGGCTCGCGCCCGGGGACGAGGTCATCGTCGACCGCGCGGACGGCACGAACGCCCGGTTCGCCGTCGACCGGGTGACGCGCGTGCCCAAGGCCGAGTTCCCGACCGGCGAGGTCTACGGGCCGGTGCCGGGGTCGGAGCTCCGGCTGATCACCTGCGGCGGCGCGTTCGACCCCGCCGCACGGAGCTACACCGACAACGTCGTGGTCTCCGCTCACCTGATCGGCTAGCGGCGCCGGTCGCGGGCCCGCCAACAGGTGGTGTGCCAGTGCCGCCGCCGATCGGCCGCCGAGTCGGTGTCCCAGGGGTCCAGGTCCGAGTCCCGGGCGTAGGCCGGCCAGGTCACCAGGTGCGGCGTCCCGGGCCGGATCTCCTGGTCGCAGCCCGGGCAGCGGTAGGTCTTCCCGGTGCCCGAGCCGGTGAGCGGGCGCACGACCCAGTCGCCGTCGCCGGCCTCCTCGACCTGCTCAGCGCGACGGCCCGGTTCCCGACCTGCTGGTCGGGAACCGGGCCGTGGGCGCCTACGGGGCAACCGTCAGCGGCGGGCGTAGTCGTGGAAGCCACGACCGGTCTTGCGGCCCAGGTAGCCGGCGGTCACCAGGTGCTCGAGCAGCGGGGCCGGCGCCAGGGCCGGGTCGCGGAACTCGGTGTGCAGCTCCTGCTCGATGGCCAGGGAGACGTCGTTGCCGACCACGTCCAGCAGCTCGAACGGGCCCATCGGGTAGCCCAGGCCCGCCTTCACGGCCGTGTCGATCTCGGTCTTCGAGGCGTAGTGCGCCGCCAGCATGCTCACCGCGTCGTTCAGGTACGGGAAGAGCAGCGCGTTGACGATGAAGCCGGCCCGGTCGCTGCAGGAGACGGCGACCTTCTTGAGCTTCGCCGTCACGGCGTGCACCGTCGCGGCGACGTCCGGAGCGGTGGAGACGGTGGAGACCACCTCGACCAGCTTCATGACGGTCGCGGGGTTGAAGAAGTGCATGCCCACGACGTCGGCCGGGCGGCCGCTGGCCAGCGCGCACTTGATGACCGGCAGGCTGGAGGTCGTGGTGGCGAGCACCGCGCCCGGCTTGGCGATCCGGCCGAGGTCGGCGAAGAGCGCCTCCTTGACCGGGAGCGACTCGACGACGGCCTCGATGACCAGGTCGACCTCGCCCAGCGCCTCGACGGAGCTGGCGCCGGTGACCCGGCCGAGCACCTCGTCGCGCACGGTCTGCTCGAGGCGACCGCGCTCGACCTGCTTGTCCAGCGACTTCGCCAGGGCCTTCTCGACGCCGGCGACCTTCTCGTCGGAGCGGGCGATGAAGGTGACGTCGTAGCCCGCCTTGGCGACGACCTCGATGATGCCGGTGGCCATCGTGCCCGAGCCGACGACGCCGACGGACTGCACCGGACGGGCGCCCTCGGCGGCGCCGCCGGGGGTCGGGGTCGCGGCGTCGGCCACGACCTCGGCGGAACCGGCGTCGGCGTAGGTGTAGAAGCCACGGCCGGACTTCCGGCCGAGCAGGCCGGCGGTCCGCATCTGCTTAAGGACCGGGCTGGGCGCGTGCAGCCGCTTGCCGGAGACCGCGTGCAGCGCGTCGAGGACGTCGTAGGCGGTGTCGACGCCGATGAGGTCGAGGACCTGCAGCGGGCCCATGGGCAGGCCGCAGCCGAACCGCATGGCGGCGTCGATGTCCTCGCGACTGGCGTAGCCGTTCTCGAACATCGAGACGGCGTGGTTGAGGTAGCCGAACAGCAGCGCGTCGGTGATGAAGCCGGGGTTGTCGCCCACGGTCACCGCGACCTTGCCCAGGCGCTCGACCAGGGCCGCCGCGTCCTCGACCACCGTCGGGTCGGTGACCGGGGTGCGGGCGATCTGGACCAGCGTCGCCGTCGGCACGGCGTTGGCGAAGTGCAGCCCGACGACCTTGCTCGGCCGGCCGGTGCCCACGGCGAGCTCGGTGACCGACAGGCTCGAGGTGTTGGTGGCCAGGATCGTGTCCGGGCCGGTGATCGTGTCGAGCTGGGCGAGGATCTCCGCCTTCAGCGCGAGCTGCTCGGGCACGGCCTCGACGACGAGCTCCGCCGCGGCGAGGTCCGCCAGCGTGGTCGTGTACCGGATGCGGGCCAGTGCGGCGTCGTCGGCCTCACCGGCGGCGACCGAGCGCTCGATCGCGGCGCGACCGCGCGCGGCCGCCTCGTCGCTGACCTCGACGGCCGTGACCGACAGGCCCGCCCGGGCGAATGCTTCCGCGATGGCGGCACCCGCGGTGCCCAGCCCCACGATGCCGACCTCGTTCAATTCCCTGGCCACGTTGCCATCCCTCCACCGTCGGTGATCGGTGGGCAGTCTCTCATTCGCGCTCCGGGCAGCCGGAGGTGACCGCTCAGAACAGGCGCTGGGAGGGGTCGTCGGTCCCCTTGAGGACGGCGTAGTCGACGGTGACGCAGTCGATGCCGCGGTCGGCGGCGAGCACCCGGGCCTGCGGCTTGATCTCCTGGGCGGCGAACACGCCCTTCACCGGGGCGAGCAGCGGATCGCGGTTGAGCAGCTCCAGGTAGCGGGTCAGCTGCTCGACGCCGTCGATCTCGCCGCGGCGCTTGATCTCCACCGCGACGGTCGTCCCGGTCGCGTCGCGGCAGAGCAGGTCGACCGGGCCGATCGCCGTGGGGTACTCGCGTCGGACCAGCGACCAGCCCGCGCCGAAGGTCTCCACGTGCAGGGCCAGCAGCCGCTGCAGCTCGGCCTCGACGCCGTCCTTCTGCAGGCCCGGGTCCACGCCGAGTTCGTGGGAGTGGTCGTGCTGGACCGACTCGATTCTGATGACCAACTGCTCGCCGGCCTTGTTGGTGACCGTCCACGTGCCCGACCCGTCGGTGAGCTCGTCCCGCAGGGTGCAGGGCGGCGTCATCCAGTTCAGCGGCTTGTAGGCGCGGTCGTCGGCGTGGATGGACACCGAGCCGTCGGCCTTCACCAGCAGCAGACGGGTGGCCATCGGCAGGTGGGCGGTGAGCCGCCCGATGTAGTCCACGGAACAGCGGGCAATGACCAGGCGCACGGGCGCCGACGGTACCCGGCGCAGCAACCGCCCCGGCGCCCCCGCCGTCCTGGGAGCATGCCGACCATGGGTCCTGTCCGCACCGCCGCCCTGCTGCTGATGGTCCTGCTCCTGGCGGCGTGCGCCGATCCTCCCGTCGCGGGGAGCCCGGCGCCCGAGGCCACCCGGCCGCCGCGCGCCGCACTCCCCGCCGATCCCGGCGCGCTGGTGCTCCGCGTCGAGTACGTGGGCGGGTTCGTGACGCCGGAGACGACACTCACCCGCCTGCCGATGTACTCGCTCTACGCCGACGGCAGGTTCCTCACCGACGGCCCGGTCGCGGCGGTCCATCCCGGCCCCGCGCTGCCGAACGTGCTGGTCCAGACCCTCGAAGCGGGAACCGTGCAGGATCTGGCCGACCGGGCACTGGCCGCCGGTGTCGCGGACGACGACGATCTCGGCAGCCCCAACCTCGCCGACGTCCCATCCACCCGCTTCACGCTCGTCACCGCCGACGGCATCCATGTGCGCGAGGTCTACGCGCTCGCCGATCAGGGCCTCGGGCAGGAGCAGGTGGCCGACGGCCTCACCGCCGAGCAGCGTGCCGGCCGGGCCGAGCTACGGGAGCTCATGGCCACCCTCGACGGTCTGAGCCAGCAGCAACCACGGCCGGAGGGCTACCTCGCCACGTCGGTCGTCGCGCTCGCGCGGCCGTGGACGGCGCCGCAGGGCACGCTCGACCAGGGCCTCGGCCCGGCCACCCCTGTGCCATGGCCCGGCCCCCCGCTGCCGGGAGCGCCGGCGGGCGTCCCGGAACTCGGGTGCATCGAAGCGACCGGCGACCAGGCGGCCGCAGTCCTCGCCGCGGCCGCGGGAGCGGACCGGCTCACCCCCTGGGCGACGCCGGACGGCGCGCTGTGGGCGGTGACCTTCCGGCCGCTGCTGCCGGACGAGTCCGGGTGCGCGGACCTCGGCGGCTGACGCGCAGGGCCCGGCCCCCCGGGGGGAGGACCGGGCCCGTTCGGCGTCGCGGATCAGACCGTGGCGGGGGCCCGCAGGTCGGCGTCGACACCGCCGTGCTCGTCGACCTTCGCCAGCGGCTCGACCGGCGAGGTCGAGTTGTACCGCTCGAGGTCGAGGATGCCCTCGCGCTTGGCCACGATCGTCGGCACCAGCGCCTGGCCCGCGACGTTCACCGCGGTACGGCCCATGTCGAGGATCGGGTCGATCGCCAGGAGCAGGCCGACGCCGGCCAGCGGCAGACCGAGCGTCGACAGCGTGAGGGTCAGCATGACGACGGCCCCGGTGACCCCGGCCGTGGCGGCCGAGCCGATGACCGAGACCAGCGCGATGAGCAGGTAGTCGGTGATGCCGAGGTCCACGCCGAAGAACTGGGCGACGAAGATCGCGGAGAGCGCCGGGTAGATCGCGGCGCAGCCGTCCATCTTGGTGGTCGCGCCCAGCGGCACGGCGAACGAGGCGTAGGACCGCGGGACCCCGAGGTTCTGCTCGGTCACCCGCTCGGTCACCGGCAGGGTGCCGATCGAGGAGCGGGAGACGAAGGCCAGCTGGATCGCGGGCCACGCGCCGGCGAAGTACCGCAGCGGCGAGAGACCGTGCGCCTTGAGCAGCACCGGGTAGACGACGAACAGCACCAGGGCCAGTCCCGCGTACACCGCGCCGGCGAACACGCCGAGCGAGCCGAGGGAGCTCCAGCCGTAGCTGGCGACGGCATTGCCGATGAGGCCGACGGTCCCGATGGGGGCCAGCAGGATGACCCACCAGAGCACCTTCTGGACGATAGCCAGGGCGGAGCGGGTGAGGTTCAGGAACGGCTCGGCCGCGGCACCCACCTTGAGGGCGGCGACGCCGATCGCGACCGAGATGACGATCAGCTGCAGCACGTTGAACGACAGGCCCACCGAGCCGTCACTGCCTGCGGAGGCCTGCAGACCCAGGATGTTGCCCGGCACCAGGCCGGTGAGGAAGTCCCACCAGCCGCCGGTCGTGCCGACGTCCTGGGCGCTGGCGGCGTCGACGGAGCTGTTCCGGCCGGGCTGGGTCAGCAGGCCCAGACCGATGCCGATCGCGACCGCGATGAGCGCGGTGATGGCGAACCACAGCAGGGTCTGCGCGGCCAGGCGGGCGGCGTTGGAGACCTGCCTGAGGTTGGCGATCGAGACGATGACCGCGGTAACGATCAGCGCGGGCACCAGGGCCTTGAGCAGCGAGACGAAGCTGCTGCCGATGGTCTGCAGGGTGCTGGTCAGCCAGTTGGGCGAGCCGTCGGAGACGGTGCCCATCTCGCGGGCGACGAAGCCGAGGGCGACGCCGACCACGAGGGCGAGGAGGACCTGCGCGCCGAAGGGCACGCGGCGGAGACGAGCGGGCACGGGGAGGACTACCGATCTGCGGGAGGAGTGGGGACGACGGGAGCGGCGAGCATCAACAGCTCGCGGTCGTCATCCGCCCGTAGTCCAGCGCCCGCCTGCGCGTCAGGCCCCACAGATCCAGCACGGAGGAAGCAAGTCCGGAGCATCCACCGGTCTTCCCGGTGAGACCCGGATCACGTGGGACGCTGACGGGGTGGCAGACGCCGAACCGGTGACCCCGACAGCGCCGCGCCCCGCCGGGCGGGTGCTGTTCACCCAGGGCTGGCGGGACGTCGCCTTCCTGCACTGGGCCGTCGACCCCGCCCGGGTGGCCCCGCTCCTCCCGCCGGGCACCCGGCCCGACGAGCACGACGGCGCCACCTACGTGGGTCTCGTCCCCTTCCGGATGCGCCGGATCGGCCTGCTCGGCACACCCGGGCTCCCGTGGCTGGGTTCGTTCCTCGAGACCAACGTGCGCTTGTACTCGGTGGACGAGCAGGGGCGCCGCGGCGTCGTCTTCGCCTCGCTCGATGCCGAGCGGCTGCTCCCCGTGCTCGCCGCCCGCTGGGTCGCCGGGCTGCCCTACCTCTGGTCGCGGATGCGCTACTCCCGCGTCGGCGATGTCGCCACGTACACGTCGGCCCGCCGGTGGCCGGGGCCGCGGGGCGCCCGCGGCGACATCGTCCTGCGCATCGGCGACCGCATGCCCGACCCGCCGCCGCTGGCTCGCTTCCTCACCGGGCGCTGGGGGCTGCACCAGACCGACCGGCGGGGCCGCACTGCCTACTGGCCGAACGAGCACCCCGAGTGGCCCCTGCACGCCGCCTCGGTGGTCGGGCTCGACGAGGACCTCACCGGCGCGGCGGGGCTGGCCGTGGACGGGCTCCCGGACAGCGTGCTCTTCTCCCCGGGCGTCGACGTCCGCTTCGGACCGCGGGTGCGCTGAGCGGGGTCAGTCCGGCCAGACCGGCGAGCGCTTCTCGAGGAACGCCGACATCCCCTCGCGGGCACCGTCGAGCTGGCTCGCGGCGGCCATGACCTCCAGGGCCGTCGCGTAGGCATCCCGCTCCGGCCGGTCGAGCTGGGCGTACATCGTCTGCTTGCCCCACGCCTTGCTCGCCCGGGAGCCGCGGGTGGCCCGGGCCACCAGGTCGGCGACCGCCGCGTCGAGCTCGTCGTCCGGGACCACCCGGTTGACCAGCCCCCAGTCCAGCGCCGTCCGGGCGTCGATGACGTCGCCGGTGAGCGCGAGCTCCATCGCCCGCTTCCGCCCCACGTTGCGGGCGATCGCGACCATCGGGGTGTGGCAGAACCACCCGCCCTTGCCCCCGGGCGCGGCGAAGCCCGCGGACTCCGCGGCGACCGCGAGGTCGCACGAGGCGACCAGCTGGCACCCAGCCGCCGTCGCGAGGGCATGCACCCGGGCCACGACCACCTGGGGCACGTCCTGGAGGGTCTGCATCAGCTCGGTGCACAGCTGCAGGAGGCTGCGCACCTCACCGATCGGCTTCCCGGCCACGTCCGCGAAGTCGTGGCCGGCGCTGAACACCGGCCCCTCGCCCGCCAGGACCAGACCCGTCGCGTCGCTCGCCCCTGCCCCGGTGACCGCCGCCAGGAGCTGGGTCAGGTGTTCCCGGGACAGAGCGTTGCGGCGCGCCGCCCGCACCATCGTGATGCGGACGACGTCGCCGTCGCGTTCGACCCGGGGTGCGCCGTCGGTCATGCCGCGACGCTAGCCCCGATCAGGCCGGCTCGGGCACCTTCCCGGCCGGGTGGGCGGGGAGGTCGTTCGCCTCGCGGATCACGTCGACCACCGACCCCATGATCTCGGTGAGGCCGAAGTCCTTCGGCGTGAAGACGCGGGCGACGCCCTGGTCGCGGAGCCGCCGCGCGTCGCTGTCGGGGATGATCCCGCCGACGACCACCGGGACGTCGTCCAGGCCGGCCTCCTTCAGCCCGCGGAGCACCGCCGGCACCACCTGCAGGTGGGAGCCGGAGAGCACCGACAGACCGACGACGTGCACGTCCTCCTCGACCGCGGCCGAGACGATCTGCGCCGGGGTCAGGCGGATGCCCTGGTAGATGACCTCGAAGCCGGCGTCGCGCGCGCGGACGGCGATCTGCTCGGCACCGTTGGAGTGGCCGTCCAGGCCCGGCTTGCCGACCAGGAAGCGCAGCCGGCCGCCGAGCTCGTCGCCCGTGGCCCGCACCCGCTCGCGGATGTCGACCAGCGTCGCGTCGGCCTCGCCGCCGCTGCTGGCCGAGGCCACGCCGGTGGGTGCGCGGTACTCGCCGAACACCTCGCGCAGCACCCCGGCCCACTCCCCCGTCGTCACGCCCGCGCGGGCGCAGTCGAGGGTGGCGGCCATCAGGTTGACGTCGGTCGCCGCCGCCGCGCGGAGGGCGGCCAGCGCCCCGTCGGCAGCGGCCTGGTCGCGCTCGGCCCGCCACTTCCGGACCGCCTCCTGGGCGGACGCCTCCACGGCCGGGTCGACGACCATGATGGCGGCGTCGAGGTCGGCGGTGAGCGGGTTGGGCTCGGTGGTCTGGAACTTGTTGACGCCGACGACGACGTCCTCGCCGCTCTCGATCCGGCGGCGACGCTCGGCCAGCGAACCGACCATCGCGCTCTTCATGTAGCCGGACTCGACGGCCGCGACCGCGCCACCGAGCTCCTCGACGCGGGCCATCTCGGCCTTTGCGCCCGCCACGAGATCGGCGACCTTCTTCTCGACGACGACCGAACCGGTGAACAGGTCCTCGTACTCGAGCAGGTCGGTCTCGTAGGCCAGCACCTGCTGGAGCCGCAGCGACCACTGCTGGTCCCAGGGCCGGGGCAGGCCGAGCGCCTCGTTCCACGCCGGCAGCTGCACCGCACGGGCCCGGGAGTCGCGGGACAGGGTGACGGCCAGCATCTCGAGCACGATGCGCTGGACGTTGTTCTCGGGCTGGGCCTCGGTCAGACCCAGGGAGTTGACCTGCACGCCGTAGCGGAAGCGGCGCTGCTTGGCGTCGGTCACGCCGTAGCGCTCCTGCGTCAGCTCGTCCCAGAGCTGGGTGAAGGCGCGCATCTTGCACATCTCCTCCACGAAACGCACGCCGGCGTTGACGAAGAAGGAGATGCGCGCGCAGACCTCGCCGAAGCGCTCCTCGGGCACCTGCCCGGCGGCCTTCACTGCGTCGAGCACCGCGATGGCGGTGCAGAGCGAGTAGGCGATCTCCTGCACGGGCGTCGCCCCGGCCTCCTGCAGGTGGTAGCTGCAGATGTTGGTCGGGTTCCACTTCGGGATCTCACTGACCGTGTAGGCCACCATGTCGGTGATCAGCCGGAGCGACGGCCCGGGCGGGAAGACGTAGGTCCCGCGGGAGAGGTACTCCTTGATGATGTCGTTCTGCGTTGTGCCGGCCAGCTGCGCGGCGTCGGCGCCCTGCTCCTCGGCGACCGCCTGGTAGAGCGCGAGCAGCCACATCGCGGTGGCGTTGATGGTCATCGAGGTGTTCATCCGCGACAGCGGGATCTGGTCGAACAGCGCCCGCATGTCGCCGAGGTGGGT
>JBBSKB010000101.1:0-11789 GCA_038256725.1 Mycobacteriales bacterium | reverse complement strand
CTGAGCCGCGGTTCCCGCCGCACGGACAGGGCCCGGTCACCGAGGTGACCGGGCCCTGTCGTCGTCAGCCGGGCGGCTCGCTGGGGGACGGATCCGCTCAGGGGCCGGCGAAGACTCCTTCGCCGCGGGACTCGGACCGGCCGGGGGCCGGCTCGCTGTAGCGGCCGGCCTCGTGACGTGCGACGACGAAGTGGTGCACCTCGTCGGGGCCGTCGGCCAGGCGGAGCGTGCGCTGGCTGGCGTACATGCCGGCCAGCGGGGTCCACTGCGAGACACCGGTGGCGCCGTGGATCTGGATGGCCTGGTCGATGATCTGGCAGACCTTCTCCGGGACCATCGCCTTCACCGCGGACACGTAGACGCGCGCCTGGGCGTTGCCGAGCACGTCCATCGCCTTGGCCGCCTTCAGCACCATGAGCCGGCAGGCGTCGAGCTCGATCCGCGCCCGCGACACCGTCTCCATGTTCTTGCCGAGGTTCAGGATCGGCTTGCCGAACGCCTCGCGGAACTTGCCGCGGCGGACCATCAGCTCGAGCGCCTTCTCACCCTGGCCGATGGCGCGCATGCAGTGGTGGATGCGGCCGGGGCCCAGGCGCACCTGGCTGATCTCGAAGCCACGGCCCTCGCCGAGCAGGAGGTTGGCCACCGGCACGCGCACGTCGGTGAACCGGATCCGCATGTGCCCGTGCGGGGCGTCGTCCCGGCCGAACACCTCCATCGGCTCCATCACCTGGACGCCGGGGGTGTCCATCGGCACCAGGATCTGGGACTGCTGCTGGTGCACCGGTGCCTCGGGATTCGTCTGGCACATGACGATCATGATCTTGCAGCGCGGGTCGCCGGCTCCGGAGATGTAGTACTTCTCGCCGTTGAGCACGTAGTCGTCGCCGTCACGCAGGGCCTGGAGCCGGACGTTCTTGGCATCGGAGCTGCCGACGTCGGGCTCGGTCATGGCGAAGGCGGAGCGGATCTCGCCGTTGAGCAGCGGCTCCAGCCAGCGGGCCTTCTGCTCGGGCGTGCCGACGCGCTCGAGCACCTCCATGTTGCCGGTGTCGGGGGCCGAGCAGTTGAGCGACTCGGAACCCAGCGGGTACTTGCCGAGCTCGACGGCGATGTAGGCGTAGTCGAGGTTGGTCAGGCCGCCGACCTCGGAGTTGGGGAGGAAGAAGTTCCACAGGCCGGCTTCCTTGGCCTTGTCCTTGGCGCCCTCCAGCGCCTCCAGCTGGCCCGGAGCGTAGGACCAGCGGTCGGCGCGGCCCTCGCCGAGCCGGTGGAACTCCTCCTGCATCGGGGCGACCACGTCCTCGAGGAACCGGACGACGCGGTCGTACAGCGGCCGGGCCTCCTCGCTCATCCGCAGGTCGAACAGCTCCGTTGGCTCGTTTCTCTGCATCAGGTGTCCCTCTCAGCTGGCTTCTTCGGCGGCAGGGTGGTCCCCGGTGCGGGCACGGCGCGTGCGGCGCCACGTGTTCCGGCGGGAGGACCGCCCCCTGAGCGTGGCATGCCGACGGTCGGCACCGCGCGGCGGCCAGCCGGGGCAGCACGGTGCCCACCGTGCCGGCTCCCGTTGTTCCCGCAGGCCCGGCCGGGGAAGGACCCGTCAGGAGCCCGCGAGCCGCCGGGCGAGGTAGGGCGCGGTGGCGCTGCCCGGGGCCGCGGCGATCTCGGCCGGGGTGCCGGAGGCGACGACGCGCCCGCCCGCATCCCCGCCGCCGGGGCCCAGGTCGATGACCCAGTCGGCGGAGGCGATCGTGTCGAGGTCGTGCTCGACCAGGACGACGGTGTTGCCGGCGTCGACGAGCCGGTGCAGCTGGCCGAGCAGCAGCCGGATGTCGGCCGGGTGCAGGCCCGCCGTCGGCTCGTCGAGCAGGTAGAGGGCGTGGCCCCGGCGGGCGCGCTGCAGCTCGGTGGCGAGCTTGATGCGCTGGGCCTCGCCACCGCTGAGCTCGGTCGCCGGCTGGCCCAGCCGCAGGTAGCCCAGCCCGACGTCCTGGAGGGTCTGCAGGCTGCGCGCCGCGGCCGGGACGTCGGGAAGGAAGGCGGCGGCGTCGTCGACCGACAGGGCCAGGACGTCGGCGATGCTCTTCCCGCGGTGGAGCACCTCAAGGGTCTCGGCGTTGTAGCGGGCGCCATGGCAGGTCGGGCACGCCGCGTAGGTGCCGGGCAGGAACAGCAGTTCGACGGCGACGAAGCCCTCTCCCTGGCAGGTGTCGCAGCGCCCCTCGGCGACGTTGAAGGAGAACCGGCCGGCCGTGTAGCCGCGAGCCCGCGCCTCGTCGGTCGAGGCGTAGAGCCTCCGCACGGCATCGAAGAGGCCGGTGTAGGTGGCCAGGTTGGACCGGGGCGTGCGGCCGATGGGCCGCTGGTCGACCCGCACGAGCCGGTCGAACGCCTCCAGCCCGGACGCGTCGCGCAGGTCGACCTCGAGGCCGGGATCGTCCGGGTCCTCCTCCGCGGGGCCGAGGTGCCGACGCACGACCTCGGCGAGCACCTGCGTGACCAGCGTCGACTTCCCGGAGCCCGAGACCCCGGTGACCGCCGTGAGCACGCCGAGCGGCACCTCGACGGACACGTCCCGCAGGTTGTGCCGGGAGATGCCGCGCAGGTGCAGCCGGCCGTGCGGGGTCCGGGCGCGCTGCTCGATCGGCTCCGAGCGGCCGAAGAGGTACCGACCGGTGGGGGAGTCCGCCACCTGCTCGAGGCCGGCGACCGGGCCGCTGTAGAGCACCCGCCCGCCGCCGGAGCCCGCGCCGGGGCCGATGTCGACGATCCAGTCGGCCCGGCGGACGACGTCCATGTCGTGCTCGACGACGAACAGGGAGTTGCCCGACGCCTTGAGCCGGTCCAGCACGTCCAGCAGCGGCTCCGCGTCCGCGGGGTGCAGGCCCGCGGAGGGCTCGTCGAGGACGTAGACGACGCCGAACAACCCGGACCGCAGCTGGGTGGCGATCCGCAGGCGCTGCGCCTCGCCCGGCGACAGGGTGGTCGAGGACCGGCCGAGGCCCAGGTAGCCCAGGCCGAGGTCGAGCAGCACGTCGATCCGGGTGGCCAGGTCGGCGCTGATCCGCACCGCGACCTCGGTCGACCCCCCGGACTGCGCCGTCGGCGTGGCGGTACCGGGCTCGGTGAGCAGCGCCACGGGTCGCAGCAGCGCCGCGACCTCGACCAGCGACAGCGCGTTCACCTCGGCGATCGAGCGGCCGGCGAAGGTCACCGCGAGCGCCTCCGGCCGCAGGCGGCTGCCGTGGCACTCCGGGCAGGCGATGCTCTGGACGAACCGCATCGCCCGGTCGCGCATCCGCTGGCTCTGCGAGGTGGCCAGCACGTGCATCACGTGGCTGCGGGCGCTCCAGAACTTGCCGTAGTAGCCGTGGTCGATGCGGCCGGCCTCGGGCGCGACCAGAACGGACGGCTGCTCGTCGGTGAACAGCAGCCAGTCCCGGTCCTCGCGCCTGAGCTTCCGCCACGGCGTGTCGACGTCGATGCCGAGCCCGGTCACGATGCTGCGCAGGTTGGCGCCCTGCCAGGCGCCCGGCCAGGCCGCGATGGCGCCGTCGCGGATGGTCAGCGACGGGTCGGGCACCAGGAGGTCCTCGGTGACGTCGTGCACCATCCCGAGCCCCTGGCAGCGGGGGCAGGCGCCCGCCGCGGTGTTGGGGGAGAAGGCGTCGGCCTCGAGGCGGCGGGCATCCGGCGGGTAGGTGCCCGCCCGCGAGTAGAGCATCCGCAGCAGGTTGGACAGCGTGGTCAGGGTGCCCACCGTCGACCGGGAGCTCGGGGCGCCGCGCCGCTGCTGGAGGGCCACGGCCGGCGGCAGGCCGGTGATCTCCCGGACGTGCGGTGCGCCCACCTGCTGCAGGAGCCGGCGGGCGTACGGCGCGACCGACTCGAAGTACCGCCGCTGCGCCTCGGCGTAGAGCGTGCCGAACGCGAGCGAGGACTTTCCGGAACCGGACACGCCGGTGAAGGCGACCATCGCGTCCCGCGGGATGTCGACGTCGACGTTGCGCAGGTTGTGCTCCCCGGCGCCGCGGACGCGCACGAAGGAGTCGTCAGCCGGGTCTGCCACCGGCGCAGGCTAGCCACGGTCGCCCGGGTCCTGCTGGGCGGACCGACGCGGGGGCCCGGGCCCCTATGCTCGCGCGCATGATGTGGTCGGCCTCCTGGACGCGTCCCGAGGCGGTGCAGCTGAACCGGCTGCCGATGACGACGTTCCTCCGCGAGGGCGCCGAGGTGTTCTCGCTCGACGGCCCCTGGTCGTTCACGTTGCTCGACCGCCCCGGTGGGGCGGTCCGCCACGAGGCGACCGTGCAGGTGCCGGGCTGCTGGACGATGCAGGACGTCGGCGACCCACCGCAGTACACGAACGTGCAGATGCCGTTCCCGGGCCCGCCGCCGCACGTCCCGGACGAGAACCCGACCGGCATCTACCGCCGGCTCGTCGAGGTGCCTGCTGACTGGCAGGGGTCGCGGGTCGTGCTGCACGTGGGCGGCGCGGACTCGGTGCTGTACGTGGCGGTCGACGGCCGCCCGGTGGGCATGGGCACCGACTCCCGGCTGGGCCAGGAGTTCGACCTCACCGAGCTGGTCACGCCCGGCCGGGCGGTCGAGCTGGTGCTCACCGTCGTCCGGTGGTCGGCGGCCAGCTACCTGGAGGACCAGGACCACTGGTACCACGCCGGCTTGCACCGGTCGGTCCTGCTCTACCGCACCCCCCGGGTCCACCTCGCCGACGTCCGGGCCGTCGCCGACCGCGACCCGGGAACCGGCGTCGGACAGCTCACGGTGCACGCCACCACGGGCGAAGAGCGCAGCGCTGGAGCGCAGGTCCGGGTGCTCCTGGACGGGGAGCCGGTCGGTCAGGAGAAGGCCCGCTGGGAGCACCCGACCAGCATCACCACCAACGCCTACCGCTTCACCGGCCGCGGGGCCACGGTCTCGGCCGAGCTCCCCGGGGTCACGGCGTGGTCGGCCGAGCACCCGCACCTGCACGACCTCCGCGTCGAGCTGGTGGACGCCGACGGTGCGCGACTGGACTCGGTCGCCCTGCGGGTGGGCTTCCGCCGCGTGGAGGTGCGCGGGCACGAGCTGCTCGTGAACGGCCGGGCCGTGCTGATCAAGGGCGTCAACCGGCACGACCACGACCCGCGGACCGGCAAGACGGTCAGCCGGGCGGCGATCCGCCGGGACGTCGAGCTGATGAAGGCCCACAACCTCAACGCGGTGCGGACGTCGCACTACCCGAACGACCCCTACCTGTACGACGTCTGCGACTCACTCGGCATGTACGTCGTCGACGAGGCGAACCTGGAGACGCACGCCTACATGCGCTCGCTGCTCACGTCGAGCGAGTGGGGCCCGGCGGTGCTCGAGCGGGTCACCCGCATGGCGCTGCGCGACAAGAACCACCCGTGCGTCGTGATGTGGTCGCTGGGCAACGAGAGCGGCTGGGGGCCGATCCTGGACGCCGCCGCCGCGTGGCTGCGGGCGTACGACCCCTCGCGGCCGGTGCACTACGAGAACGGCTACCTCGACGCGGCGCTCACCGGCGGGCTGACCCCACCGGAGTCCTGGCGGACTCCGCGGCGGGAGACCGACGTCGTCCCGCCGATGTACCCCTCGGTCGAGGACCTGGAGGAGTGGGCGACGACGGTCGCGCTGCCCGACCGGCCGCTGATCATGTGCGAGTACGCGCACGCCATGAACAACTCCGGCGGCGACCTCGACCGGTACTGGGCGGCGATCGAGCGGCACCCCGGCCTGCAGGGCGGCTTCGTGTGGGACTGGGTCGACCAGGCCCTCGTGCAGCGGATGCCGGACGGGACCGAGCGGCTGGCCTACGGGGGCGATTTCGGCGACAGCCCGCACGACGGCCCCTTCTGCCTCAACGGCGTGGTGGCCGCCGACCGGACCCCGCACCCGTCCCTGCTGGAGCTGGCCTCCGTGATCCAGCCGGTGGGCTTCGCCTGGGCCGGGGGAGGGGGCATCCGGTTGACCAACAAGCACGACTTCACCGACCTGGCCGACGTCGCGGACGTCGACTGGGCGGTCACCGTCGACGGCGACGAGATCGCGGCCGGCACGCTCGGCCGGCTCGCGCTGGCCCCCGGCGCGCACGCCGACGTCCGGGTGCCCGTGCCTCCGTTGCGGCTGCACGGGCGACAGGTCGCCCACCTCACGGTGCGGGTCGGTGCGGTCGCAGCCTGGCAGACCGAGCTCGCCCGCTCGGAGGACGCGGAACCGCCCGGCGGTGCGACCGCGCCGAGTCTGCCGACCCGGCTCGCGCTGTGGCGCGCACCCATCGACAACGAGACCTACGGTCCGCGGCACGCCGCGCGGTGGGAGCAGCTGGGGCTGCCGTCGGCGCACGAGCGGATCGAGCTGGGCACCGAGGTGGAGGGGCGCCGCGTCACCCACCAGGTGACCGTGCCCGAGGACTGGGACGACATCCCGCGGGTGGGTGTCCGTCTCGAGCTGCCCCCGGGCGTCGTCGCGGTGGAGTGGCTGGGCCGCGGCCCGCACGAGAACTACTCCGACCGGCGGGCCGGCGCGCTGGTGGGGCGCTGGCGCACGGCGGTCGACGACTGGCCGGTGCCGTACGTGCACCCGCAGGCCAGCGGCAACCGCACCGGCGTGCGGGAGCTGCGGTTCCTGGACGCCGACGATCGCGTCGTCCTCACCGTCGACGGGCTCGACGACCTCGACGTGACCGTCAGCCGCTGGACCGACGAGGAGCTGGCCGCGGCCGGGCACCTGGAGGACCTGCCGGCCCGCGAGCACGCCTACCTGTGGATCGACGCGCGGCACCGGGGCGTCGGCTCCGGGGCGGTGGGGCCGGACGTCAGCGCGCCGCACCGCATCGGCCCGGGCACCTACCGCTGGAGCTACCGGCTGAGCTGACCGGGGGCGCGATCTTCCGTCAGGCCATGTCCAGGGCGATCTTCAGCTGCCCGGGGCGGGGGGCGACCGCGGCCGCGAAGGCCGCCTGCACGTCTCCCGCAGGGAGCACGTGGGTGACGTAGGCGTCCCGCAGCTCCGGGTGCGCCGCCAGGTAGCTGTCGGCGTCGGCGAGCACCCGGCGCCGCTCCAGGGCGACGCCCGAGCGCAGGGTGAGGTTCTTCCGCAGGAAGGTCATCATGTCGAACGGGTAGATCGGGTCGTCGGGCACGCCGAAGTAGAAGACCTGGCCGCCGAACGCGACGGCGTCCAGGGCGGGCGCCAACGTCGAGATCTGGTGCCCCACGGCCTCCACGACCACCGACGGCCGGTCGGCGTCGGACAGGCGCCCCGCCCACCGCTCGGCGCGGGCGGTGACCGTCTCGTCCACGCCGAAGACCTCTGCGACTCCCGTGCGGTCGACCGGGTCCACGCCCGTGACGCGCCGCGCCCCGCGGGCCTTCAGGACGTGGCTGAACAGCAGCCCGATCGGGCCCTGGCCGATGACGGCCACGGACTGGCCGGAGACGTCCCCGAGCTGCTCGACGGCGTAGAGCACGCACGCCAGGGGCTGCAGCATCACGGCGGTGGTGGGTGGCAGCCCGGCGTCGTAGCCGGCCAGCCCGTCGCCGTCGGTGACCACGAGCTCGGCGATGCCGTCGAACATCGACGCCCAGCCGACGACGAGGTTCCCGGGGGAGTGGTCGGGGTGCCGGCTGGCGACGACCTCGCCGACGATCTCGTGCAACGGGAAGCCCGGAGCCCGGGTGGCGCCCCAGCCGTCCTCGGCGGCCGGGTGCGGCCACAGCCCGCCGCGGAAGTTGGGCAGGTCGCTGCCGCAGATGGCGCCGGCGCGGGTGGCCAGCAGCACGTGCCGGGGGGCGAGGGCCGCGGGGTCGGGGGCCGGGACCTCGACCTGCTCGAACCGGTTGGGGCCGCTGAGCGTCTGCGCCCACATGGCAGTTCTCCGTCCTGCTGGTGCCCGTCTCCGGACGGCTCGCCGTCAGCCTGCCCGATGGACCCCGATGACGGCCAGGCGGCGGACGGGTACGTCGCAGCGGACGTCCCGGAGCGTTCGGTGTGGCAGGGTGCGAAGGCACGCCCCGACGTCGCCGAGGCGTCGGCTGCCGCGCGCGGGCGCCGGACGAGGAGAGCCATGAGCGGGGAAGCCGCGGGCCGGGTCGACGCAGGGCCCGACGGACACGCGACGCCACCGGGTCCGACCGGGCCGCCGTCCTCCGGGGTCCTGTCATCAGGTGTCCTGTCACCCGAGGTCCCGGTGCCTGCGGTGCCGGTGCCGGGCGGGGCCGTTCCGCCGGTGCCGCCGGAACCCCTCGATCTCGGCGCGCTGGCGCTGCTGCGGATCGGCGGCTTCCTGGTCCTCTACCTCAACGCCGCCGCGGTGTTCCTCGGCGTCATGGCCCAGGCGATCGCCCGCGGCTGGCTCGCTTTCGAGCTCACCGGGTCCAACGCCGCGCTGGGCGGGATCCTGCTGGCGTTCGGCGTGGCCCTGCTCCTGGCGACCCCCTGGGGCGGCGTGGCCGCCGACCGGTTGCCCAAGCGGCTCGTGCTCCAGCTCTCGGTGCTCCTGCTGGCGGTGTCGAGCGCCGGCATCGGGGTGGCCGTCGTCTTCGACGTCATCGCCTACTGGATGCTGCTGGTCGCCAGCGTGCTGCAGGCCGTGGGGTTCGCCCTCTTCGGCCCCGCCCGGATGGCCTTCCTCGCCGAGCTCGTCCCGCGCGACTCGATGCCCCAGGCCGTCTCGCTGCTGCTGGTCAACGCCGAGGTGAACCGGGTGGTGGGTCCGGCGCTGGCCGGAGTGGTCATCGGTGCCGTGACCTGGGGGATCGAGGCGATCTTCCTGTTCAGCGCGGCCCTGGCGATCGTCGGGGTGCTCCTCACCGCCGCGCTCCCGGCCGGGCTGCCGGGCGAGCCCTCCGGTCGGTCACCGCTCGGGGAGCTGGCCGACGGCGTGCGCTACGTGCACCGGCACCGCGAGCTGAACGCCCTGGTGTGGTGCGGCATCGGCGTGACGATGCTGGGGATGCCGTACCTGGCCTTCATGCCGACCATCTCCAGCGACCTGTTCGGCCTGGGCTCCGCCGGTTACGGGGTGCTGTCCGCGACCTCCGCGGTCGGCGGCGTCGCGGCAGGTGTGTTCCTGGGGCGGCGCGGCGCGTGGGTCCGGCGCAGGCGGGTCTTCGTGTCGGCGGGCGCCGTCTTCGGGCTGGCGGTGTGCGCGCTGTCGATCGCGCCGACCGCCTACGTGGCGGTGGTCGTGCTCCTCGCCGTCGGCGCGGCGATGCTCGCCTTCCAGACCAGCAACCAGTCCCAGCTGCTCCACCTGGCGGACCCGGACTACCACGGGCGGGTGCAGGGCCTGGTCATGCTCAGCTTCGGCGCCTTCGGCATCGCAGCCCTCCCGCTGGGGCTGCTCGCCGACCAGATCGGGTTGCGCTGGACGCTGTGCGGGATGGGTGTCGGGGTGATCGCCGTCGTAGCGGTCTACGCGCTCGCCGGGCGGCGCAGGTCGGCGACGGCGCAACCGCGTCGGTCTCGCCGCCGCGGTCAGGGCGCGAGCTCGTGACCGGCCTGGTGACGGGACGCGGGCCAGGCTGACCCGGGCCGTCTCGCCCTTGGCCGGCACCGCGGCAGGCGACGCCGCTGGCATGCTCATCCCTCGGCAGACGGGACACGGCAGAGAGGCGCGGACATGGCAGGCGAATTCACGGGGCGCACGGCGCTCGTCACGGGTGGGGCGTCGGGCATCGGTGCGGCGGTGTCGCTGCGGCTCGCGGCCGGTGGTGCCGCCGTCGTCGTCACCGACCTCTCCGCGGACGGCGCGCACCGGGTGGTCGAGCAGATCGCATCGAGCGGCGGCAGGGCCGTCGCGGCCGTCGGCGACGTGACCGATCCCGACCACGTCCAGGCCGCGGTCGCGGTCGCCGTGCGCGAGTTCGGCGCGCTGGACCTCGCCCTCAACAACGCCGGCATCGTCGGACCGGCGGGCGACGTGGCCGACATCGGGATCGACGAGTACCGCCGCCTCATGGCGGTGAACCTCGACGCGGTGTTCTACGGGCTGAAGTACGAGATCCCCGCCATGCTCGAGGCGGGCGGCGGCGCGATCGTCAACATGTCGTCGGTGCTCGGACTCGTCGGCAGCGCGATGGCCCTGCCCTACGTCGCCGCGAAGCACGGGGTCAGCGGCATGACGAAGGCGGCGGCTCTCGGCTACGCGGCGCGTGGCATCCGGATCAACTCGGTGCATCCCGGCTACATCGAGACTCCGCTGCTGGAGGGACTGCCCGCCGGGGCGGACCAGCTCCTGCCTGCCGCACATCCCCTCGGCCGGCTCGGGACGGCGGAGGAGGTGGCCGAGGTGGTCGCGTTCCTCCTGTCCGACGGCGCAGCGTTCGTGACCGGAGCGCAGTACACGGTCGACGGCGGTTACACGGCGCGCTAGCGGCCGTCCTCGATCGCGACGTGCGCGTCGTCCCTGGAGTTGCCGTCGGGGACGATGGGCGGATGCGCCCCTCTTCCGCCTGGTTGCTGAGCGGGGCGGTGGTCACCGAGGTGGCGGGCACGCTGGCCCTGCGGGTCTCCGACGGCTTCACCCGCTGGCTGCCGACGGCCGCGACGCTGGTCGGGTACGGCGTCTCGCTGTGGCTGTTCTCCCTGCTGCTGGCCCGCGGAGGCACAGCACTCGGGACGGCGTACGCCACGTTGACCGGTGTGGGTCTCGCCGCCGCCACCGTCGCCAGCGTCTGGCTCTTCGGCGACCCGCTGACCGTCGTCCAGATCGTCGGGATGGGCGTGCTGGCCGCCGGGGTGCTGGTGCTGCAGACCGGCGACCGGGCGGCGGCCTCGTGAGCGCCGTGGCGCTGGGGTGGCTGACCGCGGCGGTCCTCGCGCAGGTCGTCGGGATCGGTGCGCTGCGGGCGTCGGCCGGGTTCCGCCGACCGGTGTTCGCGGCGCTGACCCTGATCGGGATCGGCGTGTCCGTGGCGCTCATGTCGAGGGCGCTGGTGAGCGGGGTGTCGCTGGCCGTCGGCTACGGCATCTGGACCGGGTCCGGCATCGCGCTGGCCACGCTCGGCGGCGCCGCCGTCTTCGGTGACCGGCTGGGTCGCCGTGAGTGGCTGGGGGTGGGGCTCATCGTGCTCGGCGTGGTCGTGGTGCACGCCGGTTCCTAGCTCTCGACCCTGCGCCGGCTCGACGGCGACGATCGCCGGCGGCGCCCGACGTGCGCCGGTCAGGCAGGCGTCCGGTCGCCGCTGTCGATCGTGGTCTCGTCGAGGAAGCAGAACGACCACGTCTCACCGGGCTCCCCGGAGGTGACGAGCGGGTGGCCGGAGTTCGCGTGGTGGGCGCGCGCGTGCCGGCCGGGGGAGGAGTCGCAGCAGCCCACGTGACCGCAGCGCAGGCAGATCCGCAGGTGCACCCACCGCTGGTCGAGGCGTTGGCACTCCAGGCAGCCGGTGCTCCGGGGCAGGACCGGCACGCTCGCAGAACCGTGCGGGCACGCGGAGTCCGCGGGCCAGGGCACGTTCACCAGCCGCGTGGTGTCGACGACGCCGCGCTGGTCGGAGCCCTCGCGCAGCTCGAGGCGGGACAGCACCGAGGCGATCAGGCCGCGGCGGGACCCGGCGCCGGGATCCAGCACGTGGTCGGCCCCCGCGTCGGCGAGCGACGCGAGGTCCACGTCGTCGCGAGGCCGCACCACGATGGGTGCCGCGGTGAGCCTGCGGGCGGTGGTGACCAGAGCGGCGACGTCGGCCTGGTCGTCCTCGGGGACGACGACGACACGGGCGCGGGCGATGCCCGCGTCGAGCAGCAGCTGCTGGTGCAGG
>JBBSKB010000100.1:0-11886 GCA_038256725.1 Mycobacteriales bacterium | reverse complement strand
GGCGCCGGTCTTGCTCACCAGCTGGCGGTAGGCGGTCGAGTTGACCAGGCCCGGGCTGGCGGCCTCCTCCCAGGAGAGGTGGCCCGGCTTGGGCATGAGCTGGTTGCTCTTGACCAGGGCCAGCTCCGCCAGGCCGCCGAAGTTGGTCTCGAAGCCCCAGATCCGCTGCTGCGGGTCCATCATCGTGTCGTCGTGGCCGGCCGGGTCCTCGAGCTCCACCGAGAGGCAGTGCGCGACGACCTCGTCGCCCGCCTTCCACTTGTTGACGCCCGGGCCCACCCGGAGCACGACGCCGGCGAGGTCGGAGCCGACCACGTGGTAGGGCAGGTCGTGGCGCTTGGTGAGCTCCGACAGACGGCCGTAGCGCTCGAGGAAGCCGAAGGTCGAAACCGGCTCGAAGATCGACGTCCAGACGGTGTTGTAGTTCACCGACGACGCCATGACGGCGACGATCGCCTCACCCGGGCCCAGCTCGGGGGTGGGGACATCGTCGATGTGCAGGGACTTGCGGGGGTCCTTCTCCTTGGTCGGCACCCCCTCGAACATGTTCTGCTCGTCCTTGCGCACCACTACGGCGCGGTAGGACTCCGGAACGGCGAGGCCGCCCAGCGCGTCCAGCTGGTCGGCGAGGATGGCGTCCCTGATCTCGTTCAAGCGAACTCCTGGGTCGTTGGAGGCCGTCGTCGGCCGGCTCGGAGGGGGTACTGGGCAGTGCGGTGGCGGGGAACGCTACCGATGGGCAGCGGCCCCGCCGGAAAGGCGGTCGGCGGTCAGTGCGCCGCAGCGGCGGGCTGGACGAGCTCCACGAGCACCCCGCCGGCGTCCTTCGGGTGGATGAAGTTGACCCGGCTGTCGGCCGTGCCGCGCTTGGGCACGTCGTAGAGCAACCGCAGGCCGCGCTCGCGCAGGGTGGCGCTGACCGCCTCGACGTCGTCGACCCGGAAGGCCAGCTGCTGCAGGCCGGGGCCGGAGCGGCCGATGAACTTGGCGATCGTGGACTCCGGCGTCAGTGGCGCGAGCAGCTGGATCCGGGTGTCGCCGTCGCCGACGGCGAGCATCGCCTCGCGGACGCCCTGCTCCTCGTTGGTCTCCTCGTGCACCGAGCGCACTCCGAAGGCCTGGGCGTAGAAGGCGATGGCCTCGTCCAGGTCCGGCACGGCGATGCCCACGTGGTCGATGGTGGTGAACAGCCCCTCGGGCAGACCCGTGGCCGCGGCGTCGTTGGTGGTCACGTCGGCATCCTCCCGCGCCCCGCCACGGGGCGACACTCCGGGGGCCGTACGAGGGCCCGGTCGGGTGACGGGAGGAGGTCGGGGAGTGGGCTCCGCCACGTCCGTCGGGGGGTGGCTCTAGCATGGTCGGCAGCCCGACGCCGCGCGAACAGCGCGGTCTGCTCTGTCTTACACGGTCGCCGGCGTCGGCGGCCCGGCACTGGAGGCCCACCCGTGAGCGAAAACAACAGAGTCCGCTCGGTCATCGTCAGCGGTGCACGTACCCCGATGGGCCGGCTGCTCGGCGGGCTGAAGGACTTCTCCGCCGCGGACCTCGGTGGCGTCGCGATCAAGGCTGCCCTCGAGCGCGCCGGCATCACCGGCGACCAGGTCGACTACGTGATCATGGGCCAGGTCATCCAGGCCGGTGCCGGGCAGAACCCCGCCCGCCCCGCCGCGGTGGCCGGCGGCATCCCGATGTCGGTGCCCGCGCTGACCATCAACAAGGTCTGCCTGTCGGGCCTGTCCGCGATCGCGATGGCCGACCAGCTGATCCGCGCCGGTGAGTACGACATCGTCGTCGCCGGTGGCCAGGAGTCGATGACCCAGGCGCCGCACATCCTGGCGAACTCGCGCACCGGCACCAAGTTCGGCGACACCAAGCTCGTCGACTCGATGTCGCACGACGGCCTGTCCGACACCTTCGACCAGGTGGCGATGGGTGAGCTCACCGAGCACGCCAACTCGCGCTACGAGCTGACCCGCGAGGAGCAGGACGAGTTCGCCGCGGCCAGCCACCAGAAGGCCGCCCGCTCGCACAAGGACGGCGTCTTCGCCGAGTCGATCACCCCGGTGCTCATCCCGCAGCGCAAGGGCGACCCGATCGAGTTCACCGACGACGAGGGCATCCGCGCCGACACCACCGCCGAGAGCCTGGGCAAGCTGCGGCCGGCGTTCGCCAAGGACGGCACGATCACCGCGGGCTCGGCCTCGCAGATCTCCGACGGCGCCTGCGCCGTGGTCGTCATGAGCGCCGCCAAGGCCAAGGAGCTCGGCATCACCCCGATCGCCGAGATCGGCGCGCACGGCGTCGTCGCCGGTCCGGACGCCACGCTGCAGAGCCAGCCGTCCGGTGCCATCAAGAAGGCCTGTGCGCGTGAGGGCATCGACCCCAAGGACCTCGACATCGTCGAGCTCAACGAGGCCTTCGCGGCCGTGGGCATCGTCTCCACCCGCGAGCTGGGCATCGACCCCGAGAAGGTGAACCCCAACGGTGGCGCGATCGCCCTGGGCCACCCGATCGGCATGAGCGGCGCCCGCCTCGTCCTCGACGTCGCGCTGGAGATCCGCCGCCGGGGCCTGAAGGTCGGCGCCGCCGCGCTGTGCGGTGGCGGTGGCCAGGGCGACGCCCTGATCCTGCACGCCCCGTCCGCTTCGGCGTGATGGAGGTCCCTGCGGGGACCGCGGTACAGACGTCCGCCCCCGCCGCCTCCGGGCGGCGGGGGCGGCGTGCTGTCGACGTCCCCGCGCTCGTCAGGCGGGCCCGCGAGGGCGATCCGCGCTCGGTGGCCCGGCTGATCTCGCTCGTGGAGGACGCCAGCCCGGCGCTGCGCGAGGTCGCGGCCGCGCTGGCGCCGCACACCGGCTCGGCGCAGGTGCTCGGCCTCACCGGCTCGCCGGGCGTGGGCAAGTCGACGACTACGACGGCGCTCGTGCGGGCGCTGCGGCAGGCCGGCAAGCGGGTCGGGGTGCTGGCGGTCGACCCGTCGTCGCCGTTCTCCGGTGGTGCGCTGCTCGGCGACCGCGTGCGCATGCAGGACCACGCCGGCGACCGCGGGGTGTTCATCCGCTCGATGGCCTCGCGCGGGCACCTCGGCGGGCTGTCCTGGGCGACCCCGCAGGCGCTGCGGGTGCTCGACGCCGCCGGCTGCGACGTGGTGCTGATCGAGACTGTCGGGGTGGGGCAGTCCGAGCTGGAGATCGCCTCACTCGCCGACACCACCCTGGTGCTGGTCGCGCCGGGCATGGGCGACGGCATCCAGGCGGCCAAGGCCGGGATCCTGGAGGTCGCCGATGTCTTCGTCGTCAACAAGGCCGACCGGGACGGCGCGGACCAGACGGTGCGCGACCTGCGCTACATGCAGTCCCTCGGTGGCCGGCACGACCTGTCCGGGCGGTGGCGCCCGCCGATCTGCCGGACGGTCGCCGCCCGCGACACCGACAACGGCATCGACGACGTCCTGGCGAGGGTCGAGGAGCACCGGCTGTGGCTGGAGTCCTCCGGTGAGGGTGAACGCCGCCGCACCGAGCGCGCCGCCCGCGAGATCGAGGCGATCGCCCTGACGGCGCTGCGCGAGCGGATCGGCGACCTGCGCGGCGGCGCCGCGCTCGACGCGCTGGCCGCGCGTGTGGTGGCGGGGGAGACCGACCCCTACCGGGCCGCCGACGAGCTGGTCGCCCGGCTCTGAGCCGGCCGCCGTCCCGAGCGGGCGGTCAGCCGCTCCCACGGGAGGATGGACAGGATCGCGATGCAGTGCGGCAGGAAGATGATCTGCACGCCCGCGTAGGTCACCACGTGGAAGCCGATCAGGAACAGCGCCAGCGCGATCCGCGCGCGGTCGCTGCGCACCAGCAGCATCAGCGGCGCGGCGAACTCCATGATCAGCATCACCCACTGCGCGGCCGGCAGCAGGCCGGGCACGTCGAGCGTCCAGTCGGCGAGGTCCGTGCCGCGGCGCACCACCGCGCGGGTCAGCGTGGAGCCGGTCGGCCAGTCCCAGCCGCCGAACCGCACCTTGGCCCAGGCGGCGAGGAAGTAGGTGAGCATGACGGTGACGAACACCGCGGCCATCGCCCAGCCGGCGGACTCCGACAGCCGCCGGTCGCGGAACCTCGCCCGCCCGATGGTCGGCAGCACGGCCAGCGCGACCAGGAACGCGATCCGGTCGTGGTCGACCTTGCCGTAGCTCATCGCGATGACCATCCACTCCGCGTACAGGAGGAAGACGGCGGCGCCGAGCAGCCGGGGTGCGCGGCCGGTGGCGGCGGCCACGGCGGCCAGCACCAGCGCCCACTGCACGACGAGCACCAGGGTGTGCGTCGGGGTGGGCAGGTGCAGGACCCGGCCGACCAGGAGTGGGGCGTACCACTCGGTCGGCACGTCGGCGTGCGCGCGCACCCAGGCGGTGGTCAGGAAGACGTCGACGGGGATGAACAGGTAGGCGATCGCGCGGAAGACCGCGATCCGGGCCAGCGGGACCGGCGAGAACCACCACCGGCCCGTGACCCGAGCCGGGGCAGTGCTCGAGGTGGTGCTCACTCGCCGTCCTCCAGGTCGAACTCGACGACGACGCTGTCGGTGTACTCGCCGGTGGGCTGCCCGTCGGACAGCGCGAACCTGCGGTGCACCATCTGCACCGCCACGAGCTCGGGCGCCTCCGGGTTGGCCTCGGCGAAGGCGTCGGCCAGCAGGCCGAGCAGCTCGGGGTGCTCGCGCAGCCGCTGGATCTGGCCCTCGAACTCCGCCCGGCGCAGCCCGACCTGACCGCCCGACAGCTTGATCTCCTCGCCGGCTCCGGTCACGCCCACCGCCCGGGTGGAGATCACCGGGGCGTTCGGGTCGTTGCGCGTGGAGTACATGCGGAACGGGCCGAAGGGGAAGGCGTCGTCGTCACCCCAGACCGTTCCCGCCAGCAGCAGGGCCAGGGTGATCAGCACCGCGGAGAGCCGGCGCCGGCGCCCGGCCGGGGTCAGCCGGAGCACCTCCGGCTCGGTCGCGGGCGGGTAGTCGAGGGAGGACTGCACCGGCGAAGGCTAGATGCGGTACGGGATCGGTGGCCATGAGCCCCTGCGCGACGCGCCCAGGCGTCCTGGCCGACCCGCGGGCACCGCACGTGCGGCCGGGCAACTTGCGGATGGGGGACGTCGTCGTGAGGATCACCGGGTGAGCGGGCGGGCTGGACGACCGGATGCCGTCGTCGTCGGGGCGGGGCCCAACGGGCTGGCCGCTGCGCTGCGGCTGAGCGCCGCCGGCCTGCGGGTGCAGGTGGTCGAGGCCGCCGACCGGCCCGGCGGGGGGATGCGCACCGAGGAGCTGATGCGCCCGGGCTACCACCACGACGTGTGCTCGACGGTGCAGCCGATGGCCGCCGCGGCACCGTTCTTCCGCGAGTTCGACCTGGCCAGCCGGGGGGTCCGGCTCGTCCAGCCCGAGATCAACTTCGCCCACCCGTTGGACGGCGGGCGGGCGGCGGTCTCCTACACCTCGCTCGAGCAGACCGCGGCCGGGCTGGGCGACGACGCCGCGGCCTACCGCAGGCTGTTCGGACCGCTGGTGGAGCACGGCACCGACGTCGTCGACTTCTTCCTGACCAGCGGGCTGCGCCGGCTGCCGACCCGCAGCCCGTTGCAGATCGCCCGGTTCGGGCTCCTCGGGCTGCCGAACGTGAGCTGGCTGGCGCGCCGGTACTTCGACACCGAGGGCGGCCAGGCGCTGCTCGCCGGGGCGGCGGCGCACGGGATGCTCGACCTGAGCCAGCCGCTGACGTCTGCGCTGGGGATGGTGCTGGCGATGCTGTCCCACCACGCCGGGTGGCCGCTGGTCGAGGGCGGCTCGCAGAAGATGGCCGACGCGATGGTCACCGCGCTCGAGGAGCAGGGCGGCGAGGTGGTCACCGGCCACGAGGTCACCGACCTGCGGGAGTTCGAGGGCGTGCCCGCGGTGCTGCTGGACACGACGCCCGAGGCGTTCGTGTCGATGGCGGGCGACCGGCTGAACGAGGGCTACCGCCGCTGGGTCCGCCGGTACAAGCACGGCGCCGGCGTGTTCAAGATCGACTGGATCCTGTCGGAGCCGGTGCCGTGGACCAATCCCGACGTCCGCCGGGCCGGCACCATCCACGTCGCCGGCGACCTGCAGGAGACGGTCGCGGGAGAGCGCGCGCCCAACCGGGGCCGGCTCACCGACAAGCCCTACGTCCTGGCCGTGCAGCCCACCGTGGCGGACCCGACGCGGGCGCCCGCGGGAGGGCACATCTTCTGGGCGTACGTGCACGTGCCGCACGGCGCCGACGTGGACATGACCGAGGCGATCGAGAACCAGGTGGAGCGGTTCGCGCCGGGGTTCAAGGACACGGTCCTGGAGCGGCACACGAAGACCGCCGTCCAGATGGAGCAGTGGAACATCAGCTACCTGGGCGGGGACATCTCCAACGGACAGGCCACGCTGCGCCAGATGCTGGCCCGGCCCGTGCCGCGGTGGAACACCTACCGGACGCCGGTGCGGGGCGTGTACCTCGCGTCGGCGGCGACGCCGCCGGGGCCGGCCGTGCACGGCGCCTGCGGGGACAACGCCGCCCAGGTCGCACTGCGGGACGTGTTCGGCGTCCGCTCGGTCCCGCCGCTGCGCCCGGCCCTGCGCTGAGCCGGGCGCCGCGATCGCCGGGTCAGACGATCCGGCGGGCGGTGGTGCACTCACCCGCATACGCCTGCGCGTGGTCATCACGGGCGTGGAGACCACGCCCGTGCGTACCGGGGCGTACCCAGTTCGGCAGCAAGGCGCGCGAGCAGCGCCGACGGGTCGCGCAGGTCCGCAGCGGTCGCGAAGACGACTGTCCAGCCGGCGGCTGTGAGCTCGTTGAGCCGCCGCCGGTCGCGCACCACCTGCTGGTCTCTGCCGTGCCAGACGCCCTCGTACTCCAGCGCGAGGCGGGCCTCGGGCCAGCCGAAGTCGACCCGGGCCAGAAAGCGGCCGTCGGCGTCCCGGACCACGTGCTGCGGCACCGGACGGGGGAGGGGCGAGTCGTGCAGCAGCAGCCGGAGTCGGGTCTCCTGCGGCGACCCTGCGAGACCGTCCGCGCGCTCCGCCGCCCGCCGGGTGGCCCGGCACCCCGGCCCGGTCGACGCGGCGGCAGCCACCCGCAGCTCTTCCAGCGTGACCAGCCGCGCGCCCACCAGCCGGTCCAGGGCGACGACGGCCTCGACCGCAGGCTCGATCCTCCCGACGTCCAGGGCGGTGCGTAGGGGCGTGGTCAGCGGCACGCCGCGCCGCCGGGCGAGGTCCTCGAGCCGGAGGGCCCGCCGGGTGACGCGGATGCCGCGTATGGCTCCGGCACGTGATCCCGGGGGAACGGTGAGCTCGACGTCGTCGTCGGTCCCGAGCAGCGGCACCCCCCAGAGGACGGCGGCGCTCCGTCCGCTGACGACCGCGCCGGGTACTGCGAGCGCGGCCGCAGCCCTCGCCCGGCGGGCGTGATCCAATGGCAGGGAGGCGCACGCGTAGACGTCCGGGAAGAGCCGCTGCCAGGCCGAGCTGCGCAGCTGGTTCTTCGTCAGCAGGCCGAGTCGTACCTGCTCGGAGCCGCGGAACATCTTCCCGCGCAGAGGAGCCGGGCGGGCGGGCGGGGAAGGCATCCGCGCACTCTGCCGTGATCCGGAGGGCGGCCGCGGAGGTCGTCCACAGGGTCGACCGCCCGCATGCGCCTCGGCGTGGTCATCACGGGCGCCGAGACCACGCCCGTGCGTACCGGGACGAAGGCGAGGGCGCCGGTACCGTCCGGGGCATGGTGCGACCGCTGGGGCTGCCCTTCGACCCGATCGAGCGCGCCGCCGGGACCTGGGAGGAACGCTTCGGGCCTGCCGCGGCGATGCGGGCTGCGACGTCGGTGTTCCGCGTGCAGCAGATCCTGCTGGCCCGCTTCGACGAGGCGCTCAAGCCGCACGGGCTGACCTTCGCCCGCTACGAGGTGCTCGTGCTGCTCACGTTCAGCCGCACCGGGGAACTGCCGCTCAAGGTCATCGGCAGCCGGCTGATGGTGCATCCGACCAGCGTCACCAACGCGATCGACCGGCTGGTGGCGGCCGGCTTCGTGGCGCGCCGGCCCAACCCGGCCGACGGCCGGGGCGTGCTCGCCGGCATGACGGAGGCGGGGTGTGCGGTCGTCGAGCCGGCCACCCGGGCGCTGACGGGGCTCGACTTCGGCCTGGGCGACCTGCAGGAGTCCGAGCTGGACACGATCTTCGGTGTCCTGCGCCGGGTGCGGCTGGGTGCCGGCGACGTGGCCGGGCCGGATCTCTGACCGACCCGGCGCCGACACCCCCGTCCGCGCGGTGGGATGATCGAGGTCATGCAGCCGACCCGCCCCGGACATCCCGACCCGCGCGCGCAGGCCCAGCTGGCCAGCACCATGGCCGGGGCCGTGGACCTCGCCGCCGTCAAGGCGCGGTCGGAGGCGGCCGCGCGCGCCGCCGCCGCTCCGCCGCCCAGCGCCGCGGCTCCGGCCGGGGCGCCCGGCAGCGCCGTCGTCGACGTCACCGAGGCGACCTTCCAGACCGAGGTGCTCGACCGCTCGTTCCAGGTGCCGGTGGTGCTGGACCTGTGGGCCGAGTGGTGCGGTCCGTGCAAGCAGCTCTCCCCGGTGCTCGAGCGGTTGGCCGCCGAGGGCGGTGGCTCGTGGGTGCTGGCCAAGGTCGACGTCGACACCAACCCGGAGCTGGCCCAGGGGCTGCGCGTGCAGGGCATCCCGGCGGTGAAGGCCGTATGGCAGGGGCAGCTGATCGCCGAGTTCAACGGCGCCATCCCCGAGGAGCAGGCCCGCGAGTTCGTCGCGGAACTCCTCCGCGCGACCACCGGCGGCGCCCTCCCCACGGACGGTGAGGCCGAGCCCGAGGTCGAAGCCGAGGACGACCCGCGCCTGGACGCGGCCGAGGCAGCGCTCGAGCGCGGTGACCTCGCGGCGGCCGAGGCCGCGTACGAGGCGATCGTCGCGGAGGAGCCGGACCACCCCGACGCCGGCATCGCACTCCAGCAGGTGCGGCTGTTCCGCCGGGCCGAGGAGGCCGGGCCCGGTGCGCTGGCCGCGGCCGACGCCGCACCCGACGACGTCGCGGCGCAGACCCGGGCGGCGGACTTCCTGCTCGGCACCGGCGACGTCGAGGGCGCCTTCGAGCGGCTGCTGGCCGTCATCCGGCGCACTGCGGGGGAGGAGCGCGACCAGGCCCGCAAGCACCTGGTGGAGCTCTTCACCGTCGTCGGCGACCAGGACCCGCGGGTCGGCCCTGCCCGCCGGGCGCTGACGACCGCGCTCTACTGAGAGTCGACGCCGCAGGCGTCGAGGCCCTCCACGTAGCCGTTGCGGAACAGGTCGACCAGCTGGAAACCGGTGAGGTCGGCGTCCGGCACCACCGACCGTTCACGGCCGAAGGTGAGCAGGAACTGCACGCTCTCGTCCACGTCACCGGGTGAGATGGAGGTGTCGCCGGCGCCCGTCCGGGCGAACTGACCGGCGTACAGGCCGCTGAGGCAGACCGCCGAGCGCACCGCCTCCGCGTCGTCGATCGAGAGGCCGAGCTGGTCGCGGACTGCCAGCGCATAGGGCAGCGCGACGGCGGTGGCGACGGCGAAGTCGCCGATCTCCTCGTACGCAGGCCCGGCGAGGTCGGTCGCGTCGAAGCCGACGAGGTTCTCGTCGGCGCAGTAGACGAGGTCGAGGTCCCGATCGGCTGCGCAGCGGGGCGCGTCCCCGTCGAAGGACTCGATGGTGGGCGGGTCGAAGTCCTCGCCCAGGATCTCCCGCCACACCATGGGCAGCGAGGTCTCGATGATGGTCAACAGCTGACCGGGGGAGGCGTTGCCCCCGGTCGCGATCTCCTCGTCCGTGAACTCCGCCTGGGTGAAGTCGCGGTCCGCCCCGAAGCCGTCCCGGCACGCCTCGGCCCCGCCGTCGTACCCCTCCTGGAAGGCGGCGACCCGGTCGAAGTACGAGCCGTGCGCCTCCTGCTCGCCCTGCCCGGTGCCGACCGGGTCGCGCAGCAGCAGGTAGCCGCGGAGCAGCTCGTCCAGCTCGGGGGCGCGCAGGATCGAGTGCTCCGCCTCGCCGTCGGCGACCCAGCGGGTCCAGGTGCCGGCCAGACAGTCGGCCTGGGTCTCGGCCGCGATGGAGGCCTCCGGTCCGCCCACCCGGGCCTGGACGGCGTGACCGAACTCGTGGGCCATCACGAGCGCTGGGAGGAAGCGACCGAACTGCGCGCCGAGGTCGGCGAGGAAGGTGCGGTCGTAGCTGATCGAGTCGGAGTTCGGGGCGTCGGGCGCGACGCAGTAGAAGGCGTTGTCCTCGACGTCGCCCGGATCGCTGCCGCAACCGACGCCTTGCGGGTAGACGACGGGGTCGGCGTTCCCCGGGTCGACGCTGAAGTAGCCGCCGGCGAGCGGCTCGAGGGGGGTCCCGAACACCACCGGGAACTGCTCGGCCCAGTACGCCTCGAGGTCGGTGAGCGCATTGCGCGCCAGGACGTCGACCTCCTCGCCGGTCGCGCCGACGACGCCGGTGTCGCCGAACCCGACGTCGGTCACCGGGGGCCGCGCGGGACTGGCCAGGCCGGTGACGACCACCGAGCAGCCGGTCAGGGCGAGGAGGGCGGACGTGGCGGCGATGAGCTGGGCCCACCGCCGCCGCCGTCGTCGGTCGTCTCTCCGCACGAGCGGACCGTTACCCCGTTCCCGTCGGGTCAGGCCTCGTGCAGGAACCAGACGGTCCCGAGCGGAGGCGCGGCGATCGTGGCCGAGTACGGCTGCCCGTGCCACGGCTCGGCGATGGCCTCGACGCCGCCGAGGTTGCCCACGCCGGAGCCGCCGTACTGCTCGGCGTCGGAGTTGAGCACCTCGCGCCAGAAGCCGGCCCGGGGGAGACCGATCCGGTACTCGTGGTGCGGTGCGCCGGAGAAGTTGACCACGCAGGCCAGCGCGGAGCGGCTCCCGTCGTCGCCCGCCGCGCCGTCCTCGTCACCGACCGCCGGGGTGGCGGCCTTGCCGTACCGCAGGAAGGACAGCGTGTTGCCCCCGGCGTCGTTCGCGTCGATCCACTGGAACCCCGCCGGGTCGACGTCGTGCGCCCACAGCGCGTCCAGCTCGCGGTACCGGCCGTTGAGGTCGGTGACGAGCTGGAGGATCCCGCGGTGGGCGGGGTCGTCGAGGTGCCACCAGTCCAGCGACCGGCTCTCCGCCCACTCGGAGTCCTGGGCGAACTCAGAGCCCATGAAGAGCAGCTGCTTGCCGGGATGGGCCCACATGTAGGCGTAGTAGGCGCGCAGGTTGGCCAGCTGCTGCCAGCGGTCCCCGGGCATCTTCCGCAGCATCGAACCCTTGCCGTACACGACCTCGTCGTGGCTGATCGGCAGCAGGAAGTTCTCGGTGTAGGCGTAGTGCATCGAGAACGTGAGCTGCCCGTGGTGGAAGCTCCGGTAGACCGGCTCCCGCTCGACGTAGCCCAGCGAGTCGTGCATCCAGCCCATGTTCCACTTGAAGCCGAAGCCCAGCCCGCCCAGGTGCGTCGGGCGGGTGACGCCCGGCCAGGCGGTCGACTCCTCGGCGATCGTCATGACACCGGGGACCTCGCGGTAGACGGTGGCGTTGAACTCCTGGAGGAACGCGACCGCCTCGAGGTTCTCCCGGCCGCCGTACTTGGTCGGCAGCCACTCGGTGCGCGAGTAGTCCAGGTACAGCATCGAGGCGTCCGCGTCGACGCGGATGCCGTCGACGTGGAACTCCTTGGCCCAGAACAGCGCGTTGGCGACCAGGAAGTTGCGCACCTCGGAGCGGCCGAAGTCGAAGACCAGCGTGCCCCAGTCGAGCTGCTCGCCACGGCGAGGATCGCCGTGCTCGTACAGCGGGGTGCCGTCG
>JBBSKB010000099.1:0-11894 GCA_038256725.1 Mycobacteriales bacterium | reverse complement strand
TTCATCATCTGGAAGGCGACGGCGTCCTCGGCGACGGCGGCGTCGGCGTCCTCGATGAAGTCACCCAGCCGCGACTCCTCGTCGGCGCCGACGGTCTGATCCAGGCTGACCAGGCCGCGGCTGTGCTCCAGCAGCTCGACCACCCGCGCCTCGGTCAGGTCCAGCTCCAGACCGATCTCCTCCGGGGTGGGCTCGCGCTCCAGCTCCTGGTGCATGCGACGCCGGGTGCGGACCACCTTGTTCACCTGCTCGGCGAGATGGACGGGGAGCCGGATGGTGCGCCCGGAGTCGGCCATCGCACGGGTGATCGCCTGACGGATCCACCAGGTGGCGTAGGTCGAGAACTTGAAGCCCTTGGTGTAGTCGAACTTCTCCACCGCGCGGATCAGCCCGACGTTCCCCTCCTGGATCAGGTCCAGGAACGTCATGCCGTGGCCGGTGTACCGCTTGGCCACCGAGACGACGAGCCGGAGGTTGGCCTCCAGCAGGTGCGCCTTCGCGGCCTTCCCGTCGACGGCGAGGACCTTGTAGTCCCGCTTCTTGGCGGCCGACAGGGTCGGCTTCTCGGCCAGCAGGCGATCGGCGTAGAGGCCGGCCTCGATCCGCTTGGCGAGTTCGACCTCCTGCTCGGCGGTCAGCAGCGCGGTCTTGCCGATGGTGTTGAGGTACACCCGCACGAGGTCGGTCGACACCAGGCCGGTGGTGTCTGGCTCCCGGCGCGGCGTGCGCGAGCGCACCTCGAGGGTGTCGTTGGGGGAAGACTGCAGCAGCGTCACGATGCTTCTTCGTCCTTGCCTTCGGTTCGGATGCATCCGCCGGTCATCGGTGGCGCGGCGGTCCTGGCATCCGGGCGTCAATGGGGTTCCGGGGTGTCCGGAGCGGCCCCGTTGCTCGTGTGTCCGGTGTGGTACGCACTGCACAACGGTCAGGACGGGGGCGTGTGTTCCGCCGGCCCCCGGTTCACAGGCAACCCGCAGGGAGTGTTGTCGCTCACGCCTCCTACCCGGAGGCGACGGGGCTCAGACCTCGAGGAGCAAGGTCATCGGCCCCTCGTTGACCGAGGAGACCTGCATCCGGGCACCGAAGACCCCGGTGGCCACCCTCGCGCCGCGGCGCCGCAGTTCGGTCACGACCTCCTCGACCAGCGGTTCCGCGACCTCACCCGGGGCCGCCTCGGACCAGGAGGGCCGCCGGCCCTTGCGGGTGTCGGCGTACAGCGTGAACTGGCTGACGACCAGCACCGGAAGTCCCAGGTCGGCTGCGGACACGGCACCCTCGGCGCCCGGGAAGATGCGCAGCTCGTGCATCTTCCGGGCCAGCAGCCGGGCCCGGTCGACGTCGTCGTCGTGGCCGACTCCGACCAGTGACAGCAAGCCGCGGCCGATCTCGCCGACCACCGAGCCCTCGACCGTTACGGCCGCTGTATCGACTCTGCTCACGACGGCGCGCACGGTGACCCGCTATCTCGGCCGGCCGGTCAGGCGGCTCGGCGCTGGATGATCCGGGCGGCCAGTACGGTCAGCGCCGTTCCGGCGGCGATCCAGGCCGTGATGATCCAGACCGCCGACGCCGTCCCGGTGCCGCCGAAGTACACGGCGCCGCGCAGCGCATCGACGCCGGCACCGTTGGGCAGCCAGGGGCCGACCGTGCGCCAGAACGTGGGCAGCAGCGGGTAGGGGTATGCGCCACCGGCGGACGGGTTGCCGACGACGACGAAGATCAGGATGGTCGCGGCGATCCCGAAGATGCCGAACAGCACCTGGAGGCTCATGGTCACGGTCGCGGCGCTGAGCACCAGCAGCGTGGCGACGGCGAAGACGGCGCCGAAGTGTCCGGTGAGCGCCCCCAGCACCGGCCCGACGACGATCGCGATGCCCAGCCCGACGGCGAGCGAGTACGGCACCGTCGCGCCCAGCCGCCAGAGCGTGCGGCGGAAGGTCGCCGGGCGCGCGCCCTTCGCCATCCCGAGGACGGCGGCGAGCAGGTAGCCGGCCAGCACCGCGCCGACGGCGACGTAGAAGACGCTCGAGCCCTGGGGATCGCCGGACTGGTGCGGCACCGCGTCGGTGACGGTGAAGGTCCGCTGCTGGTCGGCCCCGACCGCGGTGAAGACGCGCTCGACGGCGGTGGAGATCGCCGCGCCCTGACCGGTGGCGACCAGCAGGGTGTCCACGGTGCCGGACGGGTCGACGAGGAGGGCGCCGGAGATCACGCCGCGCTCGAGCAGGCGGCGGGCCGTGGCCTCGTCGTCGACCGCCCGGGCCCGCACCGGGCCGCCGTCGATGTCGTCGAGCGCCTCGACGAGCTGGTCGCTGACCTGGGCGGGCGCGACCAGGGCGACCGGGATGCGGTGCGGCGTCGGATCGTGGAACGCGCCGACGTAGGACAGCACGAAGCCCAGGCACAGGAGGGCCACCCCGACGACGAGCACGAGGGTCCGGGGCGCGAAGGCGTCGCGCAGCTCCTCGGTGAACGTCTCCGTCGCGGGGCGGCCGGGCTCTGCGGGCGCCTCGTGGCGACCGCTGCTGCTGGAGACGCTCATGGGTGGGGGACTCCTCCGGACAGCGGGCCACCCGCAGCCGGTCAGCGGGCCGGACGAGTCTGGCACGGGGGCGGGCCGCCTCACCCGTGGATGGTCACCGGCGCCAGAAGATGTGGTGCACGACGCCGCTGGGGCTGGGGACGACGTCGAGGTGGAAGCGGTCGAGCAGCTCGCCGGGTGAGGTCCACAGCCGGGTGCCCGACCCGAGCTCCAGCGGCGAGACCGCCACGTGGAGGGTGTCGACGAGGTCGGCGTCGAGGAACTGCCGGACGACCGATGCCCCGCCACCGAGCCGGACGTCCCTCCCTCCGGCCGCGGCCTTCGCCTGCTCCAGGACCTCCGCCGGGTCGCCGCCGACGAAGGAGAAGGTGGTGTCCGACAGCGTGAACGGCGGACGCGGGTGGTGGGTCATCACGAACACCGGCGTGTGGAACGGCGGCTCGTCGCCCCACCAGCCCCGCCACTCGTGGTCGGTCCACGGGCCGCGCTGGGGCCCGAACTTGTTCCGGCCCATGATCTCCGCGCCGATGCCGTGGCTGAAGTCCCGGGTGAAGTAGTCGTCCAGCCCGCGGCTGCCGCCGGGTCCGGTGCGGTTCGGGAAACTCGCCGTGCCGAGCGCCCAGGCCATCAGCTCGCCGGGATTCGCGTGCCCGAACGGCCGTTCCAGGCTCTGCCCGTCGCCGGCACCGAACCCGTCGCTCGACACGGTGAAGTTCTGGACTCTCAGCAGCTGGCCCACGGGTTCCTCCGTCGTAGTCGTCGACGGGTGGACTGCGCGCACCCGTCGAACTCATCGCCCACCCTCTGGCGCAGCGTCCTCCACCGGCGTTCGTCGTCGTACGCCTCGGCGTTTCGCGAGTACGGTCGGACCCTCCGTCGAAGGGCCCGCCGATGCCTGTCTTCATGATCGAACGCCGGTACGCCGACGACCTCGAACTCACGGCGGACGTCGCGGACGGCGTCAACCGGATCAACTCCGAGGAAGGCGTCGAGTGGTTGTACTCGTTCCTGTCCGCGGACAAGCGGAAGACGTACTGCCTCTACGAGGCCCCCTCGGCGGAAGCGATCCGTCGCGCCGCCGCGCGTGCCGGGCTGCCCGCGGACGTCGTGGTCGAGATGACCGCGACGGTGCGGCCCGACGGTTCGATGGCGCCACTGTGACCGGCCGGCGCGTCGCCGGTCCAGTCACCCGGCCGGACGAGCTCTAGGCGAGCAGTCCGTGGGCGGCGGCGAACATCGCCGCCTGCGTCCGGTTCCCGGACCCGGTCTTGGCCAGGATGCTGCGGACGTGGTTGGCGGCGGTGTTCTCGCTGATGACCAGTCGCTGGGCGATCTCCCTGTTGAGCAGGCCCTCGCCGAGCAACAGCAGCACCTCGGTCTCCCGGATCGTCAGGCCACAGGGGGGCGGTGCCGCGTTCCCTGGCGCCGGCTCCCCGAGCAGGCGCAGCACCCGTCGGAGCCCGAGCGGTTCGGCCAGCCGGCGGGCACGGTCGGTCAGTTCCGCCACCCGCTGGGCCCGACCTCCGACGCGTCGCTCGTGTACGACCTGCGCCACCAGGGTGTGCGCCACGTGGACGGGCGCGCCCATCAGGGTGTCCAGGCGCAGCGCCGCCTCCAGCAGATCGGCCGCCGCCGGCTCACCCAGGAGCGAGGCAAGGGCTCCCAGGTACCGGTCCGCGCTCCCGAACACGGCGACGAACTGTCCGGCGACGAGGTTGCGGCCGCCGTACGCGGCCATCAGCGGTTGCAGCGCCCGCGCGGCCGGACGGTCCTCGAGGAACAGCGCCGCCTCGACCGCGTAGGCCAGGACACAGGGCCACTGCGCGGAGTCGCGGTGCCCGACCAGCCGGCCGTCGAGCAGCCAGCCCAGCAGCTGCGCTGCCGGTTCGGCCATCTCCAGTTCGGTGTAGAGGGCCAGCAGCCCGGGTGCCCAGTGCTCCTCGGGCCGCTCGTCGCCGGAGATGAGCGGCCGCACGCGATCGACCGCCCCGTTCTCCCGCCGGATCATGTAGCTCTGGACGGCGCACGGCCCCTCGGTGTCGTCGCTGCCGAACGAGGTGCCCAGTTCCTGCAGGAGCGCGCAGGTGCGGGGGGCGGCGGTGAGATCCCCGACGATGAACTGGCGGGCGTAGCTCATGCAGCCGGCCATGTAGTCGAAGAACGTCTGCCCCGTGGCCCGGGCCATCCGCGTCAGGTCGTCGTGCGCCTGCGCCAGCGCGAGCGGCTCTCCCTGCAGGTAGGAGATGACACCCCGGTAGTAGGCCGCCGGACCCAGGTGGCCGAGCGCTCCCGTCCGGTCAGCGAGCCGGGACAGCTCATCGGCGCGCGCGAGCTTGTCGGGTGCGTCCTCCGGTCGCAGACCGTTCCAGAGGCTGGCCTGGAGCGCGTGCGCCAGCAGGTCGTCGTCGCCGTGGTCACGCGCCAGCGCGATCGCCCGCCGTCCCAGGACCCCTGCCTGCTCGGTGGCACCGGTGAAGGCCAGCGCCCGCCCCAGGCTCGCGAGGCCGCGGATGTAGCGGGGATCGGCAGGGTCCGGCTCGATCCCCGGGAGGGCGTCGGCGAGCAGCTGGACCGCGCGGTGCCCTTCCAGGCCGGGACGCCAGGAGGCGTCCTCGAAGGTCACGGCAGCCCTCAGCCGCTGGCCGGCGGCCCCGTCACCCACGGCAACCCGCTCGGCGAGGGCGCGGGCTCGGGCGAAATCCCCGGCGAGGAGGTGACTGTCGGCGGCGGACAGCACCAGTCGGTCGCGCTCCGTCCCGTCGTCGACCAGGGCCGCGGCCTGCTCGAACCAGCCCGCGGCGTCCTCGTGGGCCAGGCCGCGTGCGGCCGACCGCGCGGCCTCGGTGAGGTAACGCACGGCCTGTGCGGCGTGGCCGAGGGCCTGCGCCTGCGCGTAGTGGAAGGCCAGCTGCCGGGTGCGTCGCTCGGAGGCCGGCAGCGTCGACTCGACGGCGCGGGCGACCTCGGCGTGCAGGTTCAGGCGACGTGCGGCCGGCAGCAGCTCCAGCACCGCCTGGCGCGAGAGCGCGTGCGCGAAACGCAGCACGTCGCCCGACGAGGGCACCGGTTCGAGCAAGCCGGAGGCGACGGCCTCGTCGAGCCCCGCGAGGGTGGTCGCCCGGCTCCACTCGGCCACGACCAGGACGGTGCCGACGTCGACGTCCTCACCGATGACCGCGGCCAGCTCTACGGTCTGACGGCCCGGGGCGGAGAGCCGCTCCAGCCGGTCGAGGATCGTGTCGCGGATCGAGGCCGGCGCCGTGCGCGCCGCCTCCCGGTGGGTGGGCGCGCCGCTCCGTGCCGCGTGGTCACGCCACAGCTCGCGGAGGAAGAACGGGTTGCCGCCGGTCTGGTCCCGTAGCGCCACGGCGGCGGCGCGGGCCGCCCGCGGGGACAGCCGGCCTTCCTGCACGAGGTACTGGGCGATCTCCTCGGCGGCCAGCCCGGCCAGATCCAACCGGTGCACGCCGTCGAGCCGGTGCAGCTGCGCCACTGCACGGGCCAGGCCAGGGGACCGGTCCGGTGCCGTGGTGCGATGGGTCGCCAGCACGAGCATCGGGCAGTCCGGGGTCCGCTCGACGAGGTGCGTGAGCAGCTGCAGGGCCGACGGCCCGGCCCAGTGCAGGTCCTCCAGCGCGAGAACGAGCGGCTGACGGGTGGCGACGTCGCAGATCGCGCTCACGGCCGCGTCGTACAGCGTCCACCGGTGTTCGTGCGAGGGGGCGTCGGTGTCGTCCGGCGGGCTGCGCCCGGCCAATGTCGACAACCGCTCGTCGTGCCGGCGGTCCGCTCGCGTGCCGAGCAGCGCCTCCAGCGGCTGGGTGAAGGGCTGGTAGGGCGGCCCGAACTCCGCGACGCAGGTACCGAGGAGCACGGCAGCACCCTGGCCGTGCAGCGTCGTCGCGACCTCGGACAGCAACCGGGACTTCCCGGCCCCTGGCTCGCCGCCGACGACGACCACCTGCCGGCTCCCACCGCGGACCGCCGTCCAGACCTCCTCGAACAGGGCCAGCTCGGTCCAGCGCCCGACGAAGGCCGGGCGCGCGGTGGAGGACCAGCGCGCCGGCAGCGGAGGTGGCGCCCAGGCGGACACGAACCCGACGCTAGACCCCGTTGCCAGAGGCGTCGATGACCAGATGTGGCCATGCCGGGCCGCCGGCCGGGTCGCGCACATCTGGTCATGTGCGACCCGTCCCCCCGCTCCTAGCGTCGGATCCGCACCGCGGGATCGCGGAGCACCGGCTACAGACCCCGAGGGGGAGCCATGACCTTGTCAGCACTCGACGCCCTGACCGGGAAGGTGAGCGGACCGGTCGTCCGGCCCGACGACGAAGGCTACGAGGAGGCCAGGCACGTCTACAACGCCATGATCGACGCTCATCCGGCGGTGGTGGTGCGCTGCGCAGGTACCGCCGACGTGGTGGCCACGGTGCGCTGCGCTGCCGAGAGCGGCAGCCCGTTGGCGGTACGCGGCGGTGGGCACAGCGTGCCCGGTTTCGGCACGGCCGACGACGCCGTCGTGGCGGACCTCTCGGGCATGCAGGCGGTGGACATCGACGAGGAGGCGCGCACGGCCACGGCGGCGGGCGGCACCACCTGGGGCCGGTTCAACGACGTCACCGCGACCCACGGCCTGGCCACCACTGGCGGCATCATCTCCACCACCGGTGTCGGCGGCCTGACCCTCGGCGGCGGCATCGGGTATCTCGCCCGTGGATACGGGCTCTCCTGCGACAACCTCGTGTCGGCCGAGGTGGTGACGGCCGACGGATCGGTCGTCACCGCGAACGAGTCCGAGCACCCGGACCTGTTCTGGGCCCTACGAGGCGGCGGCGGCAACTTCGGGGTGGTCACCCGGTTCACCTTCCGACTGCACCCGGTGACGACGGTCTACGGCGGGCCGATGTTCTTCGAACTGTCCGACGGCCCGGCCGTCCTGAGGTACTTCCGGGACTTCATCCGGACGGCGCCGCGCGAGTACGGCGGGTTCCCGGCGTTCCAGATCGCGCCACCGCTCCCCTTCGTCCCGGAGCACCGGGTCGGGGAGCCGTTCGTGGCCGTCGTGTCCTGCTGGACCGGTGATGCGGCCGAGGGGGAGCGGATCCTCGACGGGTTCCGGCAGATCGCCCGCCCGGTGGCCGAGCACGTCGGCCCGATGCCGTACGCGGCGCTGAACAGCGCGTTCGACGGGCTGGTACCGCCCGGCCTGCAGCACTACTGGAAGGCCGCCTTCGTCCGCGAGCTGACCGACGAGGCGATCGCCGCCCACATGGAGCACGGCCCGAAGGTGCCCACCGTCAACTCCACGGTGCACCTCTACTCGATCAACGGAGCCGTGCACGACGTGCCGGCCGACGCCACGGCGTTCGGTCACCGCGATGCATCGTTCGCGCCGGTGATCGCGGGGATGTGGGCCGACCCGGAGGACAACGAGCGCAACACCGCCTGGGTCCGCGAGTACTACGCGGCGATCGCCCCGCACTCCGAGGAGGGGGGGTACGTCAACTTCGCGTCGGCGGACGACCAGCACCGCGTCGGGGCCAACTACGGCGCCAACCACTCCCGCCTGCGGGAGGTGAAGCGGCAGTACGACCCGGACAACCTGTTCCACCTGAACCAGAACATCCAGCCCTGACCCAGAACATCCAGCCCTGGCGCCCACCGCGGGAGCCCGAACCGAGGAGAAGACATGCGCGTCATCAACCGCACGGACCTGCCCATGGCGATCGAGGGAGGCGGCATCGAGTTCCGCACGGACCCGGCCGGTGAGAACAACGTCGCCTGGGTGCGCCTGCCCGCGGGAGCAGACCTCCGGCCGGGTCTGGCCGGCCTGCCCGGTGATCTCTGCCCGTGCCCGCACTGGGGCTACATGATCTCCGGCCGGCTGGTCATGCACACCAAGGACGGCGACTCCACCTACGAGGCGGGGCAGGCCTTCTACTGGGCGCCTGGCCACGCGCCCGAGGCGCTCGAGGACTGCGAGTACGTCGACGTCTCGCCGTCCGCCGAGTTGGCAGCGGTCATCCACCACCTGCAGGGGGGCGCCTGATCAGGGTCGCCGCAGCGTCTGCCTGTGCGGCTCCCGGGCAGTGACCCGGCGCCGGGACGGTCAGGAGGAACTCGTGCGATCGGCACTGCGCGCGGGCCGGTGCCCGGGGGGCGGCGCCAGACGGTCTGCGAGATTGGCCATAGCCGGCCCGAAGTCCGTCGCCATCGACATCAGGGCACCGGTGACGTCAGGGTCGTCGACGTGGCTGCTCGCGCCGGCCGCAGGGTTGAGCCGGCAGGCCTCGGTCCACGCGCCGATGTCCGGTTCGGCACTGCGCGCGGCCAGCCCACTCATCCCGGCGTACGCCGTGCGCAGCGCCCCCGCGACGTCGTCCTCGAACGTCAGCACCGGACACAACCGGTCCTTCTCCTGGTCGTCGTCCCGGGTCGACTCGACGTACCCGATCGTGGCTGCGCTCCAGGGCACGAGACCGACCGTGACGTACTGCAGCAGGATCCGGTCGCCGGAGAAGACGGGATGGGCGGCTGTGGCGCGGACGCCGGGTGCGGTGCAGTCGACGTACACCTCATCGGGCGTCGTCGGCAGCTCGGTTACGACGTCGTCGCGGGACAGCACCAGTGAGTGCCGGCCTATCCGACGCACGTATCCCCCCCGCTCGACCCGGGCGATCGACCGCAACGCGTCGATCTCCCCCAGGCTGATCGTCGCTCCTCGCCAACTGCGCGGCTCGACGGCCGGGTCGATCCGCACGAACACGCCGGACGCTTCCAGTCGAGCCGCGAAGTCGTCGCCATCGACCGCGTCGGCAGCCGCCCCCACCCACCGCGCCTGCAGTTGCATGAACGATCCGACCAGTTCCAGCGGCTGCATGAGCGCGCGGTCGAAAAGCCAGGGGTCGCGGGCCCGGATCCATCGGATCCGCTCCGGGTCGACACCCGCCTCGAGCAGCCAGCAGCACGTGTCCATCGCGGTCTTGCCGGCTCCGATGACGGTGAAGCCGGCCGGCGCCCCGCCCAGGTGGACGAGGTCGTTCGGCGCGGTGACCTGCACCCCGGGGGCGATGGCGTAGGCCGGCCGACGCTGCGACGGGATCTCGGACTGCACGTAGGTCGCGTCCACGAGCCTGCGCGCGTGGATCGTCGTCCCCGCGCCCGTCAGCAGCGACGCGACGTGGTGCCCCTCGCTGTCCGCACCCCGGTACTCGGACATCGGCAGGAAGCGGACCCGGCCCGACGCGAGGAAGTCCTGCTCCAGCACCTGCGCGTAGTAGTCGCAGATCTCGTCGGGGCCGGCGCGCTCGTACCAGCCCTGATTGCCCCCGGCCTCGTCGATGCGATCGTGCCCGAGCCGGCGGGAGGTGACGCCGTAGAACGCCGACGGCTGGTGCAGCCGGACGAACGGGTAGGCGTCGAGCCAGTGCCCGCCCGGCCGGTGCCGACGGTCGACCATGACGACCCGGGCGTCCGTCTGCGCCAGCAGCACATCGACGAACGCCATCGCCGAGGCCCCCGCGCCGACGACGAGGTAGTCGGTGTCGATCTCGCGCATGGTCGCCCCTAGCCGAGGGTCCGCCCCTTCGGACGGCAGGAGGGAATGGTAGGCCTCGGAACGCCTGCCGATCCGGTCCGCTCGCACCAGCACTGCGCCCTGATCCCGGCACGGTGGGGCGCGACCACGCCGGCGGGTGACTGCGACGGGACGAGCGTGCGGCACCATCTCCGGCGTGCCGAACCTCCGGATCGCCCAGGACGATGCCGCCGACGAACTGCTCGGCCGTGACCCGCTCGCCCTGCTGATCGGGATGCTGCTGGACCAGCAGTTCCCGATGGAGCGCGCCTTCTCCGCGCCCCGTCTGCTCGCCGACCGGCTCGGCGTCGACGCCCTGGACGCCGGGCAGTTGGCCGGCGTCGGCCCCGAGGAGCTCACCGCCGTCTTCCGGGGGCCGCCGGCGCTGCACCGCTACCCGGGTTCGATGGCCGGTCGCACCCAGGACCTGTGCCGGCTCCTGGTGGAGCGCTACGACGGGCGCGCGGAGAACCTGTGGGCCGACGCCCCGGACGGGAAGGCGCTGCTGCGCCGGCTGAAGGAGCTCCCGGGCTTCGGCGCGCAGAAGGCCTCGATCTTCCTGGCCCTGCTCGGCAAGCAGTACGGGGTCACCCCGGCCGGCTGGCGCGAGGCCGCCGGGGCCTACGGCGACGAGGGCTCGACCCGGTCGGTCGCCGACATCACCGGTCCCGAGTCGCTGGCCGAGGTGCGCCGGTTCAAGCAGGAGCAGAAGGCGGCGGCGAAGCGGGCCGACCCGGGCTGAGCGCGCTCCGCTCAGCCCGTGCCGGAGGCGCTGACGCGGACGTCGACGATCCCGCTGACCGTGCGGGCGAGGGCCCGCAGGGCGCGCTCCTCCGTCCCGGCCGAGCCCTCCGGCGTCCCACCGGTGCGGGTGATCGTGGCGAAGCCGTCGGACACCGTGACGTCCCAGTCGCCCGGCTCGCCGGTGTACTCCGCGACCAGGGCCACGAGGTCGGTCCGCAGCTGGTCGTCGGGCCGCAGCAGGGTGCGCAGCAGGTCGCGGCGGCTGACGATGCCCACCAGCCGGCCGCGGTCGGTGACCGGCACGCTGCGCAGCCGCGCGTCCACGAACAACCGGGCGATGTCGGCGACGTCGGCGGTCGTCTGCACCGTGCTCACGTCGGCGGTCATGATGCCGCTGACCAGCGCCGGGGGAGGGGTGCCGTCCTCGTCGTCACGGCGCACGTGCAGCCGCGGGTCGCGGGGGAGCCGGTCGCGCAGCACATCGGCCTCCGCCACGATGCCGAGCACCCGCCCCTCGCCGTCCACCACCGGCAGGGCCGCGAACCCGCCCTCGGCTAGCAGTGCGGCGGCCTCCTTGGCCGACGTGCCGGTTCCGACGGCGACCACCTCGGTGGTCATGACCTCGCGAGCGCGCACGGGCTCTCCTCGACGGTCGGACGGCTGGTGGGGCGAGCCTAGGGCGTGGCGGCTCCGCCCGGCTGCTCCCGGATCGGGACGACGGCGACCGGGCACGCCGCGCGGTGCAGCACCGCATGGCTCGTCGACCCCAGGCGCGCGAGGCGGCCCCGGTGCCGGTGGCCGACCACGAGCAGCTCGGCGGAGGCCGAGGCGCGCAGCAGGGCCGTGGCGGCCCGGTCGCGCGCCACCACCTCCTCGATCCGGACGCCGTGCTCGCCGCCGCGCCATCCGGCGAGCGCCTCGGAGAGCTGTCGCTGCTCCTCGGCCTCGATCGCGCTCCAGTCCACGATCGGACCGAACCCGCCGACGGCGGAGTCCACCGTCACGTCCCGCCAGGCGTGCACGGCGCGGAGG
>JBBSKB010000098.1:0-12076 GCA_038256725.1 Mycobacteriales bacterium | reverse complement strand
TCTTCCGCGATCCGGAGCGGCCCCTGCCGCAGGACCCGAGCCTGGTCTACGCGGCCTCTGACGGCTTCGTCACCGGAGTCGACGACGACGTCGAGGAGCCGTGGCTGCCGGCTGGCCGGGCCACCCGGATCACCGTGTTCCTGTCGCTGACCGACGTGCACGTCAACCGCAGTCCGGTCGCGGGCACCCTGGTCCGGAGCGAGCAGGTCGGCAGCGGTTTCGCACCGGCGCTGCTGCGCGGAGCTGAGGACAACCGGCGCAACCGGCTGGCCCTGGACGGTCCGGCCGGGCCGGTGGTGGTCGTGCAGGTGGCCGGGGCGATCGCACGGACGATCAGCAACTGGGTAGCCGTGGGTGACCGGCTCGTCGCCGGGCAGCGCCTGGGCGTGATCCACTTCGGATCGCGCACGGATGTCCTGCTGCCCCGCGGCACGGCCGACGTCCTGGTGTCCAAGGGCACTCGGGTCCACGCCGGGGTGACGCCCCTCGCCAGGCTCCGGTCCGGGTAGCGCGGGTGCGTCAGCACGTGGGCCCGGCGAACCTGGTGACGAGCCTCAGCCTCGCCGTCGGCTTCCTCGCTCTGGTGGCCACCCCGACGCAGGCGCTGCTTGCCACCGTCCTGGTGCTGCTGGCCGCGCTGCTGGACGGCGTGGACGGCGCGCTGGCCCGCCGCGCCGGTGGTGACCGGACCTTCGGGGCCCAGCTCGACTCGCTGGCCGACCTGCTGTGCTTCTGCGTCGTGCCGGCTTTCGCGCTGCACCACGTGGCACCGTCCTCCCTGGCGGTGCTCTGGGTGCTCGGTGGGTGCTGCGTGGTCCTGGCCGGGGCGTGGCGACTGTCGCGCTTCCCGCTGGTGCAGGAGCAGGGGCACTTCGTCGGGCTGCCGACCCCCGCATCGGGGGTGCTGCTGATGGCGCTGGCCCTGTGGGCGCACCCGGGGGTTGCGCTGGCGGGCGCGCTCGTGCTCAGTGCGCTGATGGTCAGCAGCGTCCGGTTTCCGACCGTGCTGGCGGCAGCGGCCAGCGTCCGGCCCGGTGATCGGGCGCACGCGCTACGCCGCCAGCTCGGCCGTCGCCCGCCTCCCCTGGTCCCCCGTGTGGTCGCGCGTGCGCGCCGTTCGCGGCATCCCCGTCGGAGCACGGGTCGGCAGCGTGGTTCGAGGCGGGCGGGGAAGGTGCTGGGAACCTTGCGCCGCGGCGGCGTTCGGCGGCGCAACCGGTCCTGAGATCGGCTCGGCGCAGCACGCGGTGGCGGCCCCTCACGGCGTCTCCGAGACCCGCCCTCGGTAGGCCCGCGCGGCGCACTCGCGCACCGCTCACCGCCGTCGCTGCGCGCCTCGGTACCCCGCCCAGGGGTCGTGGTCGATCTCGAGCTCGGACTGCTCCGGACGCTGCCCCTCGGGGACGTGCTGGAGGTTGACCCGGACCCGATACCAGAGCGAGCTGCTGCCGCGCATGCCGTCCACCAGGATGTCCGCGGCTTCGAGCAGCGGTACGACGTCCGGGTGCTTGCCCTTCCAGGACTCGAGCCCCGCGAGCGCGTCCGACTTCGTCCTGGCCCGGGCGATCTCGATCAGCGGCATGGTCACCGTGCGCCGCCCGGCGCCCTTCGGTGGCTTGTCCACCGGCCCCAGTCGTTCAGCCAGCCCGAGAAGTCCTTCGAGCGAGCCCCGCGTGGCGTCCATGCCGGCCCACGGGTCACCCGCGGCGTGCCGCTCCGGCGCCGTGGCGAGCGTCCATTCCCCGGGGCGGACGTCATCGATCTCGTCCCAGCCGAACGGGGTGGAGACCCGGGCGTCGTGCGTGGCGCGCACGGACCATGCCGACGCCACCGTGCGGTCCTTGGCGTTCTGGTTGAAGTCGACGAACACGCCGTGGCGCTCCTCCTTCCACCACCGGCTCGTGGCCAGCGCCGGTGCGCGGCGCTCCACCTCGCGCGCCACCGCCTGGGCCGCCAGCCGCACCTGCGGATAGGTCCAGGACGGGTCGATCGGTGCGTACACGTGCACATCGCGCGAGCCGGAGGTCTTCGGCCAGGCGGACAGCCCCGCGTCCGTCAGTACCTCGCGGACGACCAGGGCGACGTCGACGATCTGCGGCCACGCGACGCCGGGCACCGGGTCGAGGTCGATGCGCAGCTCCACCGGGTGGTCGAGGTCCTCCACGAGCACCGGGTGCGGGTTGAGGTCCACGCAGCCGAGGCTGACCACCCAGGCGAGGCCGGCCTCGTCGCGCACGACCGTCTCGGTGGCGGAGGTGCCGGAGGCCTAGTGCAGCTCCACGACCTCCACCCAGTCGGGCCGTGTCGCCGGCGCCCGCTTCTGGAAGACCGCCTCCTGGCCGATCCCCTTCACGAACCGCTTGAGCACCATCGGCCGCCCCGCGACCCCGTGCAGGGCGCCCTCGGCCACCGACAGGTAGTAGCGGATCAGGTCGAGCTTGGTGTGGCCGGCCTCCGGGAACACGACCTTGTCCGGGTTCGTGATCACCACTTCGCGGCCGGACAGCTCGAGCACATGACCCCTCGACGTCGCCACGACTGCAGCCTCCCCGAGGGTCCAGGTGCCGTCCACTGCCAGCACCTCCGGTGCGCAGGCCGGCGGTGCGCCGGGCCGTCGGGCCGGCACCGCGGATCCCGATAGCCTGCCGCCCATGGACATCGCGGGCACGGGTGAGCCCCTCTGGGAGGACGGAGGCGGCACGCGGCTCAGCCCGCTCACGGGGACCGTCAGCGCGGACGTCTGCGTGGTCGGTCTCGGCGGCAGCGGCCTGGCCGCCGTCGACGAGCTGCTCGCACGGGGCGCCTCGGTCGTCGGCCTGGACGCCGCGGAGGTGGGCGGCGGTGCTGCCGGCCGCAACGGCGGCTTCCTGCTGGCCGGGCTCGCCGATCCGTACGACGTCGTCGTCGGCCAGATCGGTCGCGAACGTGCGGCGGCCCTCTACCGGCTGACGCTGGCCGAGATGGACCGCATGGCGGCGGCGGCGCCGCAGGTCGTGCGCCGGATCGGGTCGCTGCGGGTGGAGGACGACGAGGCGGGGCTGGCCGCCTGCTCCGCCCAGGCGGCCGCGATGCGGGCGGACGGCTTCGCCGTCGAGGAGTACGACGGGCCGGAGGGGCGCGGCCTGCTGTTCCCGGACGACGGCGCGATGCAGCCGCTGGCCCGCTGCCGGGTGCTGTCGGCAGCGGCCACGGCGGCCGGCGCCCGGCTGCACGAGCACTCCCCCGTGGTGGGCGTCGCACCAGGCCGGGTCACCACCGCTCAGGGCCGGGTCGACTGCGGGGCCGTCGTGGTGGCCGTGGACGGGCGGCTGGATCGCCTGCTGCCCGAGCTGGCTGGGACCGTCCGCACGGTGCGCCTGCAGATGCTCGGCACGGCCCCGACCGACGAGGTGGACGTCCCGCGCCCGGTCTACCGGCGAGGTGGCTTGGAATACTGGCAGCAGCTGCCGGACCGGCGGGTCGTCCTGGGCGGTTTCCGGGACGTCGGCGGGGCCGCCGAGGACACCGCGGACGGGCACCCGTCGGCGCCGGTCCAGGACGCGCTGGACGCGCTGCTGCGCGGTCGGCTCGGGATCACGGCTCCGGTGACGCACCGCTGGGCGGCGAGCGTCGGCTACACCCGCACCGGCCTGCCTTACCTCGGCGAGGTCCGTGAGCGGGTCTGGGCCGCCGGCGGCTACTGCGGCACCGGCAACGTCATCGGGGCGCTGTGCGGCCGGGCGGCGGCGGCCCGCGCCCTGGGGCAGGACGCCCCGGGCACCGCCTTCGAGATGCTCACCTCCGTCGGTTGAGCGTCGCCCGGGTGGCGCAGCCGATGCAGGTGCGCGCCGTCGGACGGGCCTCCAGCCGCTCGGCCTCGATCTGACCGCCGCAGCCCTCGCAGCGGCCGTAGTCCTGGCCCCGGCCCAGCGCCCACGCGATGTCGGCCCGGCTGCGCTGCAGCTGTGCGGTCAGCGCGACGACCTGCTGGCGCTCGAAGGCGATGGTGGCGCCCTCCGGATCGTGCTCGTCGTCGGCGTTCGAGTCGCGCGAGGCGGCCACCACCTCCTCGTGCTGACGCGTCAGCTCAGCGAGCTGCGCGGTGTTCTCGGCCAGGGCGTGCTCGAGGCGGGCGCGGATGGCGGCGTCCACCGGGTCAGCCACCGAACCGCGACCGGGCCCGGTCGGCCACCACCGGCGGGGCCTGCGCCGAGACGACGTCCCCGACTCGGTGCAGGATCTCGACGGTCATGTCGTCGGCGGCGGTGCGCCAGCTGCCTTGCCCTCCGACAGGCCGAGCAGGTCGGTCGCGAGCTGCACCATCGGGGTGGTCACGGACACCCGCTGGGGCCGTTCGCGTCCGAGCTCGACCGCCATGACGCACGAGGACCACGCGGCGACCTGCGGGTAGCCGGTGTCCTGGGTTGCGACCAGCACGCGCGAGGACAGAAGCAGCCCCACTCCTCAGCGGGACGTGGCCGGGCGGCGCCGGGCCGCGAGCAGCCGGGCGGCGACCAGGCCGCCGACCGCGCCGAACAGGTGCCCCTGCCAGGACACCCCGGCCTGCGGCAGCAGGCCGAGGAGCAGCGTCGTGCCGTACAGCAACGCGACCAGCAGGCCCACCGCGAGGCTGATCGCCCGCCGGTCGAACAGCCCCCGCGCGACGAGGTAGGCGGCGAAGCCGAAGACCACGCCACTGGCGCCGAGGTGGATCGTGGCCGACGGCGCCACCAACCAGGTGCCGAGGCCGCCGACGAGGGTGACGATCGCCGCCACCGAGAGCACTCGCGCCAGACCGCTCAGGGCTACGAGCGCGCCGAGCACCAGGAACGGCACGGTGTTGGCCATCAGGTGCCCGAAGTCGGCGTGCAGGAACGGGGCGAGGACGACACCGGTCAGCCCGTCGACCTGCCGGGGCTCGATCCCCAGTCCGTCCAGCCGCCCACCCAGCACGGCGTCCACCAGCTCCGCCACCCACATGACAGCCACCAGGACGGCGACGGCCAGCAGTCCGGCCGTGCGACTCTCGGAGGTGGTGGGCGGTGAGGGGGTCACCCCTGCAGTCTCCCCGGTCGGACCGGTGGGCGCGTGCCGAGCCCCTGAGCTGGGTGAGGTTCCGTTCGCGGGCGACGACGGCTGCTGCTCCCGGCCTGACCGCCACGGGCAGCGTCGTCGTGCCGGGACCTCCTCGCCGAGGCGTCAGGTCAGCCGAGGGTGAAGACCGTCGTCGTTCCGCTGACCTCGTGAGAGACGGCCAAGAGCGGTTCGCCCGTCGGCGAGTCCTCGGCCGACACGAACACCAGCCCCTCGGGCGCCAGATCGCCGCCGGTGCCCTGACCGGCCGGCTCGTCGAAGACACGGGTGGTGACGTAGTCGACGAAGGACGCCTTGCGGGGGTCGGTGATGTCGTAGACCATCACCCCGCCGACCCGCTCCAGGCCGATGAAGGCGTAGGTGCGGTCGTCGATCTGGCCGACCTCGATGCCCTCGGGCTCGGGGCCCTTGTCGTCGCTGCGGGCGTCGAAGGAGTCGTTGTCGTCGTTGTTGCTGTTGAAGGCCTCCGGCAGTACCTCAGCGGTGATGTCCTCGAAGTCCGAGCCGGAGTCGAACACGATCGTGCCGGCCGCGTCGCGGATGGTGAACGACCGGGCGCCGAAGGTGTGCAGCTCGGTGAACTCGCCCGCGGCGTTCGTCGGCGAGGTGGCGGCGGCGAACTGCAGCCGGCCCAGGTTCTCGTCCTGCTGCAACGCCTCCGCGTTCGGGAAGACCCGCGGGTCCAGCGTGATCTCGTCGTCGCCGATGCGCGCCATATCGGTGAAGCCGTCGTCGTCGCGGCCGTCGCCCTCGTTCGCCGTGACGACGAAGGTCTCGCCGCCGGCGGTGTAGGCGTCGATGCCGTCCGGCATGTACATGCCCTTGACGGGCCAGCTCCGGATGTCGATCCCCTCGTCTCGGTTGCTGGCGTCGAGCTCGTTGCCGACGACCGCGTGGTCCTTGAGCCCGAGCGGGAGGATGTCGGTGATGGTGGCCGAGGCGACGTCCAGCACGGCCAGCGCGTTGTTCTCCTGGAGCGCCACGTACGCGGTTGACCCGTTGCCGGTGATCGCGATGAACTCCGGCTCGAGGTCCTGGGCGACGCTCGCGCCCGGGCCGAAGATCCGCACGCCCTGCCCGACCAGCGCAGCACGCTGGCCGTTGAAGGAGGTGAAGTCGGCGTGACGCACCTTGCCGTTGGCCGCGTCGACCAGGCTGACGCTGCCCTCGGGATCGACGGCGTTCGGCCCGTAGCCGGACGGTTCGCCCTCGTTGGCGACGAGGATGTCCTTGCCGTCGGGGGTGAAGGTCAACGCGTCCGGCAGCGCGCCGACGGTGCTGGTCCTGCGCGCCTTGAGGTTCCTGGTGTTGAAGGTGCGCACCTGTCCGGGGTCGGTGCTGACCTCGGCCGGGACAGCGACGGCCAACAGCCCGCCCTTGGGCGACACCGCCACGCTGGTCACGGCGGGGACGTCGATCTGCGCGACCCGGACCAGCTCGCCGTCCTGCATCTCGAGCACGTCGACCGCCGAGGCAGCGCCGTTGGTGACGAAGAAGCGCTGGCTCTTCGCGTCGTAGGCGGGGATCTCGGCGCCGCCGCTGTCGAAGTCGGCGCCACTGTCGTAGCTGGCCAGCGGGGACAGCCCGATCCCCTCTTCCGCGGAGCCCGGTGACGGAAGGGCCACCACGGTCAGCGCCGTCAGCGAGGCCGTGGCCACCAGCGTCAGAACAGAACGGCTTCTCGTCTTCGTCATGATCTGACCCTGTCGACCCCAGGTGAATTCTCCCCGGCGCGCAGGTGTCGCGGCAGCATCCGCCAGGTGATGACTCGACTCCCCCGACGCGACGCGGCGGCCCATCTGCTGCGGACCTGGGACCCGGGCACTCGGCCGCGCCGGCTGCGTCTGGCCGACGATGAGCAGTGGCTGCGTCTCGAGGTCAAGGGCCGGAGCACCGGTGACAGGCTCGACACCGAGGGGACCGTCGAGTTCCGCGCCCACGCCCGATCGGGGTCCAGCACGAGGTCAGCCGGTTCGTGCGTGATGGCCGGTGGAGGTACGTCGGTCCGCGCTGAGAGCCCTCGCTGACCACGACCCCACGTGGGGATCGTCGGGACCCCATGTCAGGGCAGCAGCACGATCCGCCCGGCTGCCTCGCCGGCGCGGAGCCGGTCGAGGGCGTCGTTGACGTCGCGCAGCGGCAGGGTCTGCACGACCGGCGGCAGCAGCTGCTCGGTGGAGGCCAGGTGGACGGCGGTGACGAGCTCGTCGTAGGTGTTGCCGACGCTGGCGATGATCCGCTGCTCAGCGACGACCAGCAGCAGCGGGGAGACCGTCAGCTGGTCTGCGCTGTAGCCGACCAGGACCAGCCGGCCCCGCTTGCCGAGCACGGCCGTCGACAGCGCTAGGGTCGCGTCGACGCCGGCGAGCTCCACCACGACGTCCGCGCCCTGGCCCGCGGACAGCCGGTCGACGGCCGTCTGCAGGTCCTCGGGGCCGACGGCGGCCGTGGCCCCTGCCGTGAGGGCGGCCTCGCGCCGGGCGGCGTCGCGGCTCACGCCGATGACGACGGCCCCGCGGCGGCGGGCGTCCTGCACCACGGCGAGCCCGACCCCGCCGGTGCCCATCACGACCACGACCTCGCCTGGGGCGACGTCGGCCTCCGTCAGGGCGTGGAGCGCGGTCGTGCCGGCGCAGCACAGCGGCGCCGCCTGCGCGAAGCTGAGCGCGTCGGGCAGCCGGACGAGGCAGTGGGCCGGCACGACCACGTGCTCGGCGAACGCGCCGTCGGCGGCGAAGGCGAGCACGCCCCGCGGCGCCAGGCAGAGGTTCTGCCGCCCGCGCAGGCACCACCGGCACGAGCCGCAGAACAGGTAGTAGAAGACGGCGACCCGGTCGCCCTCGGCCCACCCGGACACGTTGGAGCCGATCGCGTCGACGGTCCCGGCGGCCTCGTGGCCCAGGGTCATCGGCACCGAGGCCGGGGCATAGAGGCCCTCGGTGAAGTGCAGCTCGGTGCCGCACACGCCTGCCGCCTGGACCCGGACCCGCACCTCGTCCGGGCCCGGTACGGGCACGGGGACCTCGTCCAGGGACAGCGGCTGGCCGGCGGTGTGGAAGCGAGCAGCGAGCACGCGAGGACCCCTCGATCGGCGGACTGGAGCGACGGCCGACCCTAGTGGTCGACCGTGCCTGACGCCCGCGCCAGGCAGCCGAGGCTTCGGCGACCAGCGTCCGGGGAGGTGTGGCCGTGTGACGTTCAGGACATACTCCGCAGGCAACTGCGTTGACTCGACAGGAGCGAAACCGTGACGTCCCGTGCAACAACCACCTCCACCCCCGGTGACAGCGACGGCGGGCCGGTCGAGGTGGATCAGGCAAGTGTGACCGACAGCCAGGTCCCGCCGAGGCGGCTCTGGGCCGGTCGGGTCGCCGGGCCCGGCCTGGCCCTCGTGACGTACTTCCTGCTCCGTCTGGACGAGGACCTCGGGACGCCGGCGCGGACGACGGCGGCGATCGGTGTGCTCCTGGCGGTGTGGTGGATGACCGAGGCGATGCCGCTGGCGGCGACGGCCCTGGTCCCCATCGTGCTGTTCCCGCTGCTCGGCGTGCTGGCCGTCGCCGACGCGACGGCGCCCTACGCCGACCCCAACATCTTCCTGTTCATGGGCGGCTTCATGATCGCCCTCGCGATGCAGAAGTGGGACCTGCACAAGCGCATCGCCCTGATCACGGTCCGGGCCGTCGGCACCCGCCCGCCACGCCTGATCGGCGGCTTCATGATCGCGACCGCGTTCATCAGCATGTGGGTCAGCAACACCGCCACCACGGTCCTCATGCTGCCGATCGGCCTGTCGGTGCTCCTGCTCGTGCTCGAACGCGTCAAGGCGGACAGCGCCGGCGGGAGCGCGGCCGACGACGTCCGCGACCGCACGTCGTCCGACGGCGCCGTCACGACGCTGATCGAGGACCGCGACACGCGCAACTTCGCGGTCGCTCTCATGCTCGGCATCGCCTACGCCGCGAGCATCGGCTCGCTGGCCACGCTGATCGGCACCCCGCCCAACCTGATCCTGTCGGCGTTCGTCGAGCAGAACTACGACATCACGATCGGCTTCGGCCAGTGGATGCTGCTCGGGCTGCCCCTGTCGATCACCTTCCTGGCGCTGGCCTGGGTGGTGCTCACCAAGATCGCCTTCCGGTCGGAGCTCAAGGAGATCCCGGGCGGCAAGGAGATGATCCAGACCGAGCTCGACGCCCTGGGGCGGATGTCGCGCGGTGAGTGGACCGTGCTGGGCGTCTTCGTCACGACCGCCTTCCTGTGGGTGCTGCGACAACCGCTGGCCGACTGGGACGCGCTGGTGTCGGTGCTGCCCTTCATGGCCGAGCTCACCGATGCGTCGATCGCGATCGCCGGTGCGCTGGCGCTGTTCCTCCTCCCGGTCGACGCGCGCCGCGGCGTGTCGGCGCTCGACTGGAAGACCGCCCAGCAGCTGCCGTGGGGGGTGCTGCTGCTGTTCGGTGGCGGGCTCTCGCTGGCCGCCGCCGTGCAGGACAGCGGTCTCGACGAGTACATCGGCGAGCAGGTCGGGGAGCTCGGTGTCCTTCCCCTCATCCTCATCGTGGCGGCCACGACCGGCATCGTGCTGCTCCTGACCGAGATCACCAGCAACACGGCGACGGCAGCCGCCTTCCTCCCCGTGCTGGGCGGCGTGGCTGTCGGCCTCGACATCACGCCGCTGGCACTGCTGGCCCCCGCCGCCCTGGCCGCCTCCTGCGCGTTCATGCTGCCGGTCGCGACCCCGCCCAACGCCATCGTCTTCGGCTCGGGCTACGTCACGGTCGGGCAGATGCTGCGCGGCGGCGCGCTGCTCAACGTCATCGGGATCGTCCTGATCACCGCGGCGGTCTACCTCCTCGGCGGCGTGGCCCTCGGCATCGAGTTCTGACCCGGCGGCGCTCAGCGGTCGGCGAGCCAGGTCCGCAGCGCCGGGCGGTCGCGGACCAGGAGCGCCCGGCCCGCGAGGACGGCGGCGGAGGCGACCAGCGCCAGGCCGGCGGTGACCCACCAGCCGATCGCGAGCGAGGAGCGGTCGACCAGGAGCCCGAACAGCAGCGGCCCGCCGGCGCCACCCACGGCGACACCGGCCTGCGTGATGCCGGTCGCGCGGCCGGGCGCGTCGGGGTGCGTCACCGAGACGGCGTAGGTGAACAGGCCGGCCCAGGCCCAGCCGATCCCGTACGCGAGGGCGACCGCCGGCAGCAGCAGCCGCACGTCGCCGCTGGCCATCAGGCCCGCGGCCAGCGCGCCGGCCGACATCATGGCCGCGACCACCACCAGCCACCGGGCGGCGCGCAGGTCGGCCAGCACGCCGATCCCGACGCGGCTGGCGATGCCCAGCGCGCTGCCCGCAGCCGCCGAGAGACCGGCCAGGCTCGGCGCCAGCCCCGCGGTGACGGCGGAGTCGACGTAGAAGGCCCCGAAGGCGTTGCCGACGGCCGCGCCCGCGGTGGCGCCGACGGCCAGCACGACCAGGGGCGCCAGGCGGTACGGCCCGCCGGAGGCCTCCCGCTGCGCCCGGACGGCGGGCCGCAGACCGCTCTCCTCATCCTGCCGCGGGCCCGGCCCGGGCACGGTCACGGCGGCTGCCGTCGCCAGCGCCGCCCCGGTGACGAAGGCCCACCGCCAGCCGACGGTCACGCCGAAGAGCGGGACCGAAAGGCCACCCAGCAGGACACCGAGCGGGATCGCCGCCTGCTTCAGCCCGTACGCCCTGCCGCGCCGCGGCGGGTCCACTGCCCGGCCGATGAGGGCGTTGGACGCGGGCTGACCCGCGCCGCTGGCCAGGCCTCCGAGGGCGAGGGCCGCGCCCAGGACGACTGGGCTGGGCGCGGATGCCGCGAGGAGCAGGCAGAGCGCGGACGCCGCGGCGCCGCACCGCATCACGCGGGAGGGGCCCAGCCGGTCGGCGTAGCGCCCACCCAGCAACGAGCCCCCGGCCGCCGCGAGGAAGAACGCGGCCACGAGGCTGCCCACGCCGCTGCGCCCGACATCGAAGTCCTCGCGCACCTGCACGCTGAGCCCGCCGAGCAGGTAGACCGGCAGCATCCCGGCGGCCGTGACGGCGACGGCCGCGGCGGTCGGGGTCGCGCGGGGTCGGAGCACCCCCGCATCCTGCCCGGCCCGGACGGCGCTCAGGCGATCCGGGCGGACCCGAAGGTCAGTCGTCGTCGGCGCAGACCTCGACCGAGAGCCGGCCGCCGTCCTCGACCTCCACCTCGAGATCGAGCTCGTCGGCGTCGTTGCGGAACTCGACCTCCACCTCGTCGGCCTCGGTGTCGACCACCTCGGCTGTCCAGCCCTCGGCGGGGGTGATCTCGCCGAGCACCAGCCGGTCGCCGTCCCGCGTCACGACCACGATGCCGGCGTCCGCCACGGTGTAGCGGCCGTCGGCGGCCTCAGGCAGGGCGAGGCAGGTGTCCGGCGCCGGGCGGCCGGCCGCCGGCGCGGCCGGGTCTGCACCGGTCGCGGGGGGCGGGCTCGGGTCGGCCGGGGCGCTGGGCGGGGCCAGGTCGGTGCTGCCTGCCGTGCCCGTGCTCGGCGCGGTGTCGTCTCCTCCGCACGCGGTCAGGGCGAGGGCGGCGGCAGTGACGAGCAGGGCGGGGCGGGGCGTGCGCACGGGGGTCCTCCAGAGGATCGTCGGTCGGTCTCACCACCTTCCTGTGGCGCCGGCGTGAGACCGACGTGAGGGGTGGATGAGAGGGCCCTCATCCGGACCACCCCGGCTGCGCGGAAGGCAGACTGGCGGTGTGGCACTCGTCGGGACCTACGCGCCGAGCAGCGTCGACTGGGTCCGCGCCGAGGTCGAGCACCTGGAGCGCACGGGGGGTTCGGCGTTCAAGGACCGGCCGGTGGTGCTGCTGACGACGGTCGGGGCCCGTTCCGGCCTGCTGCGCAAGACCCCGCTGATGCGGGTGGCGCACGCCGGCTCCTACGCCGCCGTCGCCTCGATGGCCGGGGCGGACCGGCACCCCGACTGGTACGCCAACGTGCGGGCCTGCCC
>JBBSKB010000097.1:0-12099 GCA_038256725.1 Mycobacteriales bacterium | reverse complement strand
GCCGTTCGGGTGATGGTCGTCATGCGTGCGGCCGCCTCTCGTGCGCTCGTCCCCCGGGGTCATGACCCATGACCCCGAGGAGAACGTAGGTGCCGCGCCGCGCGTGTCCCGGGGAGCGAGGGCCCGGCGCGGCGGGCTCCTCCGGCCGGTCGTCACCACCCGTGCCCACCCCGCCACGACAACGCCCCCAACCTCTGCTTTTCCGCGGAGAAGCGTTCTGCTTCTCCGCGGAAAAGCAGAACGGGCACCCGGCGCGGAGTGCGCGGGGTGCCCGTTCGAACGGTCGGATCAGACCGGCTTGGGCTTCTTGTTCTTGGCCTTGCCGCGCTCGGTCTGGTCGAGCACCACCTTGCGGATGCGGACGGTGGCCGGGGTGACCTCGACGCACTCGTCCTCGGCGCAGAACTCCAGCGCCTGCTCCAGGTTGAGGATGCGCGGCGGGATCAGCCGCTCGAGCTCCTCGGAGGTGCTCTTGCGCATGTTGGTGAGCTTCTTCTCCTTGGTGATGTTCACGTCCATGTCGTCCGGACGCGAGTTCTCACCGACGATCATGCCCTCGTAGACGTCCGTGCCGGGCTGGACCATCATCTGGCCGCGCTCCTGCAGGGAGAACATCGAGTACGTGGTCGCCACGCCCTGGCGGTCGGCCACCAGCGAGCCCGTCGGGCGGGCGCGCATGTCGCCCAGCCACGGCTCGTAGCCCTCGAGGTTGTGGTTGAGGACGCCGGTACCGCGGGTCTCGGTGAGGAACTCGGTGCGGAACCCGATCAGGCCACGGGACGGGACGATGTACTCCATCCGCGCCCAGCCGGTGTCGTGGTGCACCAGGTTCTCCAGCCGGGCCCGCCGCACGGCCAGCGCCTGGGTCAGGGTGCCCACGTACTCACCCGGGACGTCGATCGTCACCCGCTCGACCGGCTCGTGCAGCTTGCCGTCGACCTCCTTGGTGACGACGGTCGGCCGGCCGACGGTCAGCTCGAAGTCCTCGCGGCGCAGCTGCTCCACCAGGATGGCCAGCGCCAGCTCGCCGCGGCCCTGCATCTCCCAGGTGTCGGGACGGTCGGTAGGCAGCATCCGCACCGACACGTTGCCGACGAGCTCCTGGTCCAGGCGGTTCTTGACCAGCCGGGCCGTGAGCTTCTTGCCCGACTTCCCCGCCAGCGGCGAGGTGTTGATCCCGATGGTGATCGAGATCGACGGCTCGTCGACGGTGAGCGGGGGCAGGGGGCGCGGGTCGTTCGGGTCGGCGAGGGTGTCGCCGATCATGATGTCCTCGATGCCGGCGATGGCGACGAGCTCACCAGGGCCGGCGCTCTCGGCCGGCGTGCGGGTCAGGCCCTCGGTGACCAGCAGCTCGGTGATCTTGACGTTCTTGATCGTGCCGTCGACCTTGCACCAGGCGACCTGCTGGCCGTTCTTCATCTCACCGGAGTGGATGCGCAGCAGCGCGAGGCGGCCGAGGTAGGGCGAGGCGTCGAGGTTGGTGACCTGCGCGCGCAACGGCTCCTCGGCGTCGTAGACCGGTGCCGGGATGGTGTCCAGCAGCGTCTTGACCAGGGGACCGAGGTCGTCGCTGTCCGGCTCGGACCCGTTCTCCGGGCGGGTGAGCGACGCCTTCCCGGCGCGCCCGCTGCAGTACACGATCGGGAAGTCGAGGTTGTCGGCAGACATGCCGGCGTCCTCCATGAGCTCCATGAACAGCTCGTAGCACTCGTCGACGACCTCGGCGATGCGCGCGTCGGCGCGGTCTGTCTTGTTGACCGCGAGGATGACCGGCATCCCCTTGGCCAGCGCCTTGCGCAGCACGAAGCGGGTCTGCGGGAGCGGGCCCTCGGAGGAGTCGACGAGCAAGCAGACGCCGTCGACCATGGACAGTCCGCGCTCGACCTCGCCACCGAAGTCGGCGTGGCCCGGGGTGTCGACGATGTTGACGACGACGGGGTTGCCGTTCTCGTCGGCCAGGTGGATCGCGGTGTTCTTGGCGAGGATGGTGATGCCGCGCTCGCGCTCGAGCTCGCCAGAGTCCATGACCCGGTCCTGCGTGGAGTCGTTGTCCGTCCCCTCGCCCTTGGAGCGCCCGAGGGCACCCGCCTGGCGGAGGAGGGCGTCGACCAGGGTCGTCTTGCCGTGGTCGACGTGAGCGATGATCGCCACGTTGCGCAGGTCGTCGCGAGTGGGCATGCGGTAGGGCCACCTCAGAGGGTTCGGGGATGTCGCGGCGTCGGCGCGCGGCATCTCGTGTAACGGCCGCCATCCCGGCGACCTTCCCAAGGTAGTCGCTCCGCGGGCGGTCTAGCCCTCGCGAGGGCTGTCAGCCACCGCGAACGTCACTCCTGCGGCGGTGAGAGTGACCAGACTCACCGCCAGCCAGGCCGGCATCCCCACCCCGATGGCCAGCACGTGGGCCAGGACGAAGGCGCCGACGTACAGCGCGGCCAGCGCCACGGCGGTGGCCGGACCCCGGCGGCGCAGCCAGAGGGCGCCGGCCGCCAGCCCCGCCGCGGCGAAGACCGCACCCCCGAGCGAGCGGATGCCGGTGCCCTGCGCGATGCCGAAGCCCGCGGCGAGGCCGACGGCGACCAGGGCGGCCGAGGGGAGGCGGGTGCGGGGCAGGCTCGCGGTCGACATGCCCCCAGTCTCCCCGACCCTCCGCCGCGGGATCAGCTCACCTGGTCATGGCGCTTCCTCCCTCACGGTGGGCGGTGAGGGAGGAAGCGCTGCGGTGAGGGAGGACGCGCGACGCGGGTGCGATCAGGCGGCGCGGAGCACGGCCTCGATCTCGAGCTCGACGCTGATCTTGTCGCCGACGACGACGCCGCCGCCGTCCATCGGCATGTCGATGTCCACGCCGAACTCCTTGCGGGAGATCTCGGTCCTGGCGCTGAAGCCGGCCCGCGTGCCGCCGTAGGCGTCGGGGCCGAAGCCGTTGAGCTCGAGCGCGAGGGCCACCGGCTTGGTGGTGCCCTTGATCGTCAGCTCGCCCTCGACCAGCCAGTCCTCGCCCTTGGCGCGGACGGCGGTGGAGCGGAAGGTCATCACGGTGTGGTTGCCGACGTCGAAGAAGTCGGCGGAGCGGATGTGCGCGTCGCGCTGCTCCTGACGGGTGTCGATCGAGTCCATGTCGACGGTGGCGGTGACCGACGACTGCGCCGGGTCCTCGGCGGTGACGAGCTCACCGGAGAACTCCCGGAAGTAGCCACGGACCTTGCTCACCATCATGTGGCGGACGGCGAAGCCGACGGTCGAGTGGCTGGCGTCGATGTCCCAGGTGCCGACGACGTAGCCGGGGATCTGGCGCAGGGTGCTGGTCATGGTTCCTCCAAGTTGTTGAGCACTTGACCTTCTGCTCGGTCCCAGCATAGTTGAGCGCTGAACTATTCCCCCGGTAGGGTGGCGGCATGACCGCGTACGAGTCGCCCGCCAGCCCGGGGGCCCCGGACCTCGCCGAGCCCCGGTGGTTGGACCCCGACGAGCAGCGGGCGTGGCGCGCCTGGGTCTACAGCGCGCAGCTGCTCACCGACCGGCTCGACCGCGAGCTGACCCACGCCACTGGCATCTCGTCCGCGTACTACGAGATCCTGGTCGCGCTCTCCGAGGAGCCGGAGCGACGGATGCGGATGAGCGAGCTGGCCGACCGGTGCCTGTCCTCGCGCAGCCGGCTCTCGCACGCCGTCTCCCGCCTGGAGGAGCGCGGCTGGGTGCGCCGGGAGGTGTGCCCCGAGGACGGTCGCGGGCAACTCGCCGTCCTCTCCGACGAGGGGCTGACCGCCCTGGAGGCGGCCGCACCGGTGCACGTGGACAGCGTGCGCACGCACCTGTTCGACCAGCTCACCCCGGAGCAGGTGGAGGCGATGCGCGACTTCGGCGAGACCCTGCTGCGGCACCTGGACCCGACCCGGATCCGCGGCCTGGACTGACCGGGCTCAGTCGACGGCCCGCACGTCCGGCGGTCGCGCGGGCCACGACGGCACCCCGGCGATCGGGCCGGTCCCCAGCGGCGCGGCGAAGCGGGCAGGCCGCTTCTCCAGGAAGGCGGCGACGCCCTCGGCGCTGTCCGGGCCCTCGCCGAGCTCGACCACCGCGCGGGAGTCCGCGCGGTGCGCGTCCCACGGCGAGGGGGCTCCGAGCATCGACCACAGCAACTGCCGGGCGGCGCCGATCGCGAGCCCGCTGGTGTTGGTGATGATCTCCTGCGCCAGCGCGTAGGCCGTGGGCAGCAGCTCCTCGTCGGCGACCACCCGGGAGACCAGCCCGCCGGCCAGCGCCTCCCGGGCGTCGAAGACCCGCCCGGTGGCGACCCACTCCATCGCTCGGCTGATCCCGACGACCCGCGGCAGGAACCAGGACGACGCGACCTCGGGCGGGAGGCCGACCCGGCCGAAGACGAAGCCGAACCGCGCCGACTCCGCAGCGATCCGGATGTCCATGGGCAGCGTGAGGGTCGCCCCGATGCCCACCGCCGGACCGTTGACCGCCGCGATCACCGGCTTGCGCAGGGCGGCGAACGCCAGGGCCGAGACCCCGCCGGCGTCCCGCCGGAAGCCGGCGATCTCCTCGCGCAGCGGACCCGGCGGGAGCGTCCGACCCCGCCGGTCGGCGAAGCTGCCCGGCCCGCCACCGAGGTCGGCGCCGGCGCAGAAGCCTCGACCGGAACCCGTCACGACGACGACGCGGACGTCGTCGTCGGCGTCGGCCGCGGCCGCCACCCGGGCGAGCTCGTCGGCCATGACCGGGGTGAAGGCGTTGAGCCGGTCCGGGCGGTGCAACCAGACCGTCGCGATCCGGTCGGCGACCTCGAAGCGGAGTTCGGTGAGTTCCATGCGCCGGCCTCTCGTCGGGGTACGGACCCCGGGCAGCGTGTCACCGGTCACAGACGGCAGTCAACGGTGACTGTCGCTCGGGCCGCGCCGGCCGTAGGTTCGGGCGGGTGACCGTCACCGAACGGCCTACCGGGCCCCGCTCCCGGTCGGCCCGCACCGCCGACAGCCGGCTGCTGATCCTCGATGCCGCCGTCGCGTGCCTGGTCGAGGACGGTTACGCCGGCGCCTCGACGCTGGCGGTCCAGGCCCGCGCCGGCGTCTCGCGCGGGCGGCTGCTGCACCACTTCCCCTCGCGGGCCGAGCTGCTGGTCGCCGCCGCCGACCACCTGGTGACGACGAAGCTCGAAGAGGTCCGCCGACGCGCCGCGTCGCTCATGGCCGACGGGCCCCCCGGCCGGGACCGGGTGGACCGGGCGATCGACCTGATGTGGGCGACGTTCCAGGAGCCGCCGTTCTGGGCGGCCACCGAGCTGTGGACCGCGGCCCGCACCGATCCGGCGCTGCGCGCGGCGCTCCGTGGCGAGGAGCGCCGGCTGCGGGCGGCGATCACCGCGGTCGGCGACGGCATCTGGGGAGCGGAGATCGTCGCGTCCCCGGTCTACGGCGAGCTCACCGAGCTGCTGTTCACCAGCATGCGCGGGGTTGCGCTGGTCTACGCCTTCGAGAGCCGCCCGGCCGCGACCGATCCGCACCTGCCGCTGTGGAAGCGGCTGGCCGCCCGGTTGCTGGAGCTCGACGGCGAGGGTTGACCACCCCTGCGATCACCGTGACCATGACGCAGATCACATCCGGCCAGGCTCGTCGAGGAGCGTCCGTGAGCGTCGAGATCCCTGCCCTGCAGGGCCGCGGCATGACCATGGGCGACCAGCTCGCCCGCCATGCCCGGAAGACCCCGCAGGACGCCGCCCTCCGCTTCGACGGGACCGGCCGCAGCTACGCCGAGCTCGACCGGCGGGTGACCCGGCTGGCGCGCGCCCTGCGAGAGCGCGGCGTCGGATCCGGCGACCGGGTCGCGGTCCTGGCGCTGAACGGCATGGAGACCTGGGAGACCTACCTCGCGGGTGTCCGGCTGGGCGCGATCGTGGTCCCGGTCAACTTCCGGCTCGTGCCGGACGAGGTGGCCTACGTGCTCACCGACTCGGGCGCCGTCGCCCTCGTGGTCGACGCCGCGCTCGCTACCGTGGCCGAGAAGGCGCGGGAGCTGGCGCCGTCGCTGACCAGCACGCTGGTGATCGGCGAGGAGTACGAGGCGGCCCTGGCCTCGGCCGGCGACGAGCCGCTCGACGTCGCGGTCGACGAGGACGAGCCCGCCTTCCTCATGTACACGTCCGGGACCACCGGCCGCCCCAAGGGCGCCGTGCTGACCCACCGCAACCTGCTCATGCACGCCTTCAGCCAGCTGGCCACCCTGGGCTCGGATCCCGACGACCGGGTCGGCGTCCCCGGCGCGCCGCTGTTCCACATCGCCGGCCTGGCCGGCGGCATGCTGTCGCTGCTGCTCGGCGGCACCCACGTGATCATCCGGTCCGGCGCGTTCGACCCGGCCGAGACGCTCGACCTGATGGCGCGGGAGAAGGTCTCCAACATCTTCCTGGTGCCTGCGATGTGGCAGGCCGTCCTCGCCGTCCCGGACCTCGCCGACCGCGACCTCTCGCACCTGCGCCGGATCTCCTGGGGCGCGGCGCCGGCCTCCACCACGCTGCTGCGTGGGCTGATCGAGGCCTTCCCCCAGGCCGAGGTGATCACCGCGTTCGGGCAGACCGAGTGCAGTCCGGTCACCTGCCTGCTGCGCGGCGAGGACTCCGTCCGCAAGATCGGCTCGATCGGCACCCCGATCCTCAACGTCGAGGTGCGGGTGGTCGACGAGGCGATGCAGGACGTCCCGCAGGGGGAGGTCGGCGAGATCGTCTACCGCAGCCCGATGGTCATGAAGGAGTACTGGAACAAGCCGGAAGAGACCTCGATCGCCTTCGAAGGTGGCTGGTTCCACTCCGGCGACCTCGTGCGGCAGGACGAGGACGGCTACTTCTACGTCGTCGACCGCAAGAAGGACATGATCATCTCCGGCGGCGAGAACATCTACTGCGCCGAGGTCGAGGACGTGCTCGCCGCGCACCCCAAGGTCGGCGAGGTCGCGCTGATCGGCGTGCCCGACACGAAGTACGGCGAGGCCCCGCTGGCGGTGATCGCCCCGCGGGACCCGGCCGACCCTCCGACGCCGGAGGAGCTCGCGGCGTGGTGCCGGGAGAAGCTGGCGCGCTACAAGAACCCGCGGGAGTACTCGATCATCGGTGCCCTGCCCCGCAACCCCAGCGGCAAGGTGCTCAAGACGGCGCTCCGCCAGGAGCACTCGGCCGGTGCGCTGGTGGCCGAACCGGTGGTCTGACCCTCAGCCGGTCCAGGCCTCGGCGACCCGCTCGGCCACCGAGGCCGCCTGCGCCCGCCCGGCCCGCGCCGAGGCCGCCCGGGCAGCGGGGTCGAGCACGTTGCGGCCGATCGCGGTGCGGGCGCCCTGGTCCGGGCTGACGACGGCGACCCGCGCCGAGACCATGCCGGTGACCTGCGCGTCGACGCTGGTGATCGGGCCGACGCCGCGCGGGATGGGGGCGAGCACCACGAGCCGGTCGTGGCCCTGGGCGAGGTCGGCGTTGGCCGCCGAGCGCATCCCGCCGTCGATGTAGCGCTTCCCGTCGATGGTCACCGGCGGGTAGACGCCGGGGACGGCGCAGCTGGCGGCGACCGCGTGCACCAGCGGCACCCCGGAGGTGCGGTCGAAGGCACGGAACTCGCCGGTGGCCGCGTCGACGGCGGTGACGGTGAGCTGCCGCTCCGGCCAGTCCCGACCGATCAGGCGGCCACCGATGACGTCCAGCCGCTCTTGCTCCGTCGGCGTGCGGCCGGCCTTCTCGGCGGCCAGCGCCACGTGCCCGACCCGGCGGCGGAACTCCTCGTCATTGCCGCGGCTCACCAGCATCGCCCAGGCGTACCGGGCCAGGTTGGCGCGCGACATGCGCGCGACCCTCTCCTGGGCCGGCGGCTCGAGCTGGCGGGCGAACATCGCCTCGAGCTCCGCCCCGCTGGTCACCTGCGCACCCACCACCGACCCGGCGGAGGTGCCGACGACCAGGTCGGCGGAGGTGAGGTCCACACCCGCCTCGGCGAGCCCGGCCAGCAGGCCGATCTCCCAGGCGATGCCGGTGATGCCGCCGCCGCCGAGGACGAGGGCCGTGCGCTGGTCGCTCATCCGTCGATGGTCACAGATCCTCGACAGCCCGTGTGGTGTGGGCCATCCTGCCGAGCATGACCGCGACGCAACCGGCACCCGACACCACGACCACGAACTGGCCACCCGGCCTGCCGCGGTCGCTGGACTACCCCGAGGTGCCGGTCGGCTCGATCCTCCGGGCGGGCGTCCGCCGGTGGGGCGACCGGCCCGCGTTCCTCCAGCACGATGTCCCGCTCACGTTCACCGAGCTCGGTGACCGGGCGCACGCCGTCGCCGGCTGGCTGGCCGACCACGGCATCGGCCGTGGCGACGTCGTGGCCCTGCACATCCCGAACTGCCTGCAGTACCCGGCGCTCTACTTCGGGATCATGCTGTCGGGGGCCACCTTCTCCCCCACCAACCCGCTGCTGCCCGCGGCCGACCTCGCCGCCCAGCTCACCGACGCCGGCGCCACCACCCTGATCACCTGGGACCAGGTGCTGCCGACGGTGCGGCCGGCCCTGGCCGCGTCCCCCGTCACGACGGTGATCGTCACCGGCGACGCGCACGCCCGGGACCTCGCCGCCCGCATCGACCACGCCGCCGGCGACGTGGCCGCGGCCGACCTGCTGGGTGGCGACCCCACCGACCGGCACCTCGACGCCGACGTGGACGTGGTCGCCGACCTCGCGCACCTGGCGTACACCGGTGGCACGACCGGCGTGAGCAAGGGCGTGGAGATCCCGCACCGCAACGTCATCACCAACGTGCTGCAGTCGGCCTGCTGGAGCAACGGCGCCCTCCCCGAGCTGGACGGGCACGGCGACGTGACCGTCCGCCAGGTGAGCAGCCCCGACGAGTACCCGATACGGCTGGGCACCGGCCGGATCATCAACCTGACGCCGTGGTTCCACGCCATGGGCGCCGTCGGCTACCTCAACGGCATGGTGCTGAGCGGGACGACGGTCGTCATCCACGCCCGCTTCGACCCGGCGAAGTACGTCGAGGACATGGCGCGGTACGACGTGACCTCGATCGGCGGCGCGCCGCCCATCTTCGTGGCGCTGCTGCAGGTGCCGGCCTTCGTCGAGGGCGACTGGTCCCGCGTGCGCGGTGTCTCCAGCGGAGCCGCTCCCCTGCCGGTCTCGCTGATCGAGCGGCTGGAGCAGGTGCTGCCCAACGCCACGATCGGCGAGGGCTACGGGCTGACCGAGGTCACGATGGTGGCCACCAGCAACCCGTCGTTCCAGTCCGGCACCCGCAAGCCCGGCACCGTCGGCGTCCCCGTCTTCGACACCGAGATCAGCATCCGGTCCCTCGAGGAGAACCAGCCGGTGCCGCAGGGCGAGCGCGGCGAGGTCTGCATCCGCGGGCCGCAGGTCATGCGGGCCTACGCACACCGGCCCGAGGCCACCGCGGAGGTCATCGATGCCGACGGCTGGTTCCACACCGGCGACGTCGGCATCCTGGACGAGGACGGCTACCTCGCCATCGTCGACCGGACCAAGGACATGCTGATCTTCAAGGGCTACAACGTCTACCCGCGCGAGCTCGAGGAGATCCTCTTCGGCCTGCCCGGCGTGGCCGGCGCCGCAGTCGTCGGCCGGCCCGACGAGGAGGCCGGCGAGCTGCCGGTCGCCTACGTCGTCCGCAAGGCCGACGCCCCGGGTGCCGCGCTCACCCTCGAGTCGGTGCTGGCCGCGGTGAACGACAAGGTGACGCACTACAAGCGGCTCCGCGACGTCGTCTTCATCGACGCCATCCCGGTCTCCGCCGCCGGGAAGGTGCTCAAGCGCGAGCTCGCCGCGCTGGAGCGGCAGAAGGTCGGCGGCTGACCGTCCCCGCCGGACGGGCGTGAGCCGCTCCGTCCGGGTCCACTGACCCGTTCGGGGCGGTTCGCGCGCGCTGGGGGCCGCGGCTCACTACTGTCCGCGACGTGGGCAGCGCGTGGGAGGGCACCGAGACCGAGCACACCGGTGTCCGGATCGCCCACGAGGAGGCCTCGCCGGTACGCCAGGTGCTGCGCCGGGTGGTCATCGCCGCGATCGTGCTGGTCGCCGTCGTCCTGGTCGTCTACCTGGACCGCGACGGCTACCGGGACGGCGACGAGATCGGCCTCTCGCTGCTCGACTCGACCTACTACGCCACGGTCACGCTCTCCACAACCGGCTATGGCGACATCACCCCGGTCACCTCCGGTGCGCGCCTGGTGAACATCATCCTGATCACGCCGCTGCGGATCATGTTCCTGATCGTCCTCATCGGGACGACCCTCGAGGCGCTCACGGCGCGCTCGCGGGAGGAGTTCCGCATCCACCGCTGGAGGTCCCGCGTGCGTCAGCACGTCATCGTGTGCGGCTTCGGTACCAAGGGCCGCAGCGCCATCCGCTCGCTGATCGCCAACGGCACGCCGCCGGACAAGATCGTCGTCGTCGACCCGGAGCCGCGGGCCATCGACGAGGCCAACTCCCTCGGGCTCACCGGCATCGTCGGCGACGCCGGCCGCGCCGAGGTGTTGCGCCGGGCATCGGTCGAGCGGGCCCGCGCGGTCATCGTCGCGGCCAACCGGGACGACGCGGCGGTGATGATCACGCTGACGGTCCGGCAGCTGAACCCGAGCGTGCCCATCACCACCAGCGTCCGGGAGGAGGAGAACGCCAACCTGCTCCGCCAGTCCGGCGCCGACACCGTCATCACGACCTCGGCCACGTCCGGCCGGCTGCTCGGCCTCTCCACCGACTCGCCTCGCGTGGTCGCCGTGGTCGAGGACCTCGTCACCGGCGGGCAGGGCCTCGACCTGCACCAGCGCACCGTGCAGGCCAGCGAGGTGGGCCTGGGCCCGCGGGACCTGCGGGACATCGTCCTGTCGGTCACCCGCGGCGGGCGCACGCTGCGCTTCGACGACCCGCTGATCGGCACCCTGCAGCCCGAGGACGTCCTCGTCGTGGTGAAGGCGCACGAGCCGAACAAGCCCAACCGGCCCCCGACCCAGCCGTCGTCGGCGCAGGCCTGACGCCGCTCAGCCGATCCGCCTCACCCACGTCGTCGTCGGCTCGTCGCGGCCGCACAGGTGGCCGACGAGGTTGGACAGCGGTGCGGCCGCCGGGTGCCCGCTCGGCCCAGGCGCCGTCACGGACGATCGTGACCGGGCGCTTCGCACCGTCGGAGGTCACGGTCAGCGCAACGAGACCCGGTGCGCGCCGGTTCCGGGGTCTCCCCCGATCGTGATCACCCGGCCATGATGTCCCGGACCCGGTGACGACGGGGAGACCCCGTGGACCAGCGCGAGTACCTGCAGCACGACGGCCTCGCCCTGGGCGAGCTCATGACCGAGGGCGAGGTGACGGCGGCGGAACTGCTCGCCGCCGCGCGCACCCGGGCGCACGAGGTGAACCCCGCCATCAACGCCATCTGCCCATCCGCATCGGTTCACTGGACACCCCGGCGCATCTGCAGCGGATCAGCGAGCTGCTGCTGCGCACCCGGACCACCGGCGGGCTGCCCCTGGGCGTGCAGTTCGTCGGCCGGCTGCGCAGCGAGGACCTGCTGCTCCGGCTGGCCCGGCAGCTGGAGATCGCCGCCCCCTGGGCGCAGCACCTCCCGCCGCCGGCGGTCCCCCCGGCGGCGTGACGGAAGCACCCCCGCTGCCGTCGGCCGGCCCCGTCCGCGGTCAGCCGCGGGCGATCTCCTCGACGATGCGCCGGGCCGCCGCGCGGCCCTCGGGCGCGGGGACCAGCGGGTAGACGTGGACGGCGCCCGGGCAGACCGTGACCTCCAGGGCGGCGCCGACCGCGGCCGCGCGCTCCTGGAGCAGCAGGACGTCGGGCAGGCAGAGCTCGTGGGTGCCCACGTAGACGTCCATCGGCGCCAGCCCGTCGAGCGGGCCGTTGATCGGGCTGAGCCGGGGCTGGGTGGGGTCGTCCCCGCCGGCCCAGACCTTGCCCGCCTCGACGGTGGCGTCGATGTTCAGCCACGGGTCGCGGGGCTCGAGCGCGGGCAGGTCGGGGTGGCTCAGCGTCAGGTCCAGCCACGGCGAGAGCAGCACCAGCCTGCGCGGCTGCGGCAGCCCGGCGG
>JBBSKB010000096.1:0-12281 GCA_038256725.1 Mycobacteriales bacterium | reverse complement strand
TGCAGCTCGCCGCTGTCCCGCAACCGGACCTTCGGCGAGAAGCTGGGGCGGGGCATGTCGGTCGAGGCGGTGCAGGAGAGCACCCGCCAGACCGCCGAGGGCGTGAAGAGCTGCCGGTCGGTCCTGGACCTGGCCCGCGCGCACGGCGTCGACGTCCCGATCACGGAGGCCGTCGTCCGCGTCTGCCACGAGGGCGAGTCGCCCGCGCGGATGGTGAAGGAGATCATGTCGCGCGAGGCCAAGCCGGAATGAGCGGACAGGGGCGTGAGCATCGCAGCGAGGAACGAGCGAGGAGCGGAGCGCCCCGCGGGAGCGAACAGGGTGCAGTGAGCTGGGGGGACGGCACGCGGTCGGTGCGCGGGGGGGAGCGACCCGCCGTGCCGGGTGCCCCGCTGCGGCCCTCGCCGGTGTTCGCCGCCCCCTTCCACCTCGGCGACCAGCCGCCCCGGGCCGGCGGCGTGGACGCCTACGCGCGCACCGAGCACCCGACGCTGCGCGACTTCGAGGCCGCCGTCGGGGAGCTCGACGGTGGCCGCTGCCTGTCCTTCGCCACCGGCATGGCGGCGCTGACCGCGGCGGTGCTGGCCTGCGCCGGCAGCGGGGACCGGGTGGTGCTGCCGTCGGACGGCTACTACGCGACCCGTCTGCTCGGCGCCGAGGAGCTCACCCGGTTCGGCATCGAGGTGCTGCAGGTGTCCACCCCGGACGTCGAGCGGTTCGCCGCCGACGGCGGGCTCGAGGGTGTCCGGATGGTGCTGCTGGAGACGCCCAGCAACCCCCAGCTCGACGTGTGCGACATCGCCGCCGTGGCCCGGGCCGCGAGGGCGGCGGGCACGCTGGTGGCCGTCGACAACACCACCGCGACGCCGCTCGGCCAGCGGCCGCTGGCCCTCGGCGCGCACCTCACCGTCGGCAGTGACACCAAGGCGCTGACCGGGCACAGCGACGTGCTGCTCGGGCACGTGAGCACCACCGACGAGGACCTCCACGCGCGGCTCAAGGGCTTCCGCGACCGCACCGGCAGCACGCCGGGGCCGTTCGAGGCCTGGCTCGGGCACCGGTCGATGAGCACCCTGGACCTGCGGCTGGCCCGTCAGGCCGCGAACGCCGCCGCGGTGGCCGAGCTGCTGGCGTCCTCGACGGCGGTCACCGGCCTGCGCTGGCCGTGGCGGATGGGGGACCCGGCAGCCGAGCTGGCCGCCCGGCAGATGCTGCGCCCGAACGGGGTGCTCTCCTGCGAGCTGGCCGACGAGGACGCCGTCGCCCGGCTGCTGGGGGCCAGCCGGCTCTGGGCGGCCGCGACCAGCTTCGGCGGGGTGCACAGCACGATCGACCGCCGGGCGCAGTGGGGCGGCGACGCCGTCCCGGCGGGGTTCGTGCGGCTGTCGTGCGGCATCGAGGACACCGCGGACCTGGTCGCCGACCTGTCAGTCGCCCTGGCTGCCCTGGACTGAGCGGGCCGCTCGGCGGGCACCGGCACCGCGCGCCGTCAGCCAGAGGCTCAGCCCCCAGTAGTAGCCGACGTAGGCGAGCGACGCGGCGACGACCCACGGCGACGGGTCGGGCAGCTGCACCACCAGCACCGCGTAGGTGACCAGCCAGACCAGCGTGAAGGCAAGCGTGAAGGCCCGCAGGGCGCCCATCCGCGACGGGTAGAGGTAGCGGATCGGCACGAAGACGAGCACCGCGAAGACCAGGAGCGCCACGGACGTCACCAGCTCGCTGGTGTCCAGCACGATCACGTAGAAGGCGACGACGTTCCAGTAGCTCGGGAAGCCGAGGAAGAAGTGGTCGGACGTCTTCGCGTCCACCCGGCAGAACTGGTAGCAGGAGGCGAGCAGCGGGATCGCCGCGATGACCCGGCCGACCCAGCTCTCGGGCAGGTGGCCGGTGGTCCACAGCAGCACGATCGGGGCGAAGACGTAGGTCAGGTAGTCGACGATGTTGTCGAGCAGGGCGCCGTCGAACCAGGGGATCGTCTCCTTGACGCGGAAGCGCCGGGCGAGCATGCCGTCGGTGCCGTCCACGAACAGCGTGGCCAGGCCCAGCCACAGCGCCGCCTCGACGTCGCCCTCCAGGGCGGCCAGCACGATGAGCAGGCCCAGCACCGACCCGCTGGCCGTGTACAGGTGCACCGCCAGGCCGGCCAGCCGTTGCCGCCGCGAGAACGTCTCCGCCGGGGGAGCTGCCTGATCCTGCACGCGACGAGGCTGCCACACGCGCCGGAGCTCGGCGGGACGACGCGGGGGCCCGGGACCGGCCGCTAGGGTCGTGCCGATGAACGGGCAGGCAGGCAAGGTGCGCGTCGCGGTCGTGTTCGGGGGCCGCAGCGCCGAGCACGCCATCTCCTGCGTCTCGGCCGGGAGCGTGATGGCGGCGCTGGATCCCGAGCGCTACGAGGTCGTGCCGGTGGGCATCGCCCGCGACGGCCGGTGGGTGCTGGCCGACCCCGACCAGCGGCTGGCGATCACCGACGGGGAGCTGCCCGAGGTGTCCGGCGGGACGGCGGTCTCCCTGGTCGGCGACCCCGAGGGCCGTGGCCTGGCCGTGCTCGAACCGGGCGCGGCGGTCGGGCACGCGCTGACGGAGGTCGACGTCGTCTTCCCGGTGCTGCACGGGGCCTACGGCGAGGACGGCACGATCCAGGGGCTGCTGGAGATGACCGGCCTGCCCTACGTGGGCTCCGGGGTCTTCGCCAGCGCCGCCTCCATGGACAAGGAGTTCACCAAGAAGCTGCTGGCCGCCGCGGGGCTGCCGCAGGGCGAGCACGTCGTCCTGCGCGACGCGCACGGCGCCATCTGCGCCGACCCGTCCGTGCTGGACGAGACGGACCGGGAGCGGCTGGGCCTGCCGGTGTTCGTGAAGCCCGCCCGCGCCGGCTCCAGCATCGGCATCACGCGGGTCACCGACTGGGCGCAGTTCCCCGCCGCGGTGGCCGAGGCCGCCGCGCACGACGCCAAGGTGATCGTGGAGGCCGCCGTCCCCGGCCGGGAGATCGAGTGCGGCGTGCTCGCCGCGCGCGGCACCGGCCTGCCGGAGGCCAGCCTGCCGGCCGAGATCCGGCTGCGCGCGGGCGTGGACTGGTACGACTTCGCCGCCAAGTACCTCGACGACGCCGCCGAGTTCGACATCCCCGCCGACCTCTCCCCGGAGCGGGTCGAGGCGGTGCAGGCGGCCGCCCGCCGCGCCTACCTGGCGCTGGACTGCGCGGGGCTGGCGCGGGTGGACTTCTTCCTCGGCACCGGACCCGACGGCGACGACCTCCTGGTCATCAACGAGGTCAACACCATGCCCGGGTTCACCCCGATCTCCATGTTCGCCCGGATGTGGGCGGCCACCGGCGTCGACTTCGCCGAGCTCGTCGACCGGCTGGTGTCCGGCGCCCTGGCCCGGCGGTGACCTCCGGGCGGGGCTCCGGCGCGCACCGGGCCGCCGTCCTGCTGGCGCTCGTCCCCGTCCTGATCTCCGTCCCCGGCTGCTCGCGGGAGAGGGAGGACGCGGTCGCCGCCGACGCCGCCCCCGCGGTACCGGGCACGCCCGGCGAGCTCGAGCGCCTGGTGGCCGACGAGGTCGCCTCCGGCCTGCCGCGCCTCCCTGACGACGCGATCACCCCGCCGGCGGGCGCCAAGCGGGTGCAGGACGTGGCCGGCTACTCCGACGACCCGGCGCGCGAGCGCGCGGTCCTGGAGGACTACGGCTACCGGCACGGCTGGGAGCGGTTCTGGGGGTCGGGCACGGGGACCGGGCCGCAGACCGGTGTCTTCGTCGACCAGTTCGAGCAGCCCGGAGGGGCGCTCGCCTACGCCGAGGACCTCGCGCGGAACGACACCGAGCACTACGGCGGGCTGCTCAGCGAGGGGGCGCCGGACCTGCCGTCCGACTGCTGGCGGCTGGTCGTCGCCGAGGCGCGCCCCGACCAGGGGCTGGCCGGCCCGGCCGCCTTCGCCTGGTGCACGCGGGGCCGTTTCAGCGTCTCGGTGAGCGCCGTCGCGGAGTCGGTGGATGCCGCCACCGAGGAGGTCGGTGCGGTCGTCGCCGACCAGCTGGACCGGCTGCCGCCCGCGTGACCGGGCGTCGATGCTCACTCGCCGGGGTCGGGCTCCTGGTACGGCAGGGCCTGACCGAGATCCGCGGTCAGCGCCGTCACCGGTGCGCTGTCGACGCTGGCCGGCAGGCGCACCTCCACGTAGACCGGCCGGTCGACCGTCGTCCACACGGTGGTGTCCGGGTCGCCGGTGTCGACGTACCACTGGACGCCGTTGATCTGGATGGCCGAGGCGCCCACGGTCCAGCCGGCCGGCCGGTCGACCCCGCACACCAGGACGACGGGCGGCTCGCCCCACGCGTAGACGAACGGGGAGTCGGAGTCGACCGGCCGGGACTGCTCGCCGGCCAGCTCCAGCGGCAGCGCGCGCATCACCGCCTCGCAGGGCGCTGCCGCCTCGGGGGACGCCGGCGGGACCGTCACCGGCAGCGGCGGGAGGTCGGCGCGCTGCGGTGCGGCGGTGCCGTCGATCTCGGCCGGCCCCGTGCCCCCGTCGTCGGCGGCGTCGTCGCCGACGACGTTGGCCAGGACGACCAGCGCGCCGACGACCGGCACCAGGACGGCCGTCGCGATCAGGGCGATGCGCCGCAGGGGGTCGACGGGCGGCTCGACGGGCGGCGGGTGCTCGGTCAGGGGATCAGAGCTCGCAGGGGCCGGTCAGATGTTGACGACGGGGCAGGTCAGCGTCCGGGTGATGCCGTCGACCGACTGCACCCGCGCCACGACCAGGCGGCCGAGCTCGTCGACGGTCTCGGCTTCGGCGCGCACGATCACGTCGTAGGGCCCGGTGACGTCCTCGGCGCGCGTGACGCCGGTGATCTCGCTGATCGTGGAGGCGACCTGGGCGGCCTTGCCGACCTCGGTCTGGATGAGGATGTAGGCGTGGACCACGGGAGATCCTTCCTCCGGCAACTCGGCCGATACGTCGTCCCCGCCAGATGGCGGACAGGTCGGCAACCTACCGCAGTGACCGGAGGCACCTCGTGAGTCGGCCCCGCCCACCCCTTCCCGCGGACACCGTCGGGGAGGTGGGGGAGTTCGGCGTCATCGCCCGCGTGGTCGCTCGCGGGGGCGCAGCGAGGCTCGCCGAGGTCGGCCCCGGGGACGACGCCGCGGTCGTCACCACGCCCGACGGCCGCGTGGTCGCCACCACCGACGTCCTGGTCGAGGGCCGGCACTTCCGCCGCGACTGGTCGTCCGCGGAGGACATCGGGCACAAGGCGGCCGCAGCGAACCTGGCCGACGTGGCGGCGATGGGCGCGACTGCGACCGCGCTGCTGGTCGGCATGGCCTGCCCGGCGGACACCCCGACCGGTTGGCTGGAGGGGGTCGCGACCGGGCTCGCCGAGGAGTGCGCGCCCCTGGGTGCCGCGGTCGTCGGGGGCGACACCGTGGCGTCGGCGCCCGGCAGCGACGCCGTGGTGCTGTCGGTGACGGCGCTGGGTGACCTGGGCGGGCGCCCGCCGGTGCTGCGGTCCGGCGCGCGGCCCGGGGACGTCATCGCGCTCGCCGGCCGGCTGGGCTGGTCGGCCTGCGGCCTGGCCGTCCTCCGGCGTGGTTTCTCCAGCCCGCTGGCCGCCGTCGCCGCGCACCGCCGTCCCTCGCCGCCCTACGCGGCCGGCCCGGCCGCCGCCGCCGCGGGCGCGACCGCGATGTGCGACGTGAGCGACGGCCTGCTCGCCGACACGGGACACCTCGCCGTGGCCGGCGGCGTCGTCCTCGACCTGGACCGCGCCGCCCTCGTGGAAGCCTGCCTCGTCCCGGAGGGGCCGCTGCAGCAGGTGGGCGCCGCGCTGGGGGTGGACCCGCTGGTCTGGGTGCTCACCGGCGGCGAGGACCATGCCCTCGTGGCGACCTTCCCGGCGGGAACCCCGCTGCCCGCCGGCTGGCGGGCGATCGGTGCGGTGCGGAGCGCGGACCCCGACGCCGGTGTGCTCGTGGAGGGCCGGCCGGCCGAGGCCGTCGCCCGCGCCCTGGGAGCGGAGGGGACGGGTCATGCCCACTTCGGCTGAGCGGCTGCGACCGCTGGCCTACGACCACCCCGTCGCCCAGTACCTGGTCGAGCAGGTGCAGCAGGAGTACGTCGTCCGGTACGGCGGACGCGACGCGGCCGTCGTCGACGCGGCCGAGTTCCGGCCCCCGGCCGGCCTCTTCCTCGTCGCCGAGGTGGACGGCGTTCCCGCCGGGTGCGGCGCGTGGCGGGTGCTCCCCTCCGGCGAGGCGGAGATCAAGCGGGTCTACGTCGAGCCGGCGTTCCGGCGCCGCGGACTGGCCCGGCGCCTCATGGCCGCGCTGGAGGACAGCGCCGCCCGGGCGGGTCACCGCTCCGTGGTCCTGAACACGGGGCAGGAGCAACCCGAGGCCGTGGCGCTGTACACGCAGCTCGGCTACCGGGCGGTAACGGGCTACGGGGTGTACGCATGTGCGCCGGACGCCGTGTTCCTGGGCAGGGAGCTCGACCGGCGTGGCGGTATCGAGGGCGTCGAGGGTGGAGAGGGGATCTCATGGGCGTCGTGACATTGTCCGCGGCCTACGGGGCCGGCGGTCCGGAGATCGGGCCGGCCGTGGCCGAGCGCCTGGGGCTGCCGTTCCACGACCGGGTGATCCCGGTCAAGGTCGCGAGCCGGCTCGGGGTGCCGGTCGAGGAGGCCGAGGCCAACGACGAGACGGTCGTGACCGGGCTCTGGCGGATGGTGGCCAGTCTCGGCGCCATGCCGGACACCGTCGGCGGGGTGATGCCGGGGCCGGGGATCCCCGACTCCCGGGCCTTCCGCGACCAGACCGAGCGGGTGCTCACCGAGATCGCCTCCCCGGCGGGCGGCGGCGGTGTGGTGCTCGGCCGCGCGGCGGCGCTGGTGCTCGGCGATCGGCCCGACGTCCTGAACGTGCGCCTCGGTGGTCGCCGGGAGCGGCGCCTGGCGGTGGCGGTGGCGCGGTACGGCCGGCCCGCCGACGAGCTGCGTCGTGAGATGGACGCCAACGACCGGGCGCGGGAGGCCTACGTGCGGCACTTCTACCGGGCCGACGCGTCAGCGCCGCGGAACTACCACCTGGTGATCGACAGCACCGCGCTCCCGCTGGAGACGGTCGTCGACGTGGTGGTCACGGCGGCGCGGGCGCGGGGCATCGGCGCAGTCTGACCCGGAGCACGACGAACCCCGGAGGTCCGAGGACCTCCGGGGTTCGGCGCGATGTCCGGTGTCGTGCGGCGCGAACTAGGCGCGCACGACCTTGCCCGCGCGGATGCACGAGGTGCAGGCGTTGATGCGCCGGCGGTTGCCGGGGGCGATCAGCGCCCGCACGGACTGGATGTTCGGGTTCCAACGGCGCGGCGTGCGGCGGTGCGAGTGAGACACCGACATACCGAAACCGGGGCCCTTGCCACACACATCGCACACGGCAGCCACGGTGGATCACTCCCAGAAAGAAATCGTTCACAGACGGCGGGGCAGGAAGCACCCGCAACAAGACCGTGGAGGAGTCTAGCCGCTCCGGGGACGACGTGCCGCCACCGCCCCGGCCGGTGCTCGTCCGGACGGTCCTGTCGGCCGTCCCGGGTACCCTCCGCCCGTGCTGCTGGCGCTGGACGAGGCCGCGGTCGGCCACTGGTGCCGCACCGCGGTCGACGCGCTGTCCGAGGCACGCAGCGTCCTCGACGAGCTGAACGTCTTCCCGGTCCCCGACGGGGACACCGGCACGAACCTGCTGCTCACCGCCCAGGCCGCGCTCGCCGCCCTCGAGCGGGACGCCGCCCGCAGCACGGAGCCGGCCTGGTCGGCGCTCTCCCGCGGCGCGGTCCTCGGCGCGCGGGGCAACTCCGGCACGATCCTCGCCCAGCTGCTGCGCGGCCTGGCCGACCAGCTCGCCGGCCAGCCGCCGGCCGACGGGCCGACGCTCGCCGCGGCCCTGCAGAAGGCCGCGGAGACGGCCTACACCGCCGTGGCCGACCCGGAGGAGGGCACGTTCCTCAGCGTCGCCCGCGGCGCCGCGGAGGCAGCGGTCGCCCAGGTCGACGCGGGCCCGGCCACGCTCGCCGACGTCGTCACGGCGGCCGCGGACGGGGCGCGCGCTGCGCTCGACCGCACCCCCGGCCAGCTGGAGGTGCTGCGCGAGGCAGGGGTGGTGGACGCCGGCGGTGCCGGGCTGTGCCTGGTCCTCGACGCCCTCGTCACCACCGTCACCGGGGTGGAGCCGGCGCGTGCGCGGCTGGCCACCCGGCGCGAGGCGGGGCACCGCCACGCCCAGCGCACCGACGCGCGGAACGTCCCGCACCAGCCCCCGCCCGGGCCGGGCAGCGAGGTGCAGTTCCTGCTCGCCGACTCCGACGAGGAGGCGGTCGCCCGGATGCACGCCCGGCTGGCCGGGCTCGGCGACAGCCTCGTCGTCGTCGGCGTGGACACCCCCACGGGCCGGGAGTGGAACGTGCACGTGCACGTCTCCGACATCGGCGCCGCGATCGAGGCCGGCATCGAGGCCGGGCGCCCCCACCGGATCTCGGTCGAGCCGCTGGCTCCGGTCCTTCCCCCCGCGCCGGTGGCCGGGACGCGGGCCCTCATCGCGGTCGTGTCCAGCGACGGGCTGGCCGAGCTGTTCGCCGAGGCGGGCGTGCGGGTGGTCATCTGTGGCCCCGACGGCGTGACCGAGGACGACGTGCTGGGCGAGATCGTCGCCTCCGCGGCGCACGAGGTCGCCGTGCTGCCCAACGACGCCGACCTCATCCCCGTCGCCGGCCGGGCCGCCACCCGCGCCCGCGAGCTGGGCCGCGAGGTCGGCGTGGTGCCGACGCGCTCCCCGGTCCAGGGCCTGGCGGCCTGTGCCGTGGGCGACGCAGGTCGGCGGTTCGGCGACGACGTCATCGCCATGGCCGAGGCGGCCGCCGCCACGCGCTGGGCCGAGGTGACCCTCGCCGAGCAGGAGGCGCTGACGTCGGCCGGCCGCTGCCAGCCCGGCGACGTGCTCGGCTCGGCCGAGGGGGACGTCGTCGTCATTGGGGCCGACCTCGCCGACGTCGCCGGCGACCTGCTCGACCGGCTGCTCTCGGCCGGGGGGGAGATGGCCACGCTGATCGTCGGCTCCGACGAGGCGCTCGGCGACGCCGTCTGCCACCACCTCGCATCGAGGCACCCCACGATCGAGGTCGTCCGCTACGGCGGCGGGCCCCTTCCGCTGCAGGTGGGCGTCGAGTGAGCCGGCAGGAGGCCTGACGTGGCGGTCACGATGCAGACGCCGCTCGCGCGCGTGCTGGGCCCGAAGACGGCCACCGGCATGAGCGAGCAGCTGGGGCTGGAGACCGTCCGCGACCTGCTCCGGCACTACCCGCGCCGCTACGCCAGCCGCGGGGAGCAGTCCGACCTCGCCGACGTCCAGGTAGGCGACCGGGTCACCGTGCTGGCCCAGGTCCGCAGCGTGACCACCCGGCCGATGAAGAACCGCCGGGGATCGCTCACCGAGGTGGTCGTCGGCGACGGCAGCGGACGCATGAAGCTGGTGTTCTTCAACCACCGGCACGCGCAGCTGAAGCCGAACGCGTGGGGGATGTTCGCCGGCACCGTGGGGGAGTGGCGGGGTGAGAAGCAGTTCGCCCACCCCGACATGCACCTGCTCGACGGGGACGCCGACGACACCGACTGGGCGCGCGCCCTCGTGCCGATCTACCCGGCGAGCAAGGACGTCTCCAGCTGGGTGATCCAGAAGTCGGTGAAGCTGCTGCTCGGCGCGTCCGGGGAGCTGGGCGACCTCGTCGTCGACCCGCTGCCCGAGGAGATCCGCTCGCGGCACGCGCTGCTCTCCCTCCCCGCCGCCCTGCTCGACATCCACCGGCCGACGTCGACCGACGACGTCGAGCGCGCGGTGTCGCGGCTCAAGTGGGACGAGGCGCTGATCCTCCAGCTGACCCTCGCCGCCCGCCGCCGGGCCGCGGCCCTCGAGCCGGGCATCGCGCGGCCCCGCCGGGCCGGCGGGCTGCTCGACGCCGTCGACGCCGCCCTGCCCTTCGCGCTCACCGAGGGTCAGCACGAGGTGGGCGACGAGCTCGCCGGCCAGCTCGACCGCGACCAGCCGATGCACCGGCTGCTGCAGGGCGAGGTGGGCTCGGGCAAGACGGTGGTGGCGCTGCGCGCCATGGCGCAGGTGGTCGACGCCGGCGGTCAGGCGGCGCTGCTCGCGCCCACCGAGGTGCTCGCCGCCCAGCACGCCCGTGGCATCCGCCAGCTCCTGGGCCCGCTCGGCCGCGCCGGTGAGCTGGACGGCGACGCCGCCGGCACCCGCGTCTCGCTGCTGACCGGCTCGCTCAAGGCGGCCGCGAAGCGCCAGGCGCTGGCCGAGGTGGCCGACGGCAGCGCCGGCATCGTGATCGGCACCCACGCGCTGCTGCAGGAGGGCGTGGACTTCGCCGACCTCGGCCTGGTCGTCGTCGACGAGCAGCACCGCTTCGGGGTCGAGCAGCGTGACGCCCTCCGCGCCAAGGGCACCCGCCCGCCGCACGTGCTGGTCATGACCGCCACGCCGATCCCGCGCACCGTCGCGATGACCGTCTACGGCGACCTGGAGATCTCCACGCTGAGGCAGCTGCCCAGCGGCCGCGGCGGCGTCTCCAGCTCCGTGGTGCCGGCGGCCGAGAAGCCCGGCTGGGTCGACCGCGCCTGGGAGCGGCTGCGCGAGGAGGTCGCCGCCGGCCGGCAGGCCTACGTCGTGTGCCCGCGCATCGGGGACGTGCCCGGCGACGAGCCCGAGGACGCCGACGGCGCCCCGCCCGAGGACGACGGCCCGCGCAGCGACCGGCGGCCCCCCCTCGCCGTCCTCGACATCGCGGAGCTGCTCCGCTCCGGCCCGCTCGCCGGCCTGCGGCTGGACGTCCTGCACGGCCGGATGAGCCCGGACGAGAAGGACGAGGCGATGCGCTCCTTCGCCGCGGGCGAGACCCAGGTCCTCGTCGCCACCACCGTCGTCGAGGTCGGTGTGGACGTGCCCAACGCGACCGTCATGGTCGTGATGGACGCCGACCGGTTCGGCGTCAGCCAGCTGCACCAGCTCCGCGGGCGGGTGGCCCGTGGGAAGCACGCGGGGCTCTGCCTGCTGGTCACCGACGCCCCGACCGCGTCCCCGACCGGCACCCGACTGGCGGCGGTCGCCGCGACCTCGGACGGCTTCGAGCTGGCCCGGCTGGACCTGGAGACCCGGCGCGAGGGCGACGTGCTGGGCGCCGCGCAGTCCGGCACCCGGTCGGGCATCCGGCTGCTGTCGCTGCTGGAGGACGAGGAACTCATCGCCACCGCACGCACGGAGGCGACCGCGCTGCTCGGCACCGAGCGCGGGCTGGCCGACCATCCCGGGCTGGCCGCCGAGGTGGCGGCGCTGGCCACCGACGAGCGCGCCGACTGGCTGGAGAAGGCATGACACGGGTGATCGCCGGGCTCGCGCGGGGCCGGAAGCTCGCCGTGCCCCGCACGGGCGTGCGGCCGACCGGCGACAAGGCCCGCGGGGCGCTGTTCAACAGCCTCGGCTCGTTGCTGGAGATGGAGGGCGCCGCCGTCCTCGACCTCTACGCCGGCTCCGGGGCCCTGGGCCTGGAGGCGCTCAGCCGCGGGGCGCGGTCGGTGCTGTTCGTGGAGTCCGGGGGAGGGGTGCTCCCGGTCCTGCGGGCCAACCTCGCGACGGTCGGGCTGCCCGGCGGGCGGGTGCAGGCCGGTTCGGTGCCCACCGTCGTCGGCGGCACCGCGGCCGAGCGGTTCGACCTGGTGCTCGCCGATCCGCCCTACGCGACCCCGGCGGAGGAGGTGGTCGAGGTGCTGCAGTCGCTCGTCGGCAGGGGCTGGTTGGCCCCCGACGCCGTGGTCGTGGTGGAGCGCGGACGGCGCGACGAGCCGTGGGAATGGCCGACACCGCTCACCGGACTGCGCGATCGGCGCTACGGCGAGGCCGTCCTCCGGTACGGTCGGCTGTCGTGAGACGCGCCGTGTGCCCTGGTTCGTTCGATCCGGTCACCAATGGCCACGTCGACGTCATCAACCGCGCCTCGGCGCTGTACGACGAGCTGGTCGTGGCCGTGCTCGTCAATCCGGGCAAGGCCGGGTTCTTCCCGGTCGAGGAGCGCATCGAGCTGCTCCGCGAGTCCGTGGCGCACCTGCCCAACGTCACCGTCGACAGCTTCTCGGGGCTGCTCGTCGACTACTGCGGCACCCACGAGATCCCGGTGATCGTCAAGGGTCTGCGTGCCGTCAGCGACTTCGAGTACGAG
>JBBSKB010000095.1:0-12748 GCA_038256725.1 Mycobacteriales bacterium | reverse complement strand
GTGGCCTCGACGACGTTGCCGGTGCCGGCCTCGCCCTTGGAGCGGATCATCGCCGCGCCCTCGGAGATCCGGCGCAGCGCCTCGCCCAGGTCGGTGGCGCCGCAGACGAACGGCACGGTGAACTCGGACTTGGCGATGTGGTGGGCCTCATCGGCCGGGGTCAGGACCTCGGACTCGTCGATGTAGTCGACGCCGAGGGCCTGCAGGACGCGGGCCTCCACGAAGTGGCCGATGCGCGCCTTGGCCATCACCGGGATGGAGACCGCCGAGATGATCCCGTCGATCATGTCCGGGTCGCTCATCCGGGAGATGCCGCCCTCGGCGCGGATGTCGGCCGGCACCCGCTCCAGCGCCATGACGGCGACCGCCCCGGCGTCCTCGGCGATCTTCGCCTGCTCGGGCGTGACGACGTCCATGATGACGCCGCCCTTGAGCTGCTCGGCCATCCCGCGCTTGACGCGGTCGGTACCGGTGGAGGGGGTCTGCGCAGACACGGGGTGTGGCCTATCGGCTCGAGGGGAGAGCAGGGGCCCCCATCCTACGGCCGATCTGCCGACGGGCTCCCCGCGCTGGTGCCGGCGAGGACCTCGAGGCGGTCGTCGATGTCGAAGAACCGGGGCATCGGCCGGCCCGCGTGCAGCCGCAGCACCCGGAGCAGCCGCCGACTGCGCAGCGCCTGGGTGTCCCGGACGGCGTCGTTGTAGAAGCGCCGGGCCAGCGCCACCCGGGTGCCGGTGCCGGCCAGGTCGGCCTGCAGCGGGACGGAGACGCCGGGCAGCTCGGCGGGGAGGTCCCGCAGCTGCCGGCCGAGCGCGTTCTCGGCGGCCTCGCGGTCCTCCGGCACGGTCGCCCGGGCCCCCTCCGCCGCTGCGGCGAGGGCGCGGGCACGGTCCGGGCCGATCACGTCCGGGTACTCGCGGGCCAGCTCCGCGGCCAGCCCGGCGCGGCGCCTCAGCTGGGTCTCCAGCGCCGTGCGGGCCCGCTGCACGCGGCCCTCGAGGCGGCCCAGCCGCACGAGGGACCAGGCGCTCCACGCCAGGAGCACGAGGACGACGACCGCGACGGCCGTCCACAGCCACGCCTGCGCACCCATGGGGCGGAGGCTAGCGGTCGCCGCCCCGCCAGCGGGAGCTCTTCGGCACCTCGTCCCCCGGCGGTCCGGCCGGGACGGCGTCGTCCTCCAGGGCCGTGACCCGCCCGCCGCCGGGCACTACGACGGTCTCGTAGACGGCGAGGATGCGCCGGGCGAGGACCGGCCAGTCGTAGCCGCGGGCCACCTCGCTCCCCCGCGCGGAGAGCCGGGCCCGGCGCTCCGGATCGGCCAGCAGGTCCGCCAGCGCCCGGCCCAGGGCCGCGGCGTCGCCGCGCGGCACGAGCACGCCGGCGTCCCCGCCCTCGAGCACGCGGGCGAACGCGTCGAGGTCGCTGGCCACGATCGGGGCGCCGGCGGACATCGCCTCGATGAGCACGACCCCGAAGGACTCACCCAGCAGGTTCGGTGCGCAGTACACGTCGACCGACCGGAGGAACGCGGCCTTGTCCGCCTCGGAGACCTCGCCGAGGAGCTCGACGTGCGGTCGCAGTTCCTCCCCCACCATGCGGTGCAGCTGGTCGGCGTCGCCCCGGCCTGCGACGAGCAGCCGGGCCCCCGGGTGGTGGCGGACGACGGTGCGCATCGCCTCCAGCAGGGTGGGCAACCCCTTGCGCGGCTCGTCGTACCGGCCGAGGAAGCCGATCGTGGGGCCCGCGCCGGAGGCCGCGGCGAGCAGCGGTCCCTCGGCGAAACCGTCGACGTGGACGCCGTTCGGGATGATCACGGCGTCGCCGCCGAGGTGCTCGACCTGCACCCGGCGGGCGAAGTCGGACACCGCGATCCGGCCGCTGATCCGCTCCAGCCACGGCCGCACCACCGGACCGAAGGCGGCCAGCACCTTCGACCGGGTGGTGGCCGCGTGGAAGGTCGCGACGATGGGCCCGCTGGCGATCATGCAGACCAGCAGGGCGACCGACGGCGGCGCCGGCTCGTGCACGTGGACGACGTCGAAGTGCCCGTCCCGCAGCCACCGGCGCACCCGCGCCGCCGAGACGGGCCCGAACTGGATGCTGGCCATCGAGCCGTTGTACGGGACCGGGACGGCGCGGCCGGCGAAGGTGATCCAGGGGTCGGTGAGCGACTCCTCGTGCTCGGCCGGGGTGAGCACCTCCACGTGGTGGCCCATGCCGCGCAGGGTCTGCGCGAGGTCGCGCACGTGGTACTGCACACCCCCGGGGACGTCCCACTGGTAGGGGCAGACGAGGCCGATGCGCATCAGCCCTCCGCTCCCGCGGGAGCCGCCCGTCGCGGCGGGTCGGGCGGGACGTCGGCCCAGATGCGGCCCAGCATGTGCCAGTCCTCGGGGTGCTCGGCGATGCCGGCGGTGAAGACGTCGGCGACCGTCTGCATCGCATCGGTCACCCGGGTGGCCAGCCGGCCCTCGCCGGTCACCGGCACCTCGGGGTGCACCTGGATCCGCCAGCCGGCGCCGTCGAAGCGCGGCACGGCGGGGAGCAGGGCCGCGCCGGTGCGGGCCGCCAGGAGCGCGGCCCCGCTGGGCATCAGCGCCGGCCGGCCCAGAAAGTCGACCGGCACGCCCCCGGTGCCGAAGTTGCGGTCGACGAGCAGGCAGCTGACGCCGCCCTCGAGCAGCCACTGGCGGAGCACCTCGGAGCCCGGCTTGGGGCCGCCGGTCAGCGGGGTGACCTTCATGCCCAGGCTCTCGCGGTACTCCAGGAACCGGCGGTAGAGCGACTCCGGCTCGAGCCGCTCGGCGATGGTGAGGAAGGGCTCCCCCAGCCAGTCGGCCAGCCAGGCGCCGGCGGCGTCCCAGTTCCCGCTGTGCGGCAGCGCCAGGACGACGCCCCGCCCCTCGCTCCGCGCCCTGCTGATGTGCTCGGCACCCGGGACCTCGGTGTCGCGGCGGATGCGCTCGATGCCCAGCGTCGGCAGGCGGAACGCCTCCTGCCAGTAGCGCGCGTAGGACGCCATGGCGCGCGCGGTGAGCTCGTCGAGCTCCGGCCCGGACAGCGCGCCGGAGGTGGCCACGCGCAGGTTGGCCCGCAGCTGGCGCACCCCGGTGCCGTCGCGGCCGGCGGCCCAGCGCCCGCCGAGGTCGAAGGCCGTCCGCGCGACCGGCTCGGGCAGCATCCGCACCGCCCGCCAGCCGGCCGCGTACCCCGCGTCGGTCAGCCGGCCGGCCAACCGGCTGCGCAGGCCCGCGGGCTCGGTCACGGCTGCGGCGGGGACGGGGACGGGGGCAGGGGGGCCCCGGCGGCGCCCCTGCGGACGGCCACCATCCGCTGGGCCACGGTGACCGCGCTGCCGGCCACCAGCAGGACCAGTGCCACGTGCAGCGAGTACGGGATGCCCAGGCCGGTGAAGCCGGTGCCGACGAGCACCAGGATCAGCCGTTCGGTGCGCTCGACGACGCCGACGTCGCAGGACAGCCCGACACCCTCGGCGCGCGCCTTGATGTAGCTGGTGAGCACGCCCAGCACGAGGCAGACCAGGGCGAGGAGCACGAGCAGCCTGTTGTCGCCACCGCCGGAGAACCACCAGGCCAGCGCCGCGAAGATGGCCGCGTCGGCCGCACGGTCGCCCACGGAGTCCAGCACCGCGCCGAACACGGTGCCGCCGCCGCGTGCGCGGGCCAGCGCGCCGTCGAGCATATCGAGCAGGACGAAGGCGGTGACGGCGAACGCGCCCCAGAACAGCTGGCCCGAGCCGATCAGGAACACCGCGGAGGCGGCCGCGCCCACCGTGCCGGTGATCGTGACCATGTCGGGCGTGATCCCGGCCCGGGCGAGCCCGGGCACGATCGGGGCCAGCACCCGGGCGACGGCGGGACGCGCGTTGGCGCCGAGCATCAGGCCTGCCCGCCCGGCCACGCGGCGGCCAGCAGGTCGCGGGTCTCCCGCAGCACCTGCGGCAGCACGCGGGTCAGCCCGACGACCGGCATGAAGTTGGTGTCCCCGCCCCACCGCGGGACGGCGTGCTGGTGCAGGTGGTCGGCGATCCCGGCGCCGGCGACCGACCCCTGGTTCATGCCGATGTTGAAGCCGTGCGCGCCGGAGACCTCGCGGACCACGCGCATCGCCGTCTGGGTGACCGCCCCCAGCTCGGCGACCTCGTCGTCCGTGAGGTCGGTGTAGTCGGGGACGTGCCGGTACGGCACGACCATCAGGTGACCGGCGTTGTACGGGTACAGGTTGAGCACCGTGTAGACCGTCGTCCCCCGGGCGACGACGAGGCCGTCCTCGTCGCTCATCGTGGGGATCATGCAGAACGGGCAGTCGTGCGCGCCGGTGGGCTTCCCCTCGCCCCGGATGTAGGCCATCCGGTACGGCGTCCACAGGTGCTCGAAGGCCTCGCTCATCCGGCCACCACGGTCGCGGCCTGCTCGTCAGCGGCCGAGGGGTCGACGTTGGCCCGGGAGGCGATCCACGCCACCACCTGCTGCACCGCCTCGTCGACCGGGACGCCGTTGCGCTGCGAACCGTCGCGGTAGCGGAAGGAGACCGCCGATGCCTCTGCGTCGGTGGCGCCGGCGATCAGCACGAACGGGATCTTCTGCTTGCTCGCGGTGCGGATCTTCTTCTGCATCCGGTCGTCGGAGTCGTCCACCTCGACGCGGACGCCGTGCTGCCGCAGCGTCGCGGCGACGTCGGTCAGGTAGGGCACCTGCTCGTCGGTGATCGGGATGCCGACGACCTGCACCGGGGCCAGCCAGGCCGGGAAGGCGCCGGCGTAGTGCTCGGTGAGGACGCCGAAGAAGCGCTCGAGGGAGCCGAACTTGGCCGAGTGGATCATCACCGGCTGCTGGCGGGTGCCGTCCGCGGCGCTGAACTCCAGGCCGAAGCGGGCCGGCTGGTTGAAGTCGTACTGGATGGTCGACATCTGCCAGGTGCGCCCGATCGCGTCCCGGGCCTGCACGGAGATCTTCGGGCCGTAGTAGGCGGCGCCGCCGGGGTCCGGCACGAGCTCCAGCCCGGTCTCCCGCGCCGCCTCCTCCAGCACCGAGGTCGCGATCGCCCACTCCTCGTCGGAGCCGATGAACTTCTCGCCCTCGCCGCGGGTGGAGAGCTCGAGGTAGTAGTCGTCGAGACCGAAGTCGCGCAGCAGGCCGAGCACGAACGCGAGCAGGTGCCGCACCTCGCCGGGCGCCTGCTCCGGGGTGACGTAGCTGTGCGAGTCGTCCTGGGTCAGGCCGCGCACGCGGGTGAGGCCGTGCACGACCCCGGACTTCTCGTACCGGTACACCGAGCCGAACTCGAAGAACCGCAGCGGCAGCTCGCGGTAGGACCGCCCGCGCGACCGGAAGATCAGGTTGTGCATCGGGCAGTTCATGGCCTTGAGGAAGTACTCGCCGTTGTCCACCTCCATGGCCGGGAACATGGTGTCCTCGTAGTACGGCAGGTGCCCGGAGGTCTCGAACAGGCCGCGCTTGGCGATGTGCGGGCTGCCGACGTAGTCGAACCCTTCCTCGAGGTGCCGACGGCGGACGTAGTCCTCCATCTCAAGCTTGACGACGCCACCCTTGGGGTGGAACACGACCAGGCCGGAGCCGATCTCGTCGGGGAAGCTGAACAGGTCGAGCTCCACGCCCAGCCGCCGGTGGTCGCGGCGCTCGGCCTCGGCCAGGTGCTCCAGGTAGGCCTTGTGCGCGTCCTTGCTCTCCCACGCCGTGCCGTAGATGCGCTGCAGCTGCGGGTTCTTCTCGCTGCCCCGCCAGTAGGCCGCCGCGCTGCGGGTCAGGCTGAACGCGGGGATGGTGTTCGTCCGCGGCAGGTGCGGGCCGCGGCACAGGTCGGTCCAGATCCGCTCGCCGCTGCGCGGGTCGAGGTTGTCGTACATGGTCAGCTGTGCGCCGCCGACCTCCACCGATGCACCGTCGTCGGCTCCGTCGTCGCCGGCGCCGCCCTTGAGCCCGATCAGCTCGAGCTTGTAGGGCTCGTGCGCGAGCTCGGCCTGCGCGTCCGCGTCGCTGATCTCGCGCCGGGAGAAGTTCTGCCCGGCCCGGACGATCTCGGTCATCTTCTTCTCGAGGGCGGTGAGGTCCTCGGGGGTGAAGGGTCGCTCGGGGTCGAAGTCGTAGTAGAAGCCGTTCTCCACCGGCGGGCCGATGCCCAACCGGGTGCCCGGGAAGAGCTCCTGCACCGCCTGCGCCAGTACGTGGGCGGCCGAGTGCCGGATGACCGCGCGGCCGTCCGCGCTGGCGGCCGGGACCGGGTCGACGTCGGCGTCGGCATCCGGGGCCCAGGCCAGGTCCCTGAGCTCACCACTCGCGACGTGACGGACGACGACGGCGCCGTCGGGGCCCTTGAGCGGGACGCCGGCGTCCTTGAGGGCCTGCATCGCCGTCGTCCCGGCCGGCACCCGCACGGATCCGGCGGCGGTGGGCGGGGGCGGGGTCGACACGAGAGCGCTCCAGGGGTGGGAAGGGTGGTGCGACGGATACCGGGAGGGAGCCTAGTGCGCGGCCGGGCCTACTCCGGGACGACTTCCAGTCCGGCGCCCAGGGCACCCCGGCGCCCGAGCACCTCGCTGATCCGGGCGAAGCTCTCCGGATCGGCCGGCACGATGCGCAGGCTGCCGTCGCCGATCTCGATCCGCAGCGGCACCGCCTCGGCCTCCGACGCGGTGAACCGTCCGTCGGCACCGCGGGTGAAGGTGAACCGGGCGGCCACCGAGTCCTCCGTCGGGTATCCGCGGGTCGAGTGCTCGGCCAGGTGGTTGCCGAGCCCGTAGGCGACCCACTCGCCGCCGATCCGCTCGACGGGCTGGACGACGTGCGCGTGGTGGCCGAGCACCAGGTCCACGTCCGGGGAGGCCAGCAGCGTCCGGGCGGCGGCGACCTGGGCGTCGGTCGGGTCGTCCTCGTACTCCCGGCAGCAGTGCAGGCTCGCGACGACGACGTCGGCCCCCGCGGCGCGGGCCCGGGCAGCCGCGGCCAGCATCCCGTCGAGGTCCGGCACGACGGCGACGTCCACCGCCCACTCGCGCCCGGCCGGCAGCGGCATCCCGTTCAGGCCGAACGTGGCCGCGACGTGCCCGATGCGCACGCCCCCGGCGTCGACGATCGTCGGCTCCCGGCTCTCCGGCTCGCTGCGGTACGTGCCGGCGTGCGCGATCCCGGCTGCGTCGAGGACGTCCAGGGTCCGGGTGAGGCCGTCGACACCGTCATCGAGCGAGTGGTTGGACGCCGTGGAGCACAGGTCGTACCCGGCTGCGGCGAGGGCGTCGACGATCTCCGGTTGCACCGCGAAGTCCGGATATCCGCGGAACGGCCCGCCCGGAGCGGCGACGGGCGTCTCGAGGTGGCAGATCGCCAGGTCCGCGTCGCTGATCAGCCCGGCCACCGGCGCGAACACGTCCGTGAAGTCGTAGGAGCCGTCCGGCTGCCGCGCTCCTGCCGTGAGCGCCCGGTCCTGGTGCACCAGCACGTCGCCGGTGGCCAGCAGCGTGACGCTCTCCGGCGCCGGCGGCACGGTCGTGGTCGCCGCGGGCGCCTCCCGCTCCGGGGCGGGCTCGGCGGAGCAGCCGGCGGCCAGCAGGAGCAGCGCGGCGAGGGCTGCGGATCGTCGGCGGAGCACAGCCGGACGCTAGAGCAGGACGGCGTCCCCCACCGCGACCTCGCCGGGCTGCCGCACCTCGGCGTAGACGCCCAGGCAGTGCTTCGGCGTCCGGGTGACCGTCAGCTCCGCGCCACCCATGCGCACCGTGCGCCCGACCCAGGTCCGCTCGTCGCCGCCGTCGGCCAGGTCGAGGAGCACGTTGGCGCGCGGGTCGTCCGCCGAGCACCCCTCGGGGACGTCCCCGACCGCAGCCCGCTCGATCGCCTGCCGGGACACCAGGTGCACCGCCGCGACGTCGGCCGCCGACCCCCGGGCGGGGTGCAGCCGCACCGCCCGGCCGAGGAGACCGGAGAGGGCGCGGGCGTCGGCGTCCGGGTCCCCCGTCGGCTGGACGTCGGCGAGCCCGGGCACGTGCTTGCCACGCACCGTCTCCCCGCTCGTGGCGTCGACCACCGACCAGGCCCGGTCACCCTCGGGCCCGGCGACGTCGAGCCGCACGCGGTTCCGGGAGGTGCTCCCGAGCGACTTCACCGGGTAGATCCACAGGCGCGCCACGCGGCCGGCCGTCATCGTCACGCGCCGAATCTAGGCCTCCCGACCAGGAACCTCTCCGGCATGGCGGCTCGGCCCTCGCCGCCCAGGCGAGCGCTTCTTCCCCGACGGCGTGCGCCTGGACCTCGACCCGGTCGGAGAGCGCACTTTCAGCAGCGGCCTGGCCCACGCGCACCACCGGACCCGCTGAGCGTTCCTGTCGCGGAGACGACGCAGGGCCAGGCTGCCCCTCTCCGGGGAACCTGGCCCTGCCTGCCGGTGGGCGATACTGGGTTCGAACCAGTGACCTCTTCGGTGTGAACGAAGCGCTCTACCACTGAGCCAATCGCCCGGCACGGTCACTCGCAACCGCTCCGTCATCCTGCCAGATGCTCACCGCCAGAGCGGAACCCACCCCGGCACCCAGCCCGGGACCCCGGTGAGGTGCAGGGCGAGCACGAGAGCGCCGTAGACGCAGCCCGCCGTCACCAGCCCCAGGAGCACGCGCACCCACACCGCCTGCGCCGCGACCCAATCGGACCAGCGGCTCACCTGCGCCTTGGTGAACTCCAGCAACCGCTCGGCCCAGGTGAACTCGCTCGCCAGGACGACGAGGCCGGCGATGACGGTGAGCCAGCCGGGCCCGGGCAGGGGGATGGTGGCCAGCCCGACCACGACGATCAGCCCACCCACCACGCCGACGGCGACCCGGTAGGCGTGGTTGGTGCTGCGTCGGGCGGCCAGCCGCCGTCGCCACTTCGCATCCGCGACCCGCTCGCGCAGGCTGTTCACGTCGTCCGCGTCATACCGGGCGCGCCGATCGCTGCCGGACTCGCGCTGCGGGCGCCGGTCCGGCGGAGACACGGTCTTCTGTCCGCTCAGCGGGTCACCTCCACGATCCTGGGTGCGCAGGCGCCACCACCTCGCGCGCGACTCCCGCAGCCTACGTCGGACCCCGGGAACGGATGCGCTCCGGCAACCTCATCGGTCCCGACTGCCACAAACCCGTTTCCGAACCCTCCTCGGCGGACACACACCCATGCATGACCGACATGCGTGGCCGGAGCGACGGGTGTGACAGGAGTGACTCCCTCCGTCACTCCCCGAGCGGAACGTCGTTGACCTGACATGACCAGCCAGTGGACCCCGGGTCACACGTCCCCCATCACGCTGCAGCTGATCGGTCCGCAATCCTGGACCGAGGTGCCGGCGCTGCTCTGCTACGAGGCGACGGACCCGTTCGCCGTCCGTTTGGCGTTCGGCGACATCGGTGACGAGAGCGGCACCGTCGACACCGACGAAGGCATCGCCTGGCTGGTCAGCCGCGAGCTGCTCCAGGTCGGCCTCGACCGACCGTCGGGCGACGGCGACGTGCGCGTCTGGCCGGCGCACGCCGCCAGTGACGTGCTCTTCCTGCATCTGCGCGCTCCGTCGGGCGAGGCGCTCTTCGAGCTGTCCCGCGCCGTCGTCGCCGGCTTCCTGCGGCAGACCGAGGCCCTGGTCCCGTCCGGGTCGGAGAGCGAACTGCTCCACCTGGACGACGAGCTGCACGTGCTCCTGTCCAACGGCGGAGCGGATCCGTCGGGGCGCTGACCTGCGGGAACGTCGTCGGCGGCCGCTGAGCGCCACACCGGGGACACCCCCTCGTTGGCCGCCGGAAAACCGTCAGGTAACGTTCTTCCTGCAACGCGGATGTGGCTCAGTGGTAGAGCATCACCTTGCCAAGGTGAGGGTCGCGGGTTCGAATCCCGTCATCCGCTCGGAACCTCGGGCGCTGATCGCGAGATCAGCGCCCGCGTGCGGTGGAGTGGCCGAGAGGCGAGGCAACGGCCTGCAAAGCCGTCTACACGGGTTCAAATCCCGTCTCCACCTCGTTCTCCTCTGCGGAGCACGAGCGCGGAGGAGGGACCGGTCGCAAGGCCGGGCCGGGCGATTGGCGCAGCGGTAGCGCGCTTCCCTGACACGGAAGAGGTCACTGGTTCGATCCCAGTATCGCCCACCGGAAGAACCCCAGGACGCCAGCCAGGCGCCTGGGGTTCTGTCGTTCCGGGGCCTACGCCTCAGGCGGCCGCCGGGCGACGAGGAAGCACTGCGGCACCAGGCTCGCGGCGCTGGCCGCCTCGGGCGCCTTGACCATCCGGGCGGTCGATTCGAACCCGGCGCCGGCCAGCAGCGCATCGACGTCGTCCGGCTGGAGCCGGTGGAAGTCCAGCGACACCGCCCGGCCGAAGGCCTCGTCCAGGTGCAGGGTGTCGTCCCCGACCTGGAAAGCGATCAGCACGTACCCGCCGGGCCGGAGCACCCGGCGGAACTCCTCGACCACCGCCCGTCGGTGCGGGCCGGGCACATGGATGAGCGAATACCAGGAGACGAGGCCGGCCAGCTCGCCGTCCTGCTGGTCGAGCCGGCTCATCTCCCCCACCTCGAAGACGAGCGCCGGATGCTCCCGCCGGGCAAGGTCGACCATCGCCGGGGACAGGTCGATCCCGAGGACGTCCAGCTGCAGCGTGGCGAGGTGTGCGGTCACCGCGCCCGGGCCGCAACCCACCTCGAGCACCGGCGCCCCCGGGTGCGCGCGTCGGACCAGCTCGGCGAACGCGGCCAGGACCGCGCGGTCCAGCGGGGCCTGCTCGAGCTCGGCGCGGAACGTGTCGGCGTACTGCCTGGCCACGGCGTCGTACCCGCTCCTCGTCGCCGCGAGGTGCGCCGGCTCCCTCTCCACGGCTCGTCAGCCGCGGAGCGGCTCGACCCGCTCCGCCCAGAAACGGTCCACCTGCCCGGCCAGCTGCTCGCGCGACCCGGTGTTGTCCAGCACGACGTCGGCCACCGCGCGGCGCTGGTCGTCCGTTGCCTGTGCCGCGATGCGCGCGCGGGCATCGGCCTCCGGCAACCCGCGCTCGACCAGTCGGGCCAGCCGGGTGTCCAGCTCCGCCTCGACGACGAGCACGAGGTCGTAGGAGGCCGCCTGGCCGGTCTCCACCAGCAGGGGGACGTCGTTGACCAGGACGGCGTCCGCGGGTGCGTCAGCGGCCAGCTCGACCGCCCGGTCGCGCACCAGCGGGTGGACGATCGCGTCCAGCCGCGCCCGCGCCGCGGGATCGGAGAAGACGACGGTGGCCAGCGCCGGGCGGTCCAGCGAGCCGTCGGCGGCGAGGACGCCGTCCCCGAACACCTCGACGACGGCGGCCAGGCCCGGGGTGCCGGGCTCGACGACCTCCCGCGCGATCCGGTCGGCGTCGATGACCACCGCCCCGCGCGCGGCCAGCAGCGCCGACACCGTGCTCTTCCCCGAGCCGATCCCACCGGTCAGTCCGATCCGCAGCATGTGCGCAGAGTAGCGACAGCGCGGTCGGAACATCACGGACAGGTAACACGGGCCCGGCTCCCCCGGCGCGTCGCACGAGTCCCACCAGTCACAGCACTAACTTCTGCCTCGGCGATCTTCCCCCGCCGAGAGAGGCAGGACCCCACCATGTCGCGTCACAGGCCCGCTGCTGACTCCCCGTCCACCCGCGCCACCTCCCGTGGCGCCGGTCGGCACCGCATGGGTTCCCCCGCAGGGGTGCACTGCGCGGACCTCCCCGCGGTGCGCGAGCGCATGGCGTTCCAGCGCCCCCAGTCCGGACCGCGCAACGCCTTCCTGCGCTGGCTGGTGCAGACGCCCCCCGCCGGGCGGCACACCTGGACCTTCCTCGCCGGCAACGGCGGCCGCCCCCGCACCGCCTTCGCGATCATCCTCAGCCTCTGAGCCCAGGCGAGAAAGCCCCGTGGACGTAGTCCACGGGGCTTTCTCGCGTGCGCGCCCCCCTGCGGGGCGATGAACCACGGAGGCCCAGAACCTGCGCGGTCCTGGGCCTCCGTGGTTCAGAGCTGTTCCTGCTTACTCACCGCCGGCGAGCTTCGCCCGCAGCGCGGCCAGAGCCTCGTCGCTGGCCAGCGTGCCGCCGGTGCTGGCCGGGGCGTCCGGACCAACAGCGTCGTCGCTGGAGTAGCTGCCACCGGCCGCAGCCTCGGCGTCGGCCTCCTTGGCCGCCGCGATCTGCTTGCGGTGCGCCTCGAAGCGGGCCTGGGCCTCGGCGTACTGCTTCTCCCAGGTCTCGCGGGCCGCGTCGAAGCCCTCGAGCCACTCGCCCGTCTCGGGGTCGAAGCCCTCGGGGTAGATGTAGTTGCCCTGGTCGTCGTAGGACGCCGACATGCCGTAGGCGGCCGGGTCGAACTGCTCCTCGTCACCGACGACGCCCTCGTTGGCCTGCTTGAGCGAGAGCGAGATGCGGCGGCGGTCCAGGTCGATGTCGATGACCTTGACCAGGAGCTCGTCGCCGACCTGCACGACCTGCTCGGGGATCTCCACGTGGCGCTCGGCCAGCTCGGAGATGTGCACCAGGCCCTCGATGCCCTCGTCGACGCGCACGAACGCACCGAAGGGAACCAGCTTGGTGACCTTGCCGGGGACGACCTGCCCGATCTGGTGGGTCCGGGCGAACTGACGCCACGGGTCCTCCTGCGTCGCCTTCAGCGACAGCGAGACCCGCTCGCGGTCCAGGTCGACGTCGAGGACCTCGACGGTGACCTCCTGGCCGACCTCGACGACCTCTGACGGGTGGTC
>JBBSKB010000094.1:0-12825 GCA_038256725.1 Mycobacteriales bacterium | reverse complement strand
AGATCCGCACCCGGTAACCGTCCAGCCGCCCGGCGGTCCGCTCGGCGTGCACCGCCGGCATCCGCTCCACCAGCTGGAAGGCGTCGAACAGCTTCTCGGCAGCGAACGGCCGCCCGCAGTTGAGCACCAACGCCACCTCGTCGGGCAGGAACTCCGACGTCCCCGGCACCGGCGAACCCGACCCCCGTCGCCGGGCACCCGGATGCCCGGCAGGCGGGTCGTCGGTGTCCGGCCGCGCCGCCGCCAGAGCGATCAGCAACTCGGCCTCGTAGGCCTCCTCCATCGCCTTGCAGGCCTGCACCCGGCCCAGCTCCGTGGCGATCTCGGCCGCGGTCAGCAGCTGCACCGGCAGCCGGCTCACCGTCGGCGGCTGCTCCAGCAGGCACCCCACGAGCACGCCCTCGACGAGGCCGCGGTGGGTGGCAACTGGCATGGGTCGAACGTACGTTCGGGGTACGACAGTTTTCCGACGTCAGCGTTCGACGAGGGTCACGAGCGCGGGAGTGCCCGCCCGGCCACCCGATGACGACCGGCTCAGGGGGCGGCCCGGCGCACGGCGATCGAGGCGCCGAACAACTGGATGCCCCGCGCCGAGCGCGGATCGATGCCGGTCAGCTCGCCGACGCGCTCCAACCGGTTGTCCACCGTGTTGGCGTGCACGCCCAGGGCCTGCGCGGCGCCGCGCCGGTCGAGGTCGGCGCCGAGGAAGGCGACCAGGGTGGGCAGCAGGTCGGGGTGCCCGTCCAACGGATCGAGGACGGCGGCCACCTCCGCGGAGCTGTCGAGCGGTCCGGTGAGGTGGTACTCGAGCAGGACGTCGCCGAGCCGGTGGACGCCCGGTCGCCCCGCCACGGCGGCGATCCGATCGGCCCGCGCCGCGGCCGCGGGGACGTCCGCCCGCGCGGCAGCCGGGGCGACCCCCACGACCGGGACGGCATCACCGGACGCGGTGGGCCGCGCCAGCTCCCCGACCGGGTACGACGGGGGCAGCAGCACGTAGCCCCCGAGGTCGTCGCGCAGGCTCAGCGCCCGGCCGCCGGCGCGGGGCGCCGTCCGCGCCAGCACCCAGCGCAGGGCGGCGCGGGCGGCCGGCGGGTCACCGCCGTGCGGTGCGCGCACACGGAGGACCAGGTAGCCGCTCTCCAGCGTCAACCCGTAGCGGGCGGCGACCTCCTCCGGCCGTTCCCCCCGGACGAGCGCCCAGGTGAGCTCACGGACGGCGACGTGCTGGTCGGCGGCGCCGGCCACGTAGGCCTCGGTCACCCGGGTGACGGTCACCCCGACGGCGCGCAGCTGCTCGCGGGTCAGCCAGAGCAGTGCGGCCTCCTCCCCGGGACCGGCGAGGTCCGCGAGCGCGTCGAGGACCACCTCGGCACCCACCGAGTAGGTCTGCACGAGGGCCGCCAGCGGCACGCCCTCCTCGGCCCGCTGCACGGCACGCTGACGGGAGATCCCGGCGCTCTCCCCGGGCAGACCCTGGGCTTGCAGCAGGAACGCCCGGATCGTCGCGCGGGCGGTGGCCGCGACCTCCATGTCCTGGACGTCATCGGGCAGCAGATCGAAGCCGGGCACCTCGACGCGGATCCGCTCCACCACCCGTCGAGCCAGCCGTGGCACGTGCGGGACGAGCCGGGCCGCGAGCGCGGCAGCCGCGGACCGCGTCCCCCGCCCGGCTTCCGACCCGTCTTGTGACATCTCACAACATTAGCGCCGCCGACCTGGTCGTCCGGCCTGTTGCCGCGCCCGCTCCGAGCGGCCACCGTGGACTGCATGACGCGCTCCCTCATCGACTACGCCGACGACGTCTGGAACGGGGCGACCGACGACAGCATCGCCACTCGCGGGCTGGGCGGCGACGCCGTGCACGACGTGACCGAGGGGGTCGGGTTCCATCCCGGCTTCGGCAACGTGGTCACGTTCCGGGCCGGCAACGAGCTCGTCCTGTTCGACAGCGGCAACCCGGGAGGTGCCGCCGGCCTGCACACCGCCGTCCGCGCCTGGAGCCCGGACCCGGTGAGCACCGTGGTCTTCTCGCACGGGCACATCGACCACGTCTTCGGCGTGGGGCCGTTCGACGCCGAGGACTCGCCCCGGCCCACGGTGGTCGCCCAGGAGCTCATCGGCGAGCGGTTCGACCGCTACATCCTCACCAACGGTTACAACGCCGTCATCAACCAGCGGCAGTTCCAGGCCCCGGACCTGACCTGGCCCACCGAGTACCGCCGTCCCGACGTCACCTACCGCGACGCCATGACCCTCACCCGCGGCGGGCTGACGATGGAGCTCTTCCACGTCCAGGGCGAGACCGACGACGCCACGGTCGCCTGGCTGCCCGAGCAGCGCATCCTCTGCCCCGGGGACATGTTCATCTGGGTGACGCCGAACTGCGGCAACCCGCAGAAGGTGCAGCGCTACCCCCGCGAGTGGGCGATCGCGATGCGGCGGATGGCGGCGCTGGGCGCGGAGATCATGCTGCCCTCCCACGGCTCCCCCATCTTCGGCGCCGAGCGCATCCGGCAGGCGCTCACCGAGACCGCGGAGTGGCTGGAGAGCCTGGTCGAGCAGACCCTCGCCGGGATGAACGCCGGCGCCCGGCTGGACGAGCTGGTGCACGAGATCCACGCACCGGCGCACCTGGCCGACCGGCCCTACCTGAAGGCCCGGTACGACGAGCCGGAGTTCATCGTCCGCAACCTATGGCGGCGCTACGCCGGCTGGTACGACGGCAACCCCGCGCACCTCAAGCCGGCCCCGGACGCCCAGCTCGCCGCCGCCGTGGCCGAGCTGGCGGGGGGCTCCACCGCCCTGGCCGACGTCGCCCGCCGCTACGCCGACGCCGGCGAGCTGCGGCTGGCCGCGCACTTCGCCGAGCTGGCCGTGCAGGCCGACGCCGACGACACGACGGCGCACGCCGCCCGCGCCGAGGTGTACGCCGCCCGCGCCAAGGCCGAGGCCTCGCTGATGGCGCGCGGGATCTTCACCTGGGCGGCAGCGGAGTCGCGGAAGGTGACCGAGGGGACCGACCAGCAGGCGGGGCCGGCCGCACGCCTCCTGGCGCCGAAGCAGCCCTAGTGGGTCGCTGGCCGGACAGCGTCTACCGCGAGGGCGTCGAGCCCGACCCGCGGTTCACCTTCGCCAACGAGCGGACGTTCCTCGCGTGGCTGCGGACGGCGCTGGCGCTGGTGGTGGCCGGCGTGGCGGTCGATGTCCTGGCCGACTCGTCCGGTGAGGGCGGCGGCTACCGGCCGCTCGCCGTCGCCCTCGTCGTCCTGGGCATGGCCACCAGCGTCACGGGCCTGTTCCGCTGGATGACCAACGAGCGGGCGATGCGCCGGCAGGAGCCGCTCCCCGGCATGGGGATGGGGCCGGTCCTGTCGGCGGGCGTAGCCGTCGTCGCGCTCGGCCTGGTCCTGTTCTTCCTGCTCTGATGCCACCCTGGGATCCCGGGCTCCAGATCGAGCGGACGGCGCTGGCCTGGCGGCGCACGATCCTGGCGACCTACGGCGCCTCGCTGCTCGTGGGCCGGCTGCTCCTGGAGCGCGCCCCCGCGCTGGCCGTCGTGCTGGCAGCCACCAGCACGCTGCTGGTCGCGCTCGTGGGCGGCCGGGCGGCGCTCCGCTACCGGACCGCGGACGCGCGGCTCCGGGTCAGCGAGCACCTGCCGGACGCCAGGCTGTTCCTCGCCGTCACCGTCCTCGTCCTCGTCGTCGGCCTGATGGCGCTGGGCACGATCGTGCTGCGACCCTGACCCGATGAGCAGCGACGACGAGGTCCGCGCCGAGGTCCGCGCCTGGCTGGCTACCCACTGGGACCCGGCCGCGGACCGGGCCACGTGGGCGGCCGCGGTCGTGGCCGCCGGGTACGCCGTGCCGCGCTGGCCCGCCACGGACTTCGGCCGCGAACTCGCGGACGACCAGGCCCGCATCGTGGAGACCGAGTTCGCCCGGGCCGGCGCGCCGGGTAGCGGGCAGGACCGCACGAACCTGTGGGCCAACACGCTGCTCACGTACGGCTCCGCCGAGCTGCGGGCGCGGCTGCTGCGCCCGCTCCTGGAGAACCGGGTGCGGATGTGCCTGCTCTACAGCGAGCCGGGCGCCGGGTCCGACCTCGCCGGTGTCCGCACCACCGCGGTGCCCGACGGCGACTCCTACGTCGTCGACGGGCAGAAGGTGTGGACGTCGAACGCGGCCGGCGCGGACTTCGGCATGCTGCTGGCCCGCACCGACCCGGACCTGCCCAAGCACCGCGGCCTCAGCTTCTTCTTCCTCCCCATGGACCAGCCCGGGGTGGAGGTGCGGCCGCTGCGGCAGATCACCGGGGAGGCGCACTTCAACGAGGTGTTCCTGACCGGCGCCCGGGTGCCGGCGGCCAACCTGCTGGGCGCGCCGGGGCAGGGCTGGCGGGTGCTGCAGACCGCGCTGGCCTACGAACGGGTCGCGCTCGGTCAGGCCAACCTGGGCGCCAGCACCCGCGCGAACGGGCGGGGCGAGGCCGACCTGGTCGAGCTGGCCAGGCGGCACGGCCGTGCGGACGACGTGCTGCTCCGCCGCGACCTCGCCCGGGTGCACGCGCTGCGCTCGGTCAACCGCTGGACCAACCAACGGGCGCAGGCGCAGCTCGAGCAGGGCAGCTCCTCCCCGCTCGCCTCGCTGGGCAAGCTGGCGATGTCGCGCATCGTGCACGAGACCGGCCGCGTGCAGTCGGCGATCGTCGGCGCCGAAGCGTTGCTGGAGGGGCCCCGGCACCCGGACGGCGACGACGCGAACTTCGCCTCGATGAACGCCTACTTCACCTCGATCGGCGGCGGCACCGACCAGATCCAGCGGAACATCATCGGCGAGCGGCTGCTCGGCCTGCCGCGCGAACCCGAGGTGGACCGCGACGTGCCGTTCCGGGACGTGCCGCACTCCGCCTGAGCACTCACCAGCGGCGGGCGACGTCCTCCAGCAGGGCGAGCCGCTCGGCCGGTGGACGGCGAGGGCACGACGTGCACAGCGACCCCGCCGGCATCCGGTACAGCAGGCAGCAGGACGCCCGGCGGGTGAAGCGGGCCCGGCCGACGTCCTCGTAGCGCGGCAGCGGCAGCGGTGCGCCGATCGCCTCGGCCAGCGGCCGGGCCAGGGCGGTCACCTCCGGCACCCGGCCGGTGGACCGCCCCAGCGTGAGCAGCGTGTTGGCCAGCGCATCGGTCGCGATCGCCCACAGCGGGCGCTCGCGCACCCCACCGGCCTCGGCGACGGCGGCCACGACCGCGGCCAGCGTCTCGCGCAGGTCCGCCGCCGGGGAGCCCGCGCCGCCCGGAGCCACCGCCGCGATCGGCGTCAGGTCGGGCAGCAGTGCCACGGTCAGGTCGGCCAGCCGGGCCGACAGCGGAACGCCCGCGACCAGCCCGGCCAGCGGCGGGGTGACCAGCACCGTCGAGGCCGAGTACCACCACACCGTCGCGACCGTTCCGCGCTCGACCGCCCCCCGCCGCGGCGTGCGGGCGTCGAGCACCTGCGCCGTCCACGCGGCGTCGGAGAACCGGTCGCCGGGGACCAGGACCGCACCCGGCGGGACGACCAGCCCGGACGTCGCGGCTCCGCGCAGCCGCCCGGCCACGGCGTCCTGCTCCGGCGTCCGCACCCGGTCAGTCTGACCGGCCGGTCCGACCGGCCGCCGCACGGAACCACCCGCCCGCCGTCCCGGGGCAGACGGGCGCACCCGTCAGGCCATACGGTGATCTGAGCCACGCTGCGTCGCCGGTTCCGCGCGACGCCGGACACGGAGGTAGGCATGAGCGAGACGACCGAGACCGGGGGCCGGACCTTCTCCCCGCCCGAGGCGATCGCAGCCCGGGCCAACGTGGGCCCCGAGGTCTACGAGGAGGCCGCGGCCGACCGGCTCGCCTTCTGGGCGACGCAGGCCCGCCGGCTCACCTGGACCCAGGACTGGGACGAGGTGCTCGACTGGAGCAATCCGCCCTTCGCCAAGTGGTTCGTCGGCGGCAAGCTCAACGTCGCCTACAACTGCGTCGACCGGCACGTCGAGGACGGGCACGGCGACCAGGTCGCCTACCACTGGGAGGGCGAGCCGGGCGACACCCGCACGATCACCTACGCCCATCTGCAGGACGAGGTCTGCAAGGCCGCGAACGCGCTGCTCGAGCTGGGCGTGAAGGCCGGCGACCGCGTCGCGATCTACCTGCCGATGATCCCGGAGGCGGTCGTCTCCATGCTGGCCTGCGCCCGCATCGGCGCCGTCCACATGGTGGTCTTCGGTGGCTTCTCCGCCGACGCCCTGGCCAGCCGGCTGGACGACTCCGGCGCCGTCCTGGTCATCACCGCCGACGGCGGCTACCGCCGCGGCGCGCCCAGCGCCCTCAAGCCGGCCGTGGACGACGCCGTGGGCCGCAGCCCCGGCGTCCGCACCGTGCTCGTCGTCAAGCGCACCGGCGAGGACGTGGAGTGGACCGAGGGCCGTGACCTGTGGTGGGACGACGTCGTGGCGCGGCAGTCTCCCGAGCACAGCTGCGAGTCCTTCGACGCCGAGCACCCGCTCTACATCATGTACACGTCCGGGACGACGGCGAAGCCCAAGGGCATCCTGCACACGACCGGCGGCTACCTGACCCAGGTCAGCTTCACGCACTGGGCGAGCTTCGACCTCAAGCCCGACGACGACGTGTTCTGGACCGCCGCCGACGTCGGCTGGGTCACCGGCCACAGCTACATCGTCTACGGCCCGCTCTCCAACCGGGCCACCTCGGTGATGTACGAGGGGACGCCGGAGACACCGCACCGCGGCCGCTGGTGGGAGATCGTCCAGAAGTACGGCGTGACCATCCTCTACACCGCGCCGACGGTCATCCGGACGTTCATGAAGTGGGGCGAGGACGTCCCGCAGGGCTTCGACCTCTCCACCCTGCGGGTGCTCGGCTCGGTCGGTGAGCCGATCAACCCGGAGGCCTGGCTCTGGTACCACGAGCACATCGGCGGGGGCCGCTGCCCGATCGTCGACACCTGGTGGCAGACCGAGACCGGCGGGCACATGATCAACCCGCTGCCCGGCGTCACCTCGCTGGTCCCCGGCTCGGCGCAGGCGCCCTTCCCGGGCATCTCCGCCAAGGTCGTCGACGACGAGGGCAACGAGCTGTCCGACGACTCGACCGGCCTGCTCGTGCTCACCGAGCCGTGGCCCGCGATGCTGCGCACCATCTGGGGCGACGACGACCGGTACGTCGACACCTACTGGTCGCGGTTCGGGAAGAACGTCTACTTCGCCGGGGACGGCGCCAAGAAGGACGCCGACGGCAACATCTGGCTGCTCGGCCGGGTGGACGACGTCATGAACGTGTCCGGGCACCGGATCTCCACGACCGAGGTGGAGTCCTCGCTGGTCGGGCACCCGGCGGTCGCCGAGGCCGCGGTCGTGGGCGCCACCGACGCGACGACCGGCCAGGGCATCGTCGCCTTCGTCATCCTGCGCGAGAGCGGTGTCGACTCCGGTGACGAGCTGGTGCAGACCCTGCGCAACCACGTCGGCAAGGACATCGGCCCGATCGCCAAGCCCCGGCAGATCATGGTCGTGCAGGAGCTGCCCAAGACGCGGTCGGGCAAGATCATGCGTCGGCTGCTCCGCGACATCGCCGAGAACCGCGAGCTGGGCGACGTCACCACGCTGACCGACTCATCGGTGATGAACCTGATCAAGGAGAAGCTGCCGGCCGCTCCCGCCGAGGACTGAGCCCCACCCCCGAGGGCAGAAATGGCCATTTCTGCCCTCGGGGTGCCTCGACGGAGGACGCGAGGGCGCGCGCCCGACCGTCGTGGGGCACGATTCACTGACAGCTCGACCAGGACGAAGGAGGAGCCACCCGTGGCCCACAGTGTGTCGCCGGCCCAGTTCGGGACGCCCGCCGGAGCCGAGGAGCCCTCCATCGGCACCCTGGTGCAGAGCGCGATGGCCGACGTCTCGACCCTCCTCCGGGGCGAGGTCGAGCTGGCCAAGGCGGAGATCGGCACGTCGGCGAAGAAGGCCGGGATCAGCGTCGCGCTGTTCGCCGCCGCCGGCGTCCTCGCCGCGTTCGCGGGCATCTACCTGTTCGTCATGGTCGCCGAGCTGCTCACCTGGCTGGGCATCGAGCGGTGGATCTCCTACCTCATCGTCACGGCGTTCCTGCTGCTCCTGGCCGGGATCTGCGTGTTCGTCGGCACCCGGATGATCAAGAAGATCGAGAAGCCCGAGCGCACGCTCGAGACGCTCTCCGACCTGCCCGACGTCCTGCACCGGGAGGCCCCGGGCCAGCGGCACCGGGCCGTGCCCGAGGTCAGCAACGGCAAGGTCGCGCTGCGCGGCAACGAGTCGTACAAGGTCTGAGCCGCCGGTGACCGTCCCCCCGGACGGGCAGCCGGACGCGACCAGCGTCCTGCTGCCCGGACCGTGGACCCACCGCGACATCTCGGCCAACGGGATCTCGCTGCACGCCGCCGAGGCAGGCGAAGGTCCGCTCGTGCTGCTGCTGCACGGATTCCCGCAGTACTGGTGGACCTGGCGCGCCCAGCTCACCGCCCTGGCCGGGGCGGGCTTCCGCGTGGTCGCCCCCGACCTGCGCGGCTACGGGGCCAGCGACAAGCCGCCCCGCGGCTACGACCTGCCCACCGCCGCGTCGGACGTCGCCGCGCTGGTGCGTGCCCTCGGCGAACGGGACGCCGTCGTCGTCGGGCACGACTGGGGGGCGCTGGTCGGCTGGACGATGGCCGCGCTGCACCCGCGCAGCGTCCGGCGACTCGTCGTCCTCTCGATGGCCCACCCGCGGCGGCTGCGCGCAGGGATGACCGACGCGGCGCAGCGACGGGCGTTCCGCTACTTCCTGGGCGCGCAGCTCCCGCGGCTGCCCGAGCGCCGGCTCACCCGGGACGACGACGATCCGGTGGCCGAGTTGCTCCGCACCTGGTCGGGGCCCGACTGGCCGCGCACCGCGGACTTCGCCGAGGCCGTCGACCGGTACCGGGCCGCCGCCCGCATCCCGCAGGCCGCCTACGGCTCGATGGAGTACTTCCGCTGGGCCGGCCGGTCCCAACTGCGCCCGGACGGTCTCCGGTACGCGCGGCGGATGTCCGCGCCGATCTCGGCCCCGACGCTGCAGTTGCACGGCGCTCTGGACGCCTGCGTCCTGCCCAGCACCGCTCGCGGCTCGGGGCGGTACGTGGCCGGCGCCTACGAGTGGCGAGAACTCCCGGGCCTGGGCCACTTCCTGCCGGAGGAGGCCCCCGACCCGGTCAGCGCAGCGATCGCCGAGTGGGCCCGGGGCTGAGCGCCCTCACTCGCAGGGGCCGGTACCCACGGCCGCACGGGACGCGCTGCCGGCAGTCGCCGCGCCGTTGACCTGCGGCCCGGTCAGCGCGTACCCGGTGTTCGGGTCGTCGATGGCCGAGGCGAAGACGACGCCGAGGACGCTGCCGTCGGGGGCGAGCAGCGGCCCGCCGGAGTTCCCGGCCCGCACGCTGCCGAACAGCGCGTAGACGTCGCGGTCGACGGTGCCGCTGTTGCGGAAGTTCGGGCCGCTGATCCCGCCCTCGTCGCGGATCCGGGCGGCGCCCACGAAGAAGTCCCCACCCCCCGGGTAACCCATGATGATCGCGTCGTCGCCGGCCCCGGCCAGTGCCGGGGTGAAGGCCAGCGGCACCTGCGGCAGGCCGGGCACGTACAGGACCGCGACGTCGACCGACTCGTCGACGAACACCGGCGTCGCCTCGTACTCCTCGCCCTCGGCCTCGACGGTGGGCTCGGTGACGCCGGCCAGCACGTGCGCGTTGGTCATGACCCGCTCGCGTGCGTACACGAAGCCGGAGCCGTCGATCTGCCGCGAGCACGAGGGTGCGATGCCGGTGATCTTCACGACCGAGCCGCGCACCGCGGCGACCACGGAGCTGCCCTCGAGCGCCGGGTCCGGCGCGGGCACGTCCCGGACCTCCGTCGGGGTGAGCGGGTCGAGCACGTCGGGCAGCCCGCGCCGGTCGATGGCCTCCCGGAGGCTGTCGTAGACCGACCGCACCCCGGACGGGACCGCAGCGTCTACCGCCTGCACCAGCGCCGACTGGCGCACCTGCCCCGCCACCTGCGGGAACGGCGAGGTGGCCAGCGGTGAGGCGACCATCCAGGCGACCAGCAGCACGGCCGCCGCGGACACGACCGCGCCGGCCACCGAGTCCAGCATCTTCGCCGGCTCCCAGGTCACCGTGCGGCGCACCGCCCGGCCGATCGCACCGGCCAGGATCTGGCCGAGCAGGGCGCCGGCCAGGACGACGACGAGGGCGGCGAACACCCGGGTGACGCTGGAGCCGTCGATGCGCTCGGCCACCGGGCCGGACAGCTGGGCGCCGAGCACGGCGCCGCCCAGGAACCCGGCGATCGAGGTGGCGGAGACGAGCAGACCCTGCCGGAACCCCGAGAGGGCGAAGGCGAGCGCCAGCACGATGAGCACCACGTCCACGAGCGACACGGTCAGCTCCCCTGGCTCACCGTCATCGTGCCCACCTGGTTGAGCTGGGCGTGGAAGGTGCAGACGAAGGGGTGCGCACCCGGCACCGAGACCTCGAAGTCGATGGTCATCTCCTGCCCGGGCGCCAGGAAGTCGATACCGGCGCCGATGGGCTCGGGGCCCTCGCCGTCGTCGAACTTCAGGTTGTGCGTCATCTGGTCGGCGACGTTGACCACGGTCAGCCGCACCTTCCCCGGCGCCACGGTGAAGGTGTCCGGGGTGAAGACGTAGTCGTCCTGGGTCTGCAGGGTGACCTCCTGGACGCCGTCGTCGGCGATCGTCACCGTGCCCAGCCCGTCGGTCGACGCACCGGCGGACCCGCCGTCGGACCCCTCGTCCCCGCCGCACCCGGTCAGCACGCCCGCGGCGATCCCCGCCGCGACGCACAGCGCCGCCGTCCGCCGCCTCGCCCTGCCCCTCATCGGGGCGGAACCGTACGCGTCGGCGGGCCGTCCGGCGCGGGAGTGGCCACCGTCGGCGCGGCGGCGTCGCCGGCCGGGTCGTCGTCCCCGGAGCCGGGCAGCGTGTACGGGCTGAGGCGGGGCGCACCCATGGGCCGCACGTCGGTGTGGTCCCAGGGCCGGGTCAGCCCCGCCGCCTCCAGGATCGCGTCGACCAGCCCGGCGGTGAAGCCCCAGATGACCATGTCGGCGACGGCGAAGGCCGGGCCGACGAACCCCATCGGGTGGCGCACCCGGTAGCGGTTGGCCGGGTCGAGGAGGTCGGCGAGCGGCACCCGGGCCACGCGGGCCACCTCGTGCGGGTCGCCGACGGTGACGTCGCGCGGGTCGTCCCACCAGCCGACGACCGGCACGACCAGCCGGTCCGACGGCGGCAGGTACAGCTCCTGCAGCGTGGCCAGCACCCGGACGCTCTGCGGGTGGATCCCGGCCTCCTCGTGCGCCTCGCGCAGCGCGGTGCCGACGGGGAAGTCGTCGGCGGCCTCGACGCCCCCGCCGGGGAACGCGGGCTGGCCGGCGTGGCTGCGCAGGTGCGCGGACTTCTCGATGAACAGCAGGTCGGGGCCGGCCGGCCCCTCGCCGAAGAGGATCAGCACGGCCGACCGCCGGGCGGTGGCCGTCACCTCCGGCATCCGGTGGGCCAGCGGCAGGTCGTGCGCCCCGTCGAGCAACCGCCGCAGGTACTCCGGCAGGCCGTCGGTGCGGACGTGGTCGGCGGAGCTCACAGCTGCACCCCGAGGTGCTCGGCGACCAGGGCGCGCAGCTCCTCGACGGACGAGATCTCGCCGATCTCGGTGTGCACCACCGCGCCGCCCGCGTCGAGGAAGTAGGTGTACGGCAACGCGTTGATGCCGAGCTGGGCCATGAGCTCCCCCTCCCCGTCGAACGCGCCGGGAAACGTGATCCCCGCGTCGTCGGCGAGGGACGCGGCCTGCGGGACGCCGTCCTTGCTGATCACGCCGAGCACCTGCACCCCGTCCCCCGCCGCCGTCGCGAACTCCTGCAGCAGCGGCAGCTCCGCGCGGCAGGGCGCGCACCAGCTGCCCCAGAGGTTGACCAGCGTCGGGACGCCGGGCGCCCGACCGAGGTCCAGCGTCCCGCCGCCGAGGCAGTCGAAGGAGAGCGGCGGCAGGGTCCGCGCGCCGGCCGCGGGCTGCTCCGGCTGCTCCGGGCAGGGATCGAGGCCGATCTCCGCTGCGGTCGCCGACGACGGCGCGGCGGCGTCGTCGGACCCGTCTCCGGTGCAGGCCGACAGCAGCGCGAGCACGGCCAACCCGAACGCCCAGCGGCGCATCACTCGGTGTCCGACGCGGCGGGGCTCTTGACCAGTTTCGCCGCCACCTCGGGGTCCACCGGGCCGATGCCGTAGGAGGGGCACCACTGCGCCAGGCCGCAGGCCCCGCAGGCGGCCTTCTTGGCGTGGCACACCCGGCGGCCGTGGAAGATCACGCGGTGGGAGAAGTCGGTCCACTCCTTCTTCGGGATCAGCTCGGCGATCTGCGCCTCGACCTTGACCGGGTCCTCCTCCTCGGTCCAGCCGAAGCGCCGCACGAGCCGGCCGAAGTGCGTGTCGACGGTCAGCCCGGGCACGCCGAACGCGTTGCCGAGGACGACGTTCGCCGTCTTCCGTCCGACTCCCGGCAGGGTGACCAGGTCAGCCATCCGGCCGGGCACCTCGCCGTCGAACCGCTCCACCAGCGCCTGCGCCAGGCCGAGCGCGGAGTTCGCCTTCGCCCGGAAGAAGCCGGTGGGCTTGAGGATCTCCTCCAGGTCGGCCCGCTCGGCGCCGGCCAGGGCCACCGCGTCGGGGTAGCGCGCGAAGAGCGTGGGGGTGACCTTGTT
>JBBSKB010000093.1:0-12852 GCA_038256725.1 Mycobacteriales bacterium | reverse complement strand
GCCCAAGGGGGACGGCCCCACCGCGCTGGCCGCGCTGGAACGCGTCAAGCACACCGTCGGATACACCGATGTGAGCTTCGACCAGCACATCGGCAAGGTGTCGCTGGTCGGCGCCGGCATGCGCTCGCACCCGGGCGTCTCCGCCAAGTTCTTCGGCGCCCTGGCCGATGCGGGCGTGAACCTGGAGCTCATCAGCACCTCGGAGATCCGCATCTCCGTGGTCTGCCGCGACACCGAGGTGGACATCGCCGTCCGCGCGGTGCACGACGCGTTCGACCTCGGCTCCGACGTCGATGCCGTCGTCTACGGAGGGACCGGACGATGAGCGCGACCATGCGCCCCCTGCACGTCGGGATCGTCGGCGCGACCGGCCAGGTCGGTGCGGCCATGCGCTCGATCCTCGCCGAGCGCGACCTGCCGATCGCCTCGATCCGCTTCTTCGCCTCCGCCCGCTCCGCCGGCAGCACCCTGCCCTGGGGCGACGGCGAGATCACCGTCGAGGACGCCGCCACCGCCGACCCGGCCGGGCTCGACGTGGCGCTCTTCTCCGCCGGCGCCACCACCTCGCGCGCGCAGGCCCCGCGGTACGCCGCGGCCGGCGTCACCGTGATCGACAACAGCTCCGCGTTCCGCCGCGACCCGGAGATCCCGCTGGTCTGCAGCGAGGTCAACCCCGGCGACATCGCGAAGGCGCACGGCCGGATCATCGCCAACCCGAACTGCACCACCATGGCCGCGATGCCGGTGCTCAAGCCGCTGCACGACGAGGCGGGCCTGGTCCGCATCATCGCGAGCACCTACCAGGCGGTCTCGGGCTCGGGCATCGCCGGTGTGCAGGAGCTGCACTCGCAGGCGAAGGCCGTCGTCGACCAGGCCGACGAGTTGGCCTACGACGGTTCCGCGGTCGAGTTCCCGGCTCCCGTGACGTACGTGGCGCCGATCGCCTTCAACGTGCTGCCCATGGCCGGCTCCGTCGTCGACGACGGCTCGTTCGAGACCGACGAGGAGCAGAAGCTCCGCAACGAGAGCCGCAAGATCCTCGGCATCCCCGACCTGCGGGTCTCGGGCACCTGCGTCCGCGTTCCGGTGTTCACCGGGCACTCCCTGTCGCTGAACCTGGAATTCGAGCGCGCGATCAGCGTCGAGCGGGCCACGGAGCTGCTCGCCGCCGCACCCGGGGTCGAGCTCTCCGACGTCCCCACCCCGCTCCATGCCGCCGGCCGCGACCCCAGCTACGTGGGCCGCATCCGGCAGGACGGCGAGCGCGGCCTCGCGCTCTTCGTGAGCAACGACAACCTGCGCAAGGGTGCGGCGCTCAACACCATCCAGATCGCGGAGTTGATCGCGGCCCAGAGCTGAGATCTGCTTTTCCGCGGAAAAGCAGACTGCTTTTCCCCGGAAAAGCAGATCAGGGCGTGACGTGCTGCAGCGCGAAGGCCAGGGCGACCTCGACCTGCCGGATGGTCTCCTCGATCACCAGCGAGCCGTGACCGGCGTCGAAGCGGTACACCTCGTGCTCCTTGCCCAGCCGCTCCAGCTCACCCAGGTAGTTGTCGATCTGCCGGATGGGGCAGCGCGGATCGTTGGCGCCGGCGACCACCAGCACGGGCGCGGCGACGGCGTCGACGTAGGTGAGCGGCGAGGAGCGCACGTACACGTCGCGCACCTCGTCGGGTGACCCGCCGAACAGCGCGCGGTCGTAGGCCCGCAGTCCCTCCATCTCGTCCTCGTAGGCGGCCAGGTAGTCCGCCACCGGGACCTCGGCGATGCCGGCCGCCCAGCGCTCGGGCTGGGTGCCGAGGCCGAGCAGGGTGAGGAAACCACCCCACGAACCGCCGGTGATCAGCGCCCGGGCCGGGTCGACGACCCCCTCCGCGACCAGGGCGTCGTAGACCGCGCCGATGTCCTCGAGCTCGGTGAGGCCCGGCCGGCCGGTGAGGGCGTCCCGCCAGGTCGAGCCGTAGCCGGTCGAGCCGCGGTAGTTCACGTGGACGACGGCGTACCCGGCGTCCACGTAGGCCGCCCGGCGTGCGCGGTAGGAGTCGTCGTCGGCCGCCTCCGGCCCGCCGTGCACCAGGAACGCGGTCGCGTGCGGACCCGCGCCGGCCGGGCGCACCAGCAGCGCGTGCACGTCCCCGCCCGGGCCGGGCACCCAGCGGTCCTCGACCGGGTAGGCCGAAGGCGGCTCCTCGTCGCTCACCGACAGGACGACGGGGCCGTCGGCGCGGCGGATCACCGGCGGCAGCTCGGCGTTGGACCAGGCCAGCTCCACGGTGCCGTCCGGCCGCGCGGTGGCCCCGCGGACGACGCCGGTCGGGGTGTCCAGCTTCTCCAGGGCGCCCGAGGCCAGGTCGTAGCGGTAGAGCTCGGTCCGCGCGGCGTGGTCGTGGCCCACGAGCAGCGCCGTGCCGTCGGGATACCAGCCGGCCGAGACGTCGCCGGGCAGGTCGAGCACGATCTCGGTCTCGGTGTCGGCGGCGACGTCCCAGATCAGCAGCTCCTCGCGGCCGCGCCGCTCGTGGCCGACCAGCAGCCGGGTATCGCCGGACAGCGGGGCGAACTCCGAGGCGTGCAGCCCGCGGCCCTCGCCGTCCCACTTCTCCGCGACGACGGCCGGTGCGTCCTCGGTGGTGTCCGCGGTGCGCAGCACCCGCAGCGCCGGATAGCGCGGGTCGCCGTGCTCGGAGTGCGAGATGACCAGCAGATCGCCGTCGTGGGTCAGCGCGTCGACCGAGGCCGGGTCGGGGTGCCGGTAGACCACGCGGGGCGCCGCGCCGCGCGGGCAGAGCCACAGCTCGCTGCCGTCGTCGGTGGAGCGCCCGATGGCGACGACGTCGTCCCCGATCTCCAGCCCGGCCGGGTAGGCCGCCTCGACCTCGGGGACGGCGACGATGTCCTCGCCGCCGCCGAAGGGCTGGGTCCTCCAGACGCCGAACTCGTCGCCGTCGGTGTCGGCGAACCACCAGATGGTCTCGCCATCGGGGCTGAGCGTGCCGATGAGCGTGCCGTTGGGCCGGTCGGTGACCTGCCGGTGGGTGCCGGTGGAGCGGTCCCACGCGTACTGCTCGATGACGCCGCTGAGGTCGGAGGCGTACAGGTTCCGGTGCGGGGCGTCGAACGCCCACTCGGGCAGCGAGACCCGCGGCGCGCGGAACCGCGCCTGCCAGCGGGCGGTCACCTCGGGGGAGAGGGCGGGGGCGGTGGGCTCGGCAGTCACCGACCCATCCTCCCAGTCCCGGAGAACGACTCAGGGGCCGCCATCGGCGGCCCCTGAGTGCTGGTCGGGGTGACAGGATTTGAACCTGCGGCCTCGTCGTCCCGAACGACGCGCGCTACCAAGCTGCGCCACACCCCGAGGTGCGCTGGTCGAGTCTAGCGCTCCCCGCCCGACGGTCTCCGGGCGGGGGAGACCCCCGCTCAGGCCTCGTGCGCGGTGAGCGTGAGCAGGGTGGCCTCGGGCGGGCAGGCGAACCGGACGGGGGCGTACGGACTGGTGCCCAGACCCGCCGAGACGTGCAGCCAGGTGCCGTTCGGCCGGCCCGTCGAGGGCTGCGTCCAGCGGTGCAGCCAGCGCACCCGGGCGCGGTCGATGCCGCAGTTGGTGACCAGCGCCCCGTAGAACGGCACCCGCAGCTGCCCGCCGTGGGTGTGGCCGCAGAGCAGCAGGTCGTAACCGTCGTCGGCGAACCGGTCGAGCACCCGCGGTTCGGGGGAGTGCGCCAGACCCAGGCGGAGGTCGGCGGCGGGATCGGCCGCTCCGGCGACGACGTCGTAGCGGTCCCGCTTCAGGTGGGAGTCGTCGACGCCGGCGAACACGATCCGCCGCCCGTCGACGACGAGCTCGCCGGCGCCGTTGGTGAGGTCCAGCCAGCCGCGGTCGCGCATGCCGTCGCGCAGGTCCCGCCACGGCAGCTCGGTGCCGTGCACCCGCTTGTGGCCGGGGAAGAAGTACTTGAGCGGGTTCTTGGGGCGCGGCGCGTAGTAGTCGTTGCTGGCCAGCACGAAGGCGCCGGGCCGGTCCATCAGCGGGTCGAGGGCCCGCAGCGTCCCGGGGACGGCGTCGAAGCCGGCCAGGTTGTCGCCGGTGTTGATGACCAGGTCCGGCTCCAGCGCGGCCAGCCCGGCGACCCACTCCTGCTTCGACCGCTGGTTCGCGGTCATGTGCAGGTCGGACAGGTGCAGGACGGTCAGCGGCGCCGAGCCCGGTGCCAGGACCGGGACGTCGAAGCGGCGCAGCGTCCAGCGGGTGCGCTCGTAGAGGCTCGCGTAGGCGAGCGTGCCGGCGCCGGTCGCGGCGAGGGCTGCAGGAACGGTGTACCAGCGCACACCGGGAGCCTACGGGCGCGGGTTTTCCGGACCACGTGCCAGGCTGGTCCCGTGTCCGACCTCAAGAACCAGCTGCGCGCCGATCTGACCACCTCCATGAAGGCCCGCGACGAACTGCGCACCGCGACGCTGCGCATGGTGCTGTCCGCGGTGAGCGCCGAGGAGGTCTCCGGCAAGGAGGCCCGGGAGCTCGACGACGACGAGGTGCAGGCGGTGCTGCGCCGCGAGGCGAAGAAGCGCAAGGAGGCCGCCGAGGCGTTCGGGAGCGCCGGCCGGGTCGAGCAGGCGGAGCGCGAGCGGGCCGAGGGCGAGGTGCTCGCCGGCTACCTCCCGGCGCAGCTGGAGGACGCCGACCTGGCCGCGATCGTCGCCGACGTCATCACCCGCACCGGAGCGAGCGGGATGAAGGACATGGGCAAGGTCATGGGAGCGGCGAACGGCGTCGTCGCCGGCCGGGCCGACGGCGGGCGCGTCGCCGCGGAGGTGCGCCGCCAGCTCGGCTGAGCCGATGGCGCCCCGGCGTCAGCCCTCGTCGTCGAAGGGGAAGCCCGGCGCGAACTCGGGCTGACCGCCCTGCTGCCTGGGCGCGCCCGCCCCGGGGACGACGGGAGCCGGCTGCTGCGCCGGAGGCACCGGGGGCGCCGGGGGCGGGACCGGCTGGGGCTGGGGCTCCGGCTGGGGCTCCGGCCGGGGCTGGGGCCGGGGCTCCGGCGCCGGACGACCACTGCTGATCAGGATGGACACCGGCTCCCGGACGAACGCCTCCAGCCCGACGGCCGGGTTGGTGCCGAGGAAGGTGCCCGACGCCGCATCGCTCGGGACACGCGCGACCTGCGTCTGGAGCCCGGCGGCGGCGAGGACCTGCTCGCACTCGACCTGCGAGGTGCAGCTGGGCACCGGCAGGCTGCGGCCGTTGAGCACCTGCGGGTCCGGCGGGGTGAACGGCACGTTCGGCTGGGCGCTCAGGATCGGCGCCAGGGCGTCGTGCCAGATCGTGGCCGGCTTGTTGCCGCCGAAGCCGCCGACGTCCTGGTTCGCCTTCGGGTTGAGCACCATCACGCTGGCCGCGTACTGAGGGGTGTAGCCGACGAAGGCCACCGACCAGTTGTTCTGCGACGTGCCGGTCTTGCCGGCGATGTCGATGCCCGGGACGGCGGCCCGGGTGCCGGTGCCCTCCGGGCTCATGACGTCGCCCTTGAGGATGTCGTTGAGCGAGGTGGCCACGCCCGGCGGGATGGCCTCCGGAGTGCAGGCGTTGCCCGCCCACACCGGCGTGCCGTCGTCCTTCTCCAGCGGCTGCCCGTTGCGGTCGAGGACCCCGATGATCGGCGTCGGCGGGCAGGCGGTGCCGTCGGCCGCCATGGTGCCGTAGGCGCTGGCCAGGTCGAGCGGGCTGGTGGCCGCCGGTCCCAGGACGAAGGACCCCTGGCGGCCCTGGATGATGTCCTCGGCGACCGCGTCGATGGACCGCAGCCCCATCGCCTGTGCCATGCGCACCGGCTTCTCGACGCTGCCCAGCTGGTCGAGCAGGGCCAGGAAGTAGGTGTTGGACGAACGGACCAGGGCGCCGCGCATGTCAAGGGTGTTCGGGTAGTTGCCGACGTTGGAGACGTCGTACGGCGCGCCGCGCGTCCCGCCGTTCTCCTTGAAGACCCGGGAGACGTAGGTGTCCGGCGTCGTGATCGTGTGGCTGGCCGGGTAGCCCTCGGCGAGCGCGGCGGCCGCGGTGAAGACCTTGTAGGTCGAGCCCGCGCCCTGGCTGGCACGGGCGTTGAGGATGACCGACTCGCACTCCGGCCCCTCGCAGCCGAACCGCCGGTTGACGCTCATCGCCAGCAGGTTGCCCGTGGCCGGCTCGAGAGCGGTGTACATGCCGGCCAGCGGGTCACCCATCGGCAGCGTGTTCAGCACCGCCTGGTCGCCCAGCACCTGCATGTCCGGCCGCAGCGTGGTCTGGATGATCAGCCCACCGGTGCGCAGCTGGGCCTCGGTGAGGCCCAGGTTCCGCTTCAGGTAGTCGACGGCGAAGGCGCAGAAGAACCCGCCGACCGTTGCGTCGATGCAGCCGTTGCCCGGGGCGATCCCGGGCGCGACCGCCACCGGGGTGGGCGCTATCTCGGTCAGCTCGGCCTCGGTGATGTGCCCGAGGTCGAACATCCGCTGCAGCACCTGGTTGCGCCGCGTCTGGGCGTTCTCCGGGTTGTCGATCGGGTCGTCGTAGAACGGGCTCTGCACCAGGCCGGCCAGCATCGCGGCCTGCGGCAGCGTCAGCTCGCCGGCGGTGACGCTGAAGTACCGCTGGGCCGCGGCCTGGATGCCGTAGGCGCCCTTCCCGAAGTACACGATGTTCAGGTACCGGGTGAGGATCTCGTCCTTGTCGTAGGTCTCCTCCAGCGAGAGCGCCAGGCGGGCCTCGCGCAGCTTGCGGGCCGGCGTCTGCTCGGTCGCCGCGTCGCGGCCCTCGGAGGAGTCCGCCGTCTGCAGCAGGGTCTGCTTGACCAGCTGCTGGGTGAGCGTGGAGCCGCCCTCCTGGACCGAGCCCGCCGCCAGGTTCTTCACCAGCGCGCGCATCGTGCCCTGCACGTCCAGGCCGTTGTGGTCGTAGAAGCGCGAGTCCTCGATGTCGACCAGCGCCTGCTTCATGACGTCGGCGATCTGGTCCGACGCCACGGGCGTCCGGTTCTTGTCGTACAGGTTCGTGATCAGCGTGCCGTCGGCCGCCAGCACCCGGGTCATCCCGGCCGGTGTGGCGTCGGTGAGCTCCACCGGCAGCGCATCCAGCAGGTTCGCCGAGTTGCGGGCGACCAGCCCGCCACCCCCCACCCACGGCAGCAGGAGGCCCGCCAGCAGCACCCCGGCGACGACGATCGTCAGGGCCAGCTTGGCGAGCACGCGGGACCGGAGGCGGGCGTTCTCGGACATCCCCGTCAATGTACGGCGCGCGGCCCGGCGCCGGCCTCGGTCAGCTGCGGCGCGCGGGGAGGATCCGCGTGCGCGGCGTGCCGGTCGGCGTGTCCTCGTCGGCACCGGTCAGCGCCGCGGCCATGGTGCGCAGCCCGTCGAGGTCGTGGACGTCGCCCGCGGCGGCGGGCACCGTGCGGACGGCGACCTCCGGGTGGGCGCTGGTGAACCGGTCCGCCAGGTGCTGCTCGCGGGCGGCGAGAGTCATCCGCTCGGCGTGCACGCGCAGCGCCGCCGCCGCCAGGGCGGCGTCGGGGCCACCGGCCTCGAGCACCTCCTCGGCCGCCGCCGCCGCCCGCGTGGCCGACAGGGCGGCGGTCGCCGGTGGGTGGGTCCGGTTGACCACCAGCCCGGCCAGCGGCATCTCGTCGGCGGAGAGCCGGTCGACGAAGTAGGAGGCCTCGCGCAGCGCGTCGGGCTCGGGGGAGGCGACGACGACGAACGACGTCCCCGGCCGGCGGAGCAGCTCGTAGGTGGCGGTGGCCCGCTCGCGGAAGCCGCCGAACATGGTGTCCAGCGCAGCGACGAAGGCGGAGATGTCGCGCAGCAGCTGGCCGCCGAGGATCTTCGACACGATCCGGCTGAACAGCAGGAACCCGGCGCTGGCGAACTTGAAGCCGGCCCGGCTCGGGGCCATGAGCAGCCGGATCATCGTGCCGTCGAGGAAGCGGCTCATCCGGTTCGGGGCGTCGAGGAAGTCCAGCGCCGACCGTGACGGCGGGGTGTCCACGATGATCAGGTCCCACTGGTCGCTGGCCCGCAGCTGGCCCAGCTTCTCCATCGCCATGTACTCCTGCGTCCCGGAGAACGAGGAGCTCAGGGTCTGGTAGAAGGGGTTGTCCAGGATCGCCTGGGCGCGCTCGGGCGTGGAGTGAGCGGCGACGACGTCGTCGAACGTCCGCTTCATGTCCAGCATCATCGCGTGCAGCTCGCCCGTGGCCCCCGGGACGTCCACCCGCCGCGGTTCGTTGTCCAGCTCGGTCAGGCCGAGCGACTGCGCCAGCCGCCGGGCCGGGTCGATGGTGAGGACGACGACGCTGCGGCCGGCCTCCGCGGCGGCCAGGGCGAGCGCCGCCGACGTCGTCGTCTTGCCCACGCCGCCGGCGCCGCAGCACACGAGGATCCGGGTCTCGCGGTCCTCGATCAGCGCGCCGAGGTCGAGGGCGGGCGCCTGCGGACGGGTCCGTCCGGCCGGAGCGCTCACGCGGCGACGTCCGCGGCGAGCAGGTGCTCCTCGAGCCGCCCGGCCAGGTCGAACAGCGAGCCGAGGTCCATCGGGCCGGTCAGCAGCGGCAGCTCGACGGTCGGCTGGCCGAGCGCCTCGACGTCGTCGCGCAGCGCGTCCTGCGCCGTCCACCGCAGGGCGTGCTCCACGGTCTGCGCGGCGAGCGCGTCGGCGATCCCGCCGTCGGCGGGCAGGTGCGCCGCGGCCAGCGCGGGCAGCAGGTCGGCCCCGGTGAGCCCGGCGCCCGCGGCGCGGGCCAGGCCGTCGGGGGGCAGGACCGGTTCGGTGGCCAGGTTCACGATCACCGAGCCGATCGGCAGCCCGGCCTTGCGCAGCTCGTCGATGGCGTCGGCGGTCTCCTGCACGGGCATGTCCTCGAGGATGGTGACCAGGTGGACGGCGGTCTGCGGGGACTTCAGCACCGCCATGACGCCGTCGCTCTGGGTCTTGATGGGGCCCGAGCGCGCCAGCTGCGACATCTCGCCGGTGACCCCCAGGAAGCGGGTGATCCGGCCGGTCGGCGGGGCGTCGACGACGACGGCGTCGTAGACGGGACGGCCGTCCTTGCGGCGGGTGACCGCTTCCTTGATCTTGCCGGTGATCAGCACGTCGCGGAGGCCCGGCGCGATCGCCGTGGCGAAGTCGATCGCGCCCATCTTGCGCAGCGCCCGGCCGGCGCGACGCAGGTTGTAGAACATGTCGAGGTAGTCCAGCAGCGCCTCCTCGACGTCGATCGCCAGCGCCTTGACCTCGCCACCACCGCGGGCGACCGCCACGCGGCGCTCCTCGTAGGGCAGCGGCGCGGTGTCGAACAGCTGGGCGACGCCCTGCCGGCCCTCGGTCTCGACGAGGAGCACCGTGCGCCCGTCAGCGGCCAGTGCAAGGGCGAGCGCCGCGGCCACGGTGGTCTTCCCGGTCCCGCCCTTGCCGGTGACGACGTGCAGGCGCGCGGACGAGGGGGAGGGGCTCACGGTTCCAGCGTAGGAGCACGCCGGCCGCCCGGCCCGGTGCAACCGGGGATGCACGGTCCGCGACGGCGGCGCGCTGCGCTAGCGTCGCGCGCATGACCGAATCGGCACGCCAGCGCTGGGAGTACGCGACCATCCCGCTGCTCATCCACAACACCAAGGCGATCCTCGACTCCTGGGGCGTCGACGGGTGGGAGCTGGTGACCGTGCTCCCGGGCCCGAGCGGCTCGGACCAGCTGGTCGCTTACCTCAAGCGCCCGGCATGACCGCGCCCGCGGGCGGCTGGCACGCCCGGCTCGCCGAGCTCGGCATCCGGCTGCCGCCCGTGGCCGCACCGGTCGCCGCCTACGTGCCCGCGATCCGCACCGGTTCACTGGTGTTCACGTCGGGCCAGCTGCCGTTCGTCGACGGCGGTCTGCGCCGCACCGGCAAGGTCGGCGGCTCGGTGGACGTCGAGGCGGCCGCGGCCGACGCCAAGGTCTGCGCGCTCAACGCTCTGGCCGCGATCGACGACCTGGTCGGCCTGGACGAGGTCGCCCGCATCGTGCGCGTCGTCGGGTACGTGGCCAGCGCGGAGGGCTTCACCGGCCAGCCGCGGGTGATCAACGGGGCCAGCGAGCTGCTGGCCAAGATCTTCGGCGAGGCCGGCCGGCACGCCCGCAGCGCCATCGGCGTCGCGGAACTGCCGCTGGGTGCGCCCGTCGAGGTCGAGCTCACGGTCGAGCTGCGATGAGCGACGCGATCCGCCACGCGGCCACCGTGCTGATCGTCCGCGACGGCGACCCCGGCCTCGAGGTGTACCTGCTGCGGCGGACCAAGGGCATGCCGTTCGCCGGCGGGATGACCGCCTACCCCGGCGGTGGCGTCGACGAGCGGGACGCCGACACCGAGATCGGCTGGGCGGGGCCATCGCCCGCGGAATGGGCCGAGGCGTTCGGCTGCGACGAGCGGCTGGCCCGCGAGCTGGTCTGCGCCGCGGTGCGGGAGACCTTCGAGGAGGCCGGCGTCCTGCTGGCCGGGCCCGCCGAGGGCGCGGTCGTGCCGGACGTGTCCGGGGACGACTGGGAGGAGCAGCGCCAGGCGCTGCTCAGCCGCGACCTGTCGCTGACCGAGCTGCTCGCCGGCCGCGGGCTGGTGCTGCGCTCGGACCTGCTGCGGCCCTTCGCGCACTGGATCACCCCGCCGATGGAGTCCCGCCGCTACGACACCAAGTTCTTCGTCGCGGCGCTGCCGGCCGGGCAGGAGGCGCGTGACGTCTCCGGCGAGGCCGACGAGGCGGCGTGGCTCTCCCCGGCCGCCGCGCTGGTCGAGCACCACGCGGGGGAGCGGCCGATGCTGCCGCCGACGTCGCACACGCTGTCCCAGCTGGGCCGGTTCGCCGACGTCGCCGCCGCGCTGACCGGCTCGCCGCCGGACCCGATCGTGCCGATCCTGCCGGAGTTCGAGCACACCCCCGAGGGCCGCTTCGCGGTGCTGCCCGATGGCACCCGGGTCGGTCTGGTAGTGCCGACGAAGGCCTGAACCAGAGAGGCCCGGAACCGTGACGGTTCCGGGCCTCTCTGGTTCGACGGGTGTTACCGCGCGCGGCGGCGGAGGCGGTCCTCGTCGAGGACGACGACAGACTTGCCCTGCAGCTGGATCCAGCCGCGGTGCACGAAGTCTGCCAGCGCCTTGTTCACCGTCTCGCGGGAGGCCCCGACCAGCTGGGCGAGCTCCTCCTGGGTGAGGTCGTGCTTGACGCGCAGGCCGTCGCTCTCGCGGTTGCCGAAGCGGTCGGCCATCTGCAGCAGCGCCTTGGCCACGCGGCCGGGGACGTCGGTGAAGATCAGGTCGGCGACGGAGTCGTTGGTGCGGCGCAGGCGGCGGGCCAGCACGCGGAGCAGCTGCTCGCCGATCTCCGGGTGCGCCTCGATCCACGGGCGGAGCACCGACTGCGGCATGCGCGCGAGGCGGACGTCGGTGACCGCCGTCGCCGTCGCCGTCCGCGGGCCGGGGTCGAAGACCGACAGCTCGCCGAACTGGTCGGACGGGCCCATGACGGCCAGCACGTTCTCGCGGCCGTCGGGGGCGCGACGGGACAGCTTGATCTTGCCCGTCATCACGATGTAGAGGCTGTCGCCGGGCTCGCCCTCGTTGAAGACGACGCGGCCGCGGGGGAGCGTGACGATCTCGAGGCGGCTGAGGACGGGGTCCACCGCGTCTTCCGAGAGCCCCTGGAAGAGCCCCGACTGGGCCAGCACCTCGTCCACTGCACATCCTTTCCCACTGCTGCTCGACGGGGCGCGAAGCTCCCGTGTCCGCGCCGAGTCTAGGGGCCTGTGCGACGGGTCACCCGATCGGTGGCACCGACGTACCCCCTACGAGCGAGTGCGCCCGCTCACACCGGTTGTCGGGGCGGGGCTCAGACCATCGGGGGATTGGTGGTGGTGGCGTCGCCCTTGCGGCGTCGGCGCCAGCGGAACAGCGCCCGCCGCAGGCCGGAGTGGGCCAGGGTGTCCACCTCCGCGGCGTTCGCGGTGTCGAGGAACTCGCCGACCTCGCGCGGTGAGGCGGGGCGGCGCAACGGCTCCTCGACGCGCTCCATGACGAGCAGGAAGGCGATCAGCAGCGGCGGGAAGAGGATGACGCTCAGCGCGACCACGGGAACCTCCTCCGGAGCTGTCCTGCGCCGCGACGACGCGACGACGGCCCCCTCGGTTAGGGCGACCGCCTCCGATGATGACACGGGCGGTGGCTGTCAGCGGGGCCGCCTACGCTCGGTCGCGTGTCCGCTCCCGCTCCGTCGCCGGCCTACGTGCGCCCGGTCAAGGTCCGCAGGCCCACCGTGGCCGCTCGCACGGGGGCCTCCCCCTTCGACCCCGGCGAGACGCCGCTGGGCCGCACCCGCCGGGCCCGCCGCATGGCCCGGGAGCTGGCCGTCATCCATCCCGACGCGCACTGCGAGCTGGACTTCACCGACGCCTTCGAGCTGCTGGTGGCCACCGTGCTCTCCGCGCAGACGACGGACAGGACGGTCAACAAGGTCACCCCCACGCTGTTCGCGCGGTATCCCGACGCCGTCGCCCTGGCCGGTGCCGAGCGGGCCGACCTCGAGGAGATCCTCAAGCCGACCGGGTTCTTCCGGGCGAAGGCGAACTCCGCGCTCGGTCTGGCGCAGGCGCTGGTCGAGCGCTTCGACGGCGAGGTGCCCGGTCGGATGGCGGACCTGGTCACCCTGCCGGGGGTCGGGCGGAAGACGGCCAACGTCGTCCTCGGCAACGCGTTCGGCGTGCCCGGGCTGACCGTCGACACGCACTTCGGCCGGCTCGTGCGGCGCTTCGGCTGGACCGAGGAGGAGGACCCGGTCAAGGTCGAGGCGCAGATCGCCGTGCT
>JBBSKB010000092.1:0-12881 GCA_038256725.1 Mycobacteriales bacterium | reverse complement strand
GCTCGGTGCCGTCGACGGTCGTCGACTCCAGCTGCCCGCGCGCGACCGCGAGCCCGGCCCGGGCGTCGCGGACGGGGAGCCCCGACCAGCGAGCCAGGTCGTGCACGGTGGCCGGCCCGTGCCCGGCGAAGAACCGGGCGGCCAGCTCGCCCAGCGCCTCCTCGCGCGCCGGCCGGCGGGGTTCGGGCACCCACTCGTCGAGCAGCACGAACTGCTGCTCGCCGCCGGCGGTCGGGCCCAGGCAGGTGTGCCCGGTCTGCGCGGCGTACCAGAGCAGGTGGTAGCCGCGCTGACCGGTGATCGCCACGCCGCCGGCCTCGATCGCGGCCAGCAGCCCGGCCCTGGTCAGCCGTCGGCCGCCGGAGAGCGCGGCCACCACCGCGTCGTTCGACCGGCCGACGTCGACGTCGGTGAGCCCGAGGCCGGCCCGGCGCTTGGCCGCGCCTGCCAGGGCGCGCTCGGCGAGCAGGTCGAGCATCCACGGCAGGTCGGCGGCGGCGGTGAGGTGCAGGGTGCCGCGCATCGGCCACGAGCGGACGATCTCGCCCCTGTCCAGCGCGGCGACGACGTCCGCCCGGGACCGGCCGGCCGTGCGGAGCGCCACCGAGAGGAGCGCCCCCGGGTAGTCCTGTCCCTGCACAGCGGTCAGCCGGCGGACCGCCTCGACCGGGGTGGCCGCGCGGGGGCCGGCCAGCAGCTGGGCGGCCAGCCGGAGCAGCCCCACCTCGGATGCCGTCGTCACCAGCCCACCGTGGCACGCGGGTACGACGATCTCCAGCGCCCAGCGCGCGAACCACCTGTCGCGGAGGCACCGCGGCGGTAGCGTGCCGAGGATGACCGGTTTGCGGAGTTCAGGGGCGGAGCGGCGCAGGCGTGTGGTGGCCGCCGTCATCGTGCTCGCCATGGTGCTGGCCGCGGGCGCGACGGTGCTCTCGATCGTCCTGGGCTGAGGCCGCCGCACGTCGTCCGGGGCGTGACCTAGGTCCCTGGCGCGGCCCAGGGCGCTTCGGCACGGTGGGGGAGCCGCCGGACCAGCCGGCGCTTCCCCTCCGCGGAGGACCCGGCAATGACCCTGACCGTCCCGCCCAGTTCGCCCGACCCCTCGCCCGAGCTGCCCTGCCCAGGTCTCGGTATCGGTCTCGGCGACCCTGCCGTCGTGCAGGCCGTCGCCCGGCTGCGCGGCGAGTACGCCGGTCGGGTGCGGCCGCAGCTGGTGGTGCGCGTGGTCCGGGAGAGCCGGCGCGACCTCGGTGGCTCGCCCGTCGGCGCGATGCCCGAGCTGGTCGAGCGGCTGGCCCGCTACCGGCTGGACGCCCACATCAGCTGACGGGCCTGCGCAACCGGCTTGCCCCGGCCGGGAGGATGTCCCCGTGGGCATCGGTGCGGGGTCGGTCGACGTGAGCGGGGTGCGGCACACGCTGTCGGACGGGCGGGTGCTGCTGGACGACGTCTCCTTCCGCATCGGCGAGGGTGCCCGCGCGGCACTGGTCGGTGAGAACGGGGCCGGCAAGACGACGCTGCTGCGGATCATCGCCGGCGACCTGGTGCCCGAGGCCGGCGCGATCGCACGCACCGGCGGCCTCGGCGTGATGCGCCAGTTCATCGGTTCGGTCCGCGACGACACGACCGTCCAGCAGATGCTCGTCGACCTCTCCCCGCCCGCGGTCCGCGCGGCCTGGGACGCCGTCCAGGCCACGGAGCTCGCGCTCATGGAGACCGACGACGAGCGCTCGCAGATGGCCTACGCCGAGGCGCTGGGCCAGTGGGGCGACGTCGGCGGTTACGACGCCGAGGTCACCTGGGACACCGTGACCGTCGCCGCGCTCGGCGTCCCCTACGACCGGTGCAAGTACCGGGAGCTGTCCACGCTGTCCGGGGGCGAGCAGAAGCGGCTCGCGCTCGAGGCGCTGCTCCGCGGCCCGGACCAGGTGCTGCTGCTCGACGAGCCGGACAACTACCTCGACGTCCCGGGCAAGCGCTGGCTCGAGGAGCGGCTGCTCGACACCCGCAAGACCGTGCTGTTCGTCAGCCACGACCGGGAGCTGCTGGCCCGGGTGGCCGACCGTGTCGTCACCGTCGAAGGCGGCTCCGCGTGGGTGCACGGCGGTGGGTTCGTCAGCTACCACGAGGCCCGCGCCGCGCGGCACGAGCGGCTGGCCGAGCTGCGCCGGCGCTGGGACGAGGAGCACCAGCGGTTGATCGACCTGGTGCGGACGATGCAGCAGCAGGCGGCCAACTCCCCGGACATGGCCAACCGCTACCACGCGATGCAGACCCGGCTGGCGAAGTTCGAGGCCGCGGGCCCACCGCCCGAGCGGCCCCCGGAGCAGAAGGTGTCGATGCGGCTGCGCGGCGGACGCACCGGCGTGCGGGCGGTGACGGCCGAGCAGCTGGAGCTGTCCGGGCTGATGAAGCCGTTCGACCTGGAGATCTTCTACGGCGACCGCGTCGGCGTGCTGGGGGCCAACGGGGCGGGCAAGTCGCACTTCCTGCGGCTGCTCGCGGGGCAGTCGGTGGCGCACACCGGCGACTGGCGGCTCGGCGCCCGCGTCGTCCCCGGGTTCTTCGCGCAGACCCACGCGCACCCGGACTGGCAGGACCGGACGCCGGTCGACCTGCTGTGGCACGGCGAGCCGGGACGGCCGGGCGTCGACCGCGGCCGGGCGATGGCCGCGCTGCGCCGCTACGGGCTGGCCGAGGCGGGGGACCAGCCGTTCCGGACCATGTCGGGCGGGCAGCAGGCGCGGTTCCAGATCCTGCTGCTGGAGCTGTCGGGGTCGACGCTGCTCCTGCTCGACGAGCCGACCGACAACCTCGACGTCCTGTCGGCCGAGGCCCTGGAGGAGGCGCTGGGTGCCTTCGACGGCACCGTCCTGGCCGTGACGCACGACCGCTGGTTCGCCCGGTCGTTCGACCGGTTCGTCGTCTTCGGCGCCGACGGCCGGGTCTACGAGTCGACCGAGCCGGTGTTCGACGAGACCCGCGTCGCCCGCGCCCGCTGACCGGCTGACCCCCGGGAAGGTCAGCCGAGGGCGGCGGCAACGAGGAGCGCGATCCGCGCCTGACCCTCGGCCGTCGGGTGGACGTCGTCGTCGGTGATCGGGATGTCCTGGTCGAGCAGCGACACGTAGACGGCGTCGTAGGACTGCGCGGCAGCAGCCAGGGCCTGGTCGATGGTCTCCAGCACAGCGGCGTCCAGCGCCGGGATCGCGGGCGGGCCGACCACGACGACCAGGCCGGCATCGTCGGCCTCGGCGAGCGCGGCCTCGGCGCGGGACCGCAGGTCCGCCGGCTCGCCGACCAGGCCGTCGTTGACGCTGCCCTGGAGGACCAGCGCGGTGTCGCCGGCCAGGTCGTGCTCGGCGAGCCGGTCACCGTAGGTGTCCGGAGCTCCCTCGCAGAAGCCCGCGGTGGTGTACCCGGTCGAGCTCATGCCGTCGACGGTGACCGTCGCGCCGGCCAGCCCGGCGAGCTGCGCCGACCACGTGCGGTCGGGGCCACCGATGCCCGTTCCCTGGGTGTAGCTGTCGCCCACCACCAGCACGGCCCGGGAGCCGCTCCCCTCGAAGGGCCGGTGCAGCAGGTCGTCGCGTGCTGTCCGGACCGCGACGCACAGCTCGGAGTCGGGCTGGTTCCGCCACACCAGGTAGCCACCGACGCCACCGGCCACCAGCAGGACCGCCAGGGCGGCGCTTCCCCAACGGCCCCGTGTCATCGGCGGCACGCTACCTGCGGACCGCCGCCGGCCCCGGCCGGTCACCGGGGACGGCTGCGCGCCGCGCCGCGAAGTGCCACCATGTCGCCGATGATCACCGAGGGTGCGGCGGGCGACGGCAGATGGCGCAACTGGGCGGGCAACGAGCGCGTCAGCAGGGTGGACGTCGTCCACCCTGCCGGCGCCGACGAGATCGCCGCCGCCCTCGCGCAGGCGGCCGGGTCCGGGCGCCGGGTGCGCCCCATCGGGTCCGGGCACTCGTTCACCGCGATCGGCCGGCCCGAGGACGTGCAACTGGTGCTGGACCGGCACACCGCGCTGGTCGACGTCGACGGCAGCGGGCTGGTCACGGTGCAGGCGGGCATGCCGCTGCACCGGCTCAACGCGGAACTCGCCGCGCGGGGTTGGTCGCTGACCAACCTGGGCGACATCGACCGGCAGACCATCGCGGGTGCGCTCTCCACCGGCACGCACGGCACCGGTGCGCGCTTCGGCGGGCTGGCCACCCAGCTGCGCGGCCTGTCATTGGTGCTGCCCGACGGTTCGCGGCTGCGCTGCTCGGCCGACGAGAACGCCGACGCTTTCGCCGCCGCCCGCATCGGGCTCGGCGCACTCGGCGTGCTGGACACGGTGACCCTGCAGGCCGAGCCGGCCTTCGCGCTGCGGGCCGAGGAGGGCCCCGCGCGCCTCGGCGCGCTGCTGGAGGGGTTCGAGGAGTTCATGACCTCGACCGACCACGTCGAGTTCTACTGGTTCCCGCACACCGACCGGTGCCTCACCAAGCGCAACACCCGCGTGCCGCTGACCGACGGGCTGGCCCCGCTGCCGCGCTGGCGTGCGGTGTGGGAGGACGAGGTGCTCTCCAACGCCGTCTTCGCGGGCATGGTCGCGGCCGGCCGCCGGCGACCGGAGCTGATCCCCCGGATCGCGGCCGTGACCGCCGGGGGCCTGGGCAGGCGCACCTGGACCGACGCCTCGCACCAGGTGTTCGTCAGCCGCCGCCGGGTCCGCTTCGTGGAGATGGAGTACGCCGTCCCGCGGGCCGAGGCGCCGGCGATCCTGACCGAGCTGCACCGGATCGCGACGGCGGGGGAGTTCCTGGCCTCCTTCCCGGTGGAGGTCCGGGTCGCGGCCGCCGACGACATCCCGCTGTCCACCGCGTCGGCCCGGGACACCGCCTACATCGCCGTCCACGTGCCGGCCCGCACCGACCCCGGCTCGTGGTTCGCCGCCCTGGAGTCGATGGCCGGCGACGTCGGCGGCCGGCCGCACTGGGGGAAGCTGCACGGCCTGGACGCGGCGACCCTGCGCACCCGCTATCCGCGGTTCGACGAGTTCACCGCCCTGCGGGCGCGGCTCGACCCGGGCGGCGTGCTCGGCAACGCCCACCTGGACCGCGTGCTGGGCCCGGTGGGCGGCTGACCGTTCAGCGCGCGCCGGCGGGCTCCGGCGCGGCCGGGACGGCGGCGGGCGGCGGTGTGCCCGTCGGACGACGGTCGCCGTGCCGCACCCACAGCGCGATCCCGGCGCCGCCGACGGCGAGGGCGGCGCCCACCCACATGGGAGCGGTGAGGCCGTACCCCTGGGAGATGACCAGCGCGCCGAGCGCCGCACCGAGCGCGTTCGCCACGTTGAAGGCGGCCTGGTTGGCGGCGGAGACGAGGCTGCCGCCGGGGACGTCGGCGGCCTCGATGACGCCGTTGAGGACGATCGGCCCCATCGCGAAGCCGAGCGTGCCGAACAGAACCAGCAGGACGACGGCGGCCACCGCGTTCCCGGCCGAGAGTGCGAAGACCCCGAGCACGACGGCGACGCCGAGCATCCCCACGGCGACGAACCCGAAGCCGAAACGGCCACCCAGCCGGCCGCCGAGCAGCGTGCCGACGGTCGTCCCGATGCCGAAGAGCGCGAGCACCGGCGTGACGCTCCCGGGGGAGAAGCCGGCGATGTCGGTGAGGATCGGGGTCACGTAGCTGTAGACGGCGAACGTGGCCGCGAACCCGACCATGGTCAGGGCCAGGACCAGCCAGACCTGCCGGCTGCGGAAGGCGGAGAGCTCGGTGCGCAGGTCGGCGCGCTCGCCGTTGTCGGCGGGCAGCCAGGCGAGCAGCCCGGCGATCGTGAGCACGCCGATGCCGGCGATCGCGGCCAGCACGAGCCGCCAGCTGGTCTGCTGGGCGACCCAGGTGCCGGCTGGGACGCCGACCACGTTGGCCAGCGTCAGCCCGGTGACCATGAGCGAGATCGCCTGCGTGGCCCGCTCGGGGGCGACGAGCCGGCGGGCGGCGATCGCGCCGACGCCGAAGAAGGAGCCGTGCGCGAGCGCGGTGAGCACCCGCGCTGCGGCGAGGGTGCCGTAGGTGGGGGCGAGGGCGGCGAGCAAATTGCCGACGACGAAGACGACCATCAGCGCGACGAGCGTCTGGCGGGGCGTGAACCGCAGGCCGAGCGCGGTGAGGGTGGGCGCGCCCACGACCACGCCGATGGCATAGGCCGAGATGAGCAGGCCGACGGCGGACACGGACACGTCCAGGCCGTCGGCGATCTCGGGCAGCATGCCCATGACGACGAACTCGGTGGTACCGATGCCGAAGGCGCCGATGGCGAGAGCGAGCAGGGCGCGGGGCACGAGGAGGTACAGCCACGCGTGGCCGTCGATCATGCCCGGAGCGGCGGTGGAGCTGCTCACACCGGGGGGCGGGCCGGCGCCCGCCCCCCGGTGTGCCGGTCAGGGCTGGAGCAGCACCTTGACGGCGCCGTCCTTCTTCTCGCGGAAGTTCGCGTAGGCCTCCGGGGCCTGCTCGAGGGGGACCCGGTGGGTCGCGAACTCGTCCACGCCGAGCGGGTCGCCGTCGAGCAGCAGCGGCAGGATGTCGGGCACCCACCGCCACACGTTGGCCTGGCCCATGCGCAGCTGGATCTGCTTGTCGAACATCCGCATGAGCGGCAGCGGGTCGGTCGCGCCGCCGTAGACGCCGGACAGCGAGATGGTGCCGCCGCGGCGCACCGCCTCGATCGCGGTGTTCAGCGCGGCCATCCGGTCGATGCCCGCGACCTGCATGACCTTCTCCATGATGGAGTCGGGGACGATCGCCGTCGCCTTCTGCAGGGCGGTCGCCATGGGGGAGCCGTGCGCCTCCATGCCCACGGCGTCGATCACCGCGTCGGGCCCGCGGCCGTCGGTGAGGTCGCGCACCTGCGCGACGACGTCGGCCTGGGTGGTGGTGTCGATGACGGTGATGCCGTTGCGCCGGGCGCGGGCGAGCCGCTCGGGGACGACGTCGGAGGCGATGACCTGGCCGGCGCCGAGGTGCTTGGCGATCCGGGTGCACATGTCGCCGATCGGTCCGAGCCCCAGGACGAGCACGCTGCCGCCCTGCGGGATGCCGGCGTACTGCACCGCCTGCCACGCGGTCGGGAGGACGTCGGAGAGGTAGACGAACCGGTCGTCGAGCGGCGCGTCGGGCACCTTGATCGGCAGCGTGTTGCCGAACGGCACCCGGAGGTACTCGGCCTGACCGCCGGGTACCTGCCCGTAGAGCTTGGTGTAGCCGAACAGCGAGGCGCCGAAGCCCTGCTCCCGGTTCTGGGTGGTCTCGCACTGGGAGTTGAGGCCCTGGGAGCACATCCAGCAGGTGTTGCACGAGATGTTGAACGGGACGACGACGCGGTCACCGGCCTTGACGGCGGTGACGTCCTTGCCGACCTCGCGGACGATGCCCATCGGCTCGTGGCCCATGATGTCGCCGACCGTCATGAACGGGGCCATCACCTCGATGAGGTGCAGGTCCGAGCCGCAGATGCCGCTCGAGGTGATCTCGACGATCACGTCCGTCGGGTCCTGGATCGTGGGGTCCGGGACGGTGTCCACCCGGACGTCGGCCCGGCCGTGCCAGGTCACTGCGCGCATGCGGTTCGTCTCCTCTGTAGAGCCGGAATTCGGCGGGCGGCAGGGTCTTCTGCCCCTCCGTGAGCCAGGTCGCGCCACTTTCAACCACGTTCCGCGCGTCTCTCACTGAACGTCACAAGACGCCTACGCGACGCCGAATCACACGTCTGCGCTTCAGTGGCGCGGACCACAGACCTGCGGGTGAATACCCCGCGATGCAGATCACGAACCGATCACGCCGTGTTTACATGGGCCCCGCTCCTCTCCCCGGGGGCACGGCAATGCCCCCTACGGAAGCTCCAGGTGCATGACTTCGCTCCACCACGATCGCCGCGTCGACGACGACCGCGACACCGCTCCGGCGGCTCCGGTCGGAACCCTCGCCCCGGTCCGCGGAACCTCGCGGCGCCCGGCCGGGACGGTCGACGGGACGGTTCCCCGGGAGGTCCCGACGCACTGCCAGGGGAAGGCGTCGCGTGCGGCTGCGAAGGCCGCCCGCCGCACAGGGGTCGTCGCGCCGGCCGAGTCGTCCGCCCGCCCCACGCCCTTCCCGCGGTCCGGCGACGCCGTCCCCGCGGTCCACAGCACGTGCCGCGGCCGGCACCGGATGTCGACGGTGCGCCGCCGTCCTGCCTTCTTCCTCGCCGCCGGCCTGGTCGGGGCGCTGAGCCTGGGCGCGCTGCTCGACACCGACCCCTCCGCCCGCGCCGACGTCGGCGCGGAGACCGAGACACTCAGCGTCGCCGAGCAGCTCGGCGTCGACGCCGAGGCCACCGCCACGCTGTCGGCCGGTGACGAGTCCACCCGGCTGCTGCAGGAGCTCGTGGTCAGCCGCAACCAGCGCGAGGCGGCGACCACCGCCGCCGTCGACGCGCAGGCGGCGGCGGACTTCTACGCCGTCGTGGCGGCCGCCCAGGCTTTCGAGGCCGCCCGCCCGAAGGCGGTCGCCCCGATCGACGGTGCCCGCCTGACCAGTGGCTTCGGTGCCCGCTGGGGCACGGTGCACGCCGGGATCGACCTCGCGGCGCCGATGCGCACGCCCGAGTACGCGGTCATGGACGGCGTCGTGCTGGAGGCCGGACCGGCCAGCGGCTACGGCCTGGCCGTCTACATCCAGCACGACGACGGCGACGTGACCGTCTACGGCCACATGGACGAGATCCTCGTCGAGCCCGGCCAGCTCGTCCGGGCCGGCGACACCATCGCGCTGCTGGGCAACCGCGGGCAGTCGACCGGACCGCACCTGCACTTCGAGGTGCACGAGGGCGGCCTCGACGGCACCACGGTGGACCCGCTCCCGTGGCTGCGGGAGCGTGGCGTCCAGCTCTGACGCCTCTCCGCACCCCACGCCCCCGGCCGGACCTGTCCCGGCCGGGGGGGTCGTGCGTCCGGCAGACTGCGGGGCCGGCACGGAGGAGGGCGCATGGGGCACGACCACGGGCACGCCCGGGGCACGGCGGCCGGCAGCCGGCGGGGCCGGCTCGCCGTCGTCCTCGGCCTGACCCTCGCCGTCCTCGTCGCCGAGGTCGTCGGCGCGGTCGTGAGCGGGTCGCTGGCCCTGCTGGCCGACGCCGGCCACATGGCGACCGACGCCGTCGGCATCGCGCTCGCCCTGACCGCGGTCGGCCTCGCCCAGCGGCCGGCCCGGGGCCGCCGCACCTTCGGCTGGCAGCGCGCCGAGATCCTCGCCGCCGTCGCCAACGGGCTGCTGCTCCTCGCGGTGGCGGCCTACGTGCTGGTCGAGGCGGCCCGCCGCATCGGCGACCCGCCGGAGATCGCCTCGGGGCTGGTGCTGGCCGTCGGCGTCGTCGGCCTGGCGGTCAACCTGGTGTCGCTGGCCGTCCTGCACCAGGGCCGCGGCGAGTCGCTCAACCTGCGCGGCGCCTACCTGGAGGTGCTGGCCGACGCGCTCGGCTCGGTCGCGGTCATCGTCGCCGCGCTCGTCATCGCCGTCACCGGGTGGACGCACGCGGACACCGTGGCGTCGCTGGCCATCGGCGTGCTCGTGCTGCCCCGCGCCTGGTCCCTGCTGCGCGAGGCGCTCGACGTGCTGCTCGAGGCGGCACCCCGCGGTGTGGACCTGGCCCACGTGCGGGAGCACATCCTCGGGGTCGACGGCGTCGTGGGCGTGCACGACCTGCACGCCTGGACGATCACCTCCGGCTCACCGGTCCTCTCCGCGCACGTCGTCGTCACCGACGAGGCGCTCGCCGCCGGGCACGGCGGCCGGGTGCTCGATGCGCTCTGCGCGTGCCTCGGCGACCACTTCGACATGGAGCACTGCACGTTCCAGCTGGAGTCGCCCTCGCACGCCGGCCACGAGGCGCCCGTCCACGACTGACGGCCCGCCGTCGCCTCCCGCGCGGGTGGGACAGTGGAGCCGGCACGTCGGGCGGAAGAGCAGGAGACGTCGTGGAGCACGACCACGGAGACGGGCAGCACTCGGGCATGTGGGTGCCGGACGAGCCGCCCACGTGGGGCCGGATGTTCCTGCCGCACCTGGACGCGTGGTCGGTGCTCGCCGTCCTGGCCCTCGTCGGGCTGGTGCTCTACCTCGCCGCCGTCGTCCGCCTGCGCCGGACCGGCGTGACCTGGCCGTGGTGGCGGACCGCCTCCTGGATCGCCGGGACCCTGTCGATCGTGGCGGTGACCGGGACCTGGCTGAACGGCTACAGCATGGTGCTGTTCAGCCTGCACATGGTCCAGCACATGGTCCTGGCGATGATCACGCCGATCCTGCTGCTGCTCGCCGCACCCGTGACGCTCGCCCTGCGCACGCTGCCCCGCGGTCAGGGCGCCGCCGCGGCCCCCCGGGCGCTGCTGCTGAACCTCCTGCACAGCCGGTTCACGCGGTTCCTCGCTTCCCCGGGCTTCACCGTGCCGCTGTTCGTCGCCAGCCTGTACGGGATCTACTTCACGCCGATCTTCGACGCGCTCATGAGCAACCCGGCCGGGCACCAGTTCATGCTGACCCACTTCGTCGTCACCGGGCTGTTGTTCTTCGGCCCGATCATCGCCCAGGACCCGTGGCCGAACACCCACAGCCACCCGACGCGGATCCTCGAGCTGCTCATCCCGGTGCCGTTCCACGCCTTCTTCGGCGTCGCGGTGATGATCGCCAGCTCGCTGCTCGTCGACAGCTTCGCCGATCCGCCGGCCGCCTGGGACATCGACCCGGTCGGTGACCAGACCGTCGCCGGCGGGATCGCCTGGTCCTTCGGTGAGCTGCCGACGGTGATCGTGCTGATCGTCGTCCTGGTCTCGTGGATGGGCTCCGACGAGCGGCGCGCCCGCGCGCTCGACCGGGCGGCCGACCGCGACGGCGACGCGGAGCTCAACGCCTACAACGCCCGCCTCCGGGCGATGGCCGAGCGATGACACCGCGCTGACACCGTCGTCCTCCGGGCGACACCCCGACCAGGAGCCGTCCCGTCCTGCGCTGAGCCCACCGGTGTGAACCCGGCGGGAGGCCTCCGGCCCCCGCACCGGGTCGACACGCGCCCAGGACCGCGGTAGTGGCCTGCGACCATGGGGCCGTGCCGATCTCCCTGGTGATCACCTCGGACACGCACGTCCCGAAGCGGTCGCGCGACCTGCCGCATCCCCTGTGGACGGCGATCTCCGCCGCCGATGTGGTGATCCACGCCGGCGACTGGGTCGACGTCGCGCTCCTGGACCTCCTCGACCAGCGCTCCCGTCGGCTGGTCGCCGTCCACGGCAACAACGACCACGGCGCGTTCCGCGAGCGGCTGCCGGAGGTGGCCCGCGCCGAGTTCGAGGGGCTGCGGTTCGCCGTCGTCCACGAGACCGGGGACGCGAAGGGCCGGGAGGCCCGTTGCGCGGCGCGCTTCCCGGACACCGACGTGCTCGTCTTCGGGCACAGCCACATCCCGTGGGACACCACCGCGGCCTCCGGGCTGCGGCTGCTCAACCCCGGCTCGCCCACCGACCGCCGGCGGCAGCCGCACGGCACGTTCCTGACCGCGGTCGCCGACGCCGGCCGGCTGCGGGACGTCGTCCTCCACGCCGTCCCGCCGCGCCCGTGAGGGTCCGGCCCGACCTCCCGGCCGCCGCCGTGGCACTCCTGGCCTGCCCGGTCTGCGCGGCCTCGCTGGAGGTGGGGGAGCGCGGGGACGCGCTGCGCTGCCTCGCCGGCCACGCCTTCGACCGGGCGCGCCAGGGCCACGTGACGCTGCTCCCGCCCGGGCACCGGGCGCCGTCGAGCGACTCCGCGGAGATGGTGGCCGACCGGATGGCCTTCCTGGCCGCCGGTCACTACGCCGGCATCACCGCCGCGCTCGGCGATGCCGTCCTCGAGGGCGGGGGAGCGGTGCCGCAGCGGCTGCTCGACCTGGGCGGGGGCACCGGCCAGCACCTGGCCGCCGTCCTCGACCGGCTGCCCGGCGCGACCGGGGTGGTGCTGGACTCCTCGCCGTACGCCGCGCGCCGGGCGGCCCGCGCGCACCCCCGGGCCATGGCGGTGGTCGCCGACACCTGGGCGCGGTTGCCGGTCCGGGACGGCGCGGTCGACCGCGTCCTCGTCGTCTTCGCGCCGCGCAACGGCCCGGAGATCGCCCGCGTGCTGGCGCCGGAGGGACGGCTGGTCGTGGTCACGCCGGGCGCCGAGCACCTCGGCGAGCTCGTCGTCCCGCTGGGGCTGCTCCGCGTGGACCCCGACAAGGCGGCCCGGTTGACCGGCTCCCTGGAACCGCACCTCGTGCCGGTCGCGCGCGCGGGGCGCCGGGACGTGCTGCGGCTGGACCACGACGCCGTCGGCACGCTGGTGGGCATGGGGCCGCACGCCCGGCACCTGTCCGCGGACGTCCGTGCAGGTCGGCTGGCCGCACTGCCCGAGCCGGTCGAGGTGACCGTCGCGGTCGACGTGGCGGTCTACCGCCGCCCGGACTGAGCCCCGAACGCCGGTCGGGCGGGCCCGCCGGGCGACGCGCGGCGCGCCCGCCCCGTCCCGCGGCAGGGACGGCGGAGGGCCCGTCTAAGCTGCCAGTCGTGACGATTGCACCGGCGCCCATCGTGAGTCGGCCGAGCCCGGCTCATGTGGTCGAGAAGGGCTCGCGGCTGTCGAACCTGCTGCGGACCACCGACCACAAGACCATCGGTTTGATGTACCTGACGACCTCGTTCGTCTTCTTCATCCTGGGTGGCCTGATGGCCATGCTGATGCGGGCCGAACTGGGGCGACCGGGGCTGCAGTTCCTGTCGCCGGAGCAGTACAACCAGCTGTTCACGATGCACGGCACGCTGATGCTGCTGATGTTC
>JBBSKB010000091.1:0-13369 GCA_038256725.1 Mycobacteriales bacterium | reverse complement strand
GTCGCCGTGCACCAGCCAGCGGCGCAGCCGCTCGGGTGACGTGGCGCCCAGCTCGGCGTGCCGGCGCCGCCCCACGACCAGGTCGGCGCCCTCGGCGAGGTGCCGGACGACGGCCGACACGTACCCGGGCTCGGGCACCGTGTCGGCGTCGAGGAAGCACAGCACCGCACCCCGGGCCGCGGCAGCGCCGAGGTTGCGTGCGGCCGCAGCGCGGAAGCCCTCGTCGGCCTGTGCGACGACCCGCACCGCGTAGGGCCGGGGCCCCGGGTCGGGGAGCGTGCCCGAGCCGTCGTCTGCCACGACCACGTCGAGCAGGTGCAGCGGGTGGTCCTGCAGCTCCAGCGCCGTCAGCAGCAGGTCCAGGTCGTGCGGCGCCTCGTAGTGCGGCACGACCACCGACACGACCGGCAGCTCGCCGGGCGTCACGTGGCGGCCCGGGCGAGCACCGGCGCGAGCAGGGCGGCGGTGTCGGCGACGGTGGGGGAGACGGGGAACCCGCCGGGCAGCCACGTGCCCGTCGGGTCGGTCCACGCCTCGGCCAGCGCGGTCCGCAGGTCGTCGTAGACCCGGACGCAGCCCGGCGACCGCTCGACCAGCTCGGCGGCGTAGTCGCTGCGCGGGACCAGCGGCCGGCGGCCGGCACCGATCCAGGCGTTGATCGACCCGGACGCCGACAGGTGGGCGTGCGGGGCGACCGGCAGCACCGCGGACCGCAGCAGGGCAGGCAGCAACTCGTCCGGCACCCATCCGCTGACGGTGCAGGGGCGCCCGAGGCGGCGGGCCTGCGCGGTGAGCTCGTCGACCAGGTCCTCGTGGCCGGCCGAGGGGCGGCCCCACGCGGTGAGCCCGACGCCGTCGGGCAGCACGTCGAGCGCCGCGAGCACGTCCTCGTGCCCCTTGCCCGGGTAGAGGTACCCCAGGACGGCGACGCCGGTCGGCGGGGTGGACGGCAGGGTGGACGGCTGCGCCGCCGGCCCGGAGCGGAGGTCGGGCACGGGGAGGGGGACGACGGTCACCTCGACGTCGGCGCCGCAGCCGGCCAGCAGCCGGGCCTCGTGGGCGCTGGCGACGACGACGGCCGCGGCGGCCTCCGCCATGCGCCGGTAGGCCGCGGCGCGACGGACGGCGTTGACCGGCCCGTCGCTGTCCTGGGGCAGGTCGTGCAGGGTCAGGACGAGCGGTCGCAGCCGCGCCAGCGAGACCACGACGTCGGCCGCCTCCGCCGGCGTCGACCCGAACAGCCGGTCGGTGACGTGCACGAGCAGCGGTCCGGCGGCAGCGGTACGGACCGCCTCGAGCAGCTCGGCCGCCGACGGGGCGGCGGCCAGGTGCAGCACGTGCACGGTGCCCGGCGACGTGGCGCGGAGGGCTGTCGCCTGGGCGAGGGCGGCGGCGGTGACGCCGTGCCCGGCCGGGCCGACGACGAGGACGGTGGTGGTCCCCGCCGCGCTCATGCGGCCAGCGCTGCGGCGGCCTCGGCGTGCCGGGTCAGACCGGCCTCGGCGACCCCCGGGTGGTCGGCGTACCAGCGCAGCTGCGCCACCCGCACGTCGGCGTCGGCGAGCCGGGTGCCGGAGACGAGCCAGTCGCCACGCGCAGCCGCGGGATCGAGGTCGAGGGCCGCGAGCGCCTGGGGCAGGACCGGGGCGTGCACGCTGTCGAGGAGGGGGCGCCCGGGGTCGGCGACGAGTCCGGCCAGCCCGGCCGAGGTGAGCACCCGGCGGGCCAGCCCGGCCAGGACGTCGTTGCCGGGGTGGTTGACGGTGTGGGCCGCGGCCGCGCCGGCTGCCTGCAGCAGGTCGACCACCGGCAGCGAGTCGTGCCGCTCCTGCCGCCCGTGCAGCTCCCGGACCGAGAGGTCGCGCACCGCCCGCACCGCGTCGGCCGACGGCACGTCGGGCAGCGCCGGCCGGCCGGCCGCCAGCGTCAGCGTGCGCAGGTCGGAATACGGGACGAGCGGGGGCTCTCCGGCCGCGGGGGAGCGGACGATGACCTGGAAGGGGTGCAGCGCGGCCCAGCGGACGATCGGCACGACGACGGACCGGGGCCGGCGGGTCGCGCGGGCGAGCACCTCGACGGTGCCCAGCGGCAGAGCCCGGTAGCCGTCGCGGACCGGCTGGGAGACCAGGACGTCGACGGAGGCCAGCAGCCGGTCCAGGTGCGGCAGGTCCTCGGCGGTGAGCTCGTGGACGGGGGGCAGGCGGACGGTCCGCACCTGTGCCGAACTGCCGTCCAGCAGGACCCGGAGGGCCTCCGCCTGGCAGTTGCCGTGCACGACGAGCAGCGGACGGTCGTCCTGCGGGATGGGCTGCAGGCCGTAGAACTGGGCGTAGTGCTGCCGTCGGCCGGTCACGGATCCACCCTAAGGAGCGCATCGACCCGGGCGCCCGACGGACCGGCGAGCGCACCCGCGGGCGTCGTGCTTGCATTTGATGGTGCGCGATCCATCCTCCCTCGCAATTGCGCGCTCCGGGCGCGGGATGACGGTGGCCCTCCTCGCCCCCAGCAGCTACCCGATCGTCGAGCCCTACCTGGGTGGGCTCGAGTCGTTCGTCGGCGGCCTGGCGGAGGGCCTGCGGGCGCGGGGGCACCGCGTCCTCCTCTTCGCGGCAGCCGGCAGCGACCGTGCGCAGCCGGAGGTCCTCGCCGGTGGCGACTGGCGGCCCGACGAGCTCTCCCGGGCCGACCCCTCGATGCCGGCCGAGGCGTTCCTGCGCGAGCACCACGCGCACCTGCGGGTCCTCGACGCCCTCCGGACGACCTACGCCGGCGAGGTCGACGTCGTCCACAACAACTCCCTGCACTACCTGCCGCTGTCCCTGTCGGGCACGCTGCCGGTGTCGATGGTCACGACCCTGCACACGCCGCCGACCCCCTGGCTGACCTCGGCGCTCGACGCCGGCGGGAGCTCGCACTCGTTCACCGCGGTCAGCCGGTTCACCGCGCGCCAGTGGGAGCCGTGGGTGCCGTGCGCGGACGTCCTGCACAACGGGGTGGACCCCGAGCGCTGGACCGCCGGACCCGGCGGCGACCGGGTGCTGTGGTTCGGTCGCATCGTCCGGGAGAAGGCCCCGCACCTGGCTATCGCGGCGGCCGCGGCAGCCGGCCGGTACCTGGACCTGGTCGGGCCGGCCCTCGACGCCGGTTATTTCGCCGCGGAGATCGAGCCGCACCTGGGGCGCGGCGTCACCTGGCACGGCCACCTGGGCGGCCGGCCGCTCGTCGAGGCCGTGGGCCGGGCCGGCGCCGTCCTGGTGACGCCGGCGTGGGACGAACCGTTCGGCCTGGTCGCGGCGGAGGCGGCGATGTGCGGGACGCCGGTGGTCTCCTTCGACCGCGGCGGGATCAGCGAGGTGCTGCGGCCGCACGTCGGCGGGCAGATCGGCATCGTGGTGCCCGAGGGCGACGTCGACGCGATGGCCGCGGCGATCGCGCCCGCGACTGCCATGGACCGCGGCGCCGTCCGGGCCGCCGCGCTGTCGCACCTGTCGGCGCAGACGATGATCGGGCGCTACGAGGCCGTGCTGCGCGCCGCCGCGGCCGGCGGCCCGGCCACCGACCAGGTGCGCGTCGCCGCGTCGTAGTCCGCCAGGCCGGCGGCGCGGAACTGCTCGAGCCAGCCGGTCATCGGCCACCACCCCCAGCGACGGTGGAAGACGGTGGCGTTGCGGACGATGGCCGCCAGGTGGTGCACCGGCGGGTCCTGCACGGGGTGGTGTTGGTGGGCGGCCGCGGCGCCGCCGACCCAGAACAGCGCGCCACCCAGTGAGCGGACGGTCGCCGCCACGTCGGTGTCCTCCCCGCCGTAGCCGCGGTACTCCTCGCAGAACCCGCCGGAGCGGGTCCAGTCGCCGGCGGTGACCGCGAAGGACAGCGACCAGAACAGCCACCACTGGTCCTCGTCCGCGAGGACCACGGTCCCCGGCGCCGGGTCCGGGCGCGCCGCGTGCGGTCGGGCCGCCCCGGGCAGGTGCGCGAGGTCCGCCGCGGAGGCGACCCGCACCCCCTCGGGGAGGTAGGCCACCGGTCCGCACAGCAGGGCCGGCCCCGACGCGGCCCGTACCGCCGGGTCGCGGGCGGCCCGCGCGTACCCGGCCAGCAGCCCGGGGGAGGGGACGCAGTCCACGTCCAGGAAGACCAGCAGCTCGGCGCCGCGCTCCAGGGCCGCGGCCGCCGCGGCGTTGCGGGCCCGGGCCAGGGGCAGCTCGCCGTCGGAGGGCGCCGGCACGTCGACCACCACCCGCCGGGTGCCGGGGGGCGCGGGCACCGCGTCGAGGACGGCCGGCACCTCGGCGTCGCCCATCGACGCGACGACGTGCCAGGCAGGCGCCTCGGTCATCGCGGCCACCCCGAGCAGCTGCCCGCGCAGGTGGTCGTGCCGGCCGGAGACGATGGTGAGCAGGGCCGCCGCGGTCACGGGTGCCTCCCGGCGGCGTCCTCCGGAGAAGCTGCCCTGTCGAGGAACGCGGCGGCTCGCTGCGCGCCGTCGCCGGGTGCCCAGCGGTGCCACGGGCCGGCACCGGTCGCGCGCGCCCGCTCGAGCAGGGCCGGCCAGTCGGCCGCCGCGGGCCAGCGGTCCAGGGCCACGAGGCCTTCGGCCCGCAGCAGCTCGGCGCGGCGCTGCTGCTCGCGGAAGGGCCGGTCCTGCGCGACGACGACGGCCGGCCGGCGGGCGGCCGCCACCTCGGCGACGGCGTTGTGGCCCCCGTGGACCACGACCACCTCGGCGCGCTGCAGCGAGGTCCACACGTCCTCGTCCCCGGCGCCGTCCTCGGCGGAGCCGGGCACGCGGTACTCCCAGGTCCACCCGGGGGTGGCCGCCCGGGCGGCGCGGAAGTCGGCATCGCTGACGTCCCGGCCGCCGCTGCCGAACAGCACGAGCACCGTGCCCGGGCGGGGCACCGCGGACGCGGCCCGGCCGTCGAAGCGGGAGAACGCCCCGACGTGCACCACGGGGGCTCCGGTTCCCGGGCCCGGCTCGACGCCGGGACTGTCGCGGGGAGCCGGCCAGGGGGCGAGGAGCGCCCGCGCGAGGCTGCGGCCGAGGCGGTGGGCGGGGTCGGAGCGCTCGCCGAGCATGGCGAAGACGACGACGGGGACGCCGCTCAGCCGAGCGAGCGCCGTCACCTCGACCGAGACGTCGGTGACGAACAGGCTGGGCCGGGCGGAGGCGATCCAGCCCGCGATGGCGGCGGTGCGCTCCTGCAGCCCCCGGTGGTGCAGCGGCACCCAGTGCAGCGCGCCCCCGGCGGCGGCCGAGGCGCGGTCGACGGGGTCGTCGTCGTCCCGGGGCAGCGAGATCCACCCGCCGTCGAAGCCGGCCGGCTCCGGCCCGGAGCCGAACGCGGTCACCGGGGTGCGCAGGTGGCGGGTGACCGCGAGCAGCCGCTGCCGGTGGCCGGCGCCGTGGTGGTGCACGTACCAGCCGATCACGCGTGCGCCCCTCGCGCGGCCACGGTGGTCGCGGCGACGACGCGCTCGTACAGGGCGCGGTGGGCGGTGGCGACGTCGAACCGCTGGGCCCGGCGCGCCTCGAGGGTGGCGGCGGACCCGGGCAGCGGGGCCATCGCCCGCGCCAGACCGTCGGCCAGGGCCGCGGGGTCGTCCAGGTCGGTCCGGACGAGGGGCTGCTGCTGGTGCAGGAAGCCGATCCGCCCGGCGACCACGGGCACCCCCAGGTCGTGGCAGAGCTCCAGCCAGCCCGAGTGGGTGCCGTGGCCGTAGCCCAGGACCGAGACGTCCAGTCCGCGCAGGTAGTCGATCAGCCCGGCGTCGTCGAAGCGCGCGTGCACGCGCAGGTCGAGCGCGCCGCGCGCGGCCGCTGCGCGCAGGTCCCGGACGAGCTCGGCGTCGGCGCGGGGGAACGCGGGATCGAGCGCCTCCTCGTGCACGTCGACGCGGAGCACCGCCTCCGGCAGGCGGCCGACCGCCTCGACCAGCGCGCGCAGCACCGGCCGGGCGAGCAGGTTGGCCCGCAGGCTCTTGAGGTGCAGGCCGACGATCCGGGGCGCGCGCCCGGGCCGGGGCGTGCCGATCTCGGACAGCGGCGCGACGTGCGGGTGGGGGATCACCTCGGCCGCCCGGCCCCAGCGCCGGTGGATCTCCCCGGCCGCGCCGGGAGTGAGCGTCACGACCGCGTCCGCGGCCGGGACGAGCACGTCGAGCAGCCGGTCGTAGCCGTCCTGCTCCCGGACGTGCGGGTTCTCGAGGTCGTGGACGGTGAGCACCAGGCCCCGACCGGCGCTCCGCACGGCGGCCACGAGCGCGCGCAGCTGGTCCGGAGTGCGGCCCTCGAAGCCGAAGTGCACGTGCAGGACGTCGAAGTCCCCGGCGGCGGCGGCGATCCACGCGGCGTCGAGGGCCGGCGAGGGGTGCCCGCCATGCGCGGGCCGGACGAGCACCACGCCGGGAACCCGGTCGTCGTGCACGCGCGCCACGTACCCGTGGTCACCGGGGACGTGCAGCACCCGCACGACCCCGCGGTCTCCGTCGAGCACCGCGGCAGTATGCCGGACACCCGCGGGTGTCGGTGCCACCTCGTCGGTCCGCTCGGCCCGCTGTGCCCGTTCGTCCGCCGGATGCGCCAGGATGCCTGTCATGGCTCTCGAACGCGCCGACGTCCTGCGCCGGCTGACCGACACCACCTTCGACGTCCTCGTCGTCGGTGGAGGCATCACGGGTGCCGGTTGCGCGCTCGACGCGGCGTCGCGGGGGCTGAGCGTCGCACTGGTGGAGAAGGACGACTTCGCCTCCGGCACGTCGTCGCGGTCGTCCAAGTTCGTGCACGGCGGTCTCCGCTACCTGCAGCAGGGGGAGGTGCGACTGGTGTACGACGCCCTGCGCGAGCGGCGGCGGCTGATGCGCAACGCCCCTCACCTGGTGCAGGTGCTGCCGTTCCTCCTGCCGGTGCTGGGCAAGGGCGGCATCGTCCCGGCGAAGGTCGCCCGCGCCCTCGGCACGGCGATGTGGATGTACGACGTCACCGGGGGCGCCCGCATCGGGAAGATCCACCGGCGGCTGACCGCCGATCAGGCGATCGCCCACATGCCCACGCTGCGCTCCGACCGCCTGGTGTCGGGATACGTCTACTACGACGCGGCAGCCGACGACGCACGGCTGACGCTGGCGGTGGTGCGCACCGCCGTCGAGTCGCACGGTGCCGTCGCGGTCAACGGCGCCCGGATCGTCGGCGTGCGCAAGGACGCGGCCGGCCGGGTGTGCGGGGCCGCGGTCGAGATCGACGGTTCGACGGTCGACGTGTCCTGCCGGTCGATCGTCAACGCCTCCGGGGTGTGGGCCGATGACGTGCGGGCGCTGGACGAGGGCCACGACCCCGATTCGATCCGGCAGGCGAAGGGCGTGCACCTCGTGCTGCCGCGGAGGCTGCTCGGCAACGACATCGCCGTGATCCTCCCGGTGCCCGGCGACCGCCGTTCGATCTTCGTCGCGCCCTGGGGCGAGTTCTCCTACGTCGGCACCACCGACACCGACGACGACGGCTCCCCGGACGAACCGCGGACCACGGCCGAGGAGGTCGCCTACCTGCTGGGTGCGCTCAACGCCTCGCTGACCGAGCCGGTGTCCGCCGGCGATGTCGTCGGCGCCTGGGCGGGGATGCGCCCGCTGGTGCGCTCCACCAGCGCCCGCACCGCGGATCTGTCCCGCCGGCACGGCGTGGCCACGTCGGCCTCCGGCGTCGTGACCGTGATCGGGGGCAAGTTGACCACCTACCGGCAGATGGCCGCCGACACCGTCGACGCGGCACTGGCCGTGCTGGGGGAGTCCCCCCGGCGACGGCGCTGCCGGACGACCCGGCTGCGGTTGATCGGCGCCCAGGGGCACCAGCCCCCCGCCGGCTCGGCCGACCCGCTCCGGGCCCACCTGGCCGGGCGGTACGGCGCCGAGACCCCGGACCTGCTCCGGCTGATCGACCAGGACGGGACCCTGGCCGAGCCGCTGGTACCGGGGCTGCCCTACGTCCGGGCCGAGGCGGTGCACGCGGTGCGCGCCGAGATGGCCCGCGACCTCGACGACGTGCTGTCCAGGCGGACCCGCGCGCGGTTGCTCGACCGGGCCGCCACCGTGGCGGCAGCCGACGACGTCGCCGCGCTCATCGGCCCGCTGCTCGGGTGGACCGACGAGGAGACGAGCCGGCAGGTGAGCCGGTTCCGCAGTGCGGCGTCCGCGGACTTCGACGTGGTGACGGCGTGAGGGAGCTGCCGATCGGCCTGGCCGACCCCGCCGCCGCGCCCGCCCGGCTGCCCGCCGGCGTCGACGTCCCGGACGCAGTGGTGCAGCGGTTGCGGGACGCCTGCGCGACGGTTCTCGTCGAAGGCATCGACGAGGCCGGCCGTGACTGGTGGCCGCTGTCGCTGATCTGGGCGGCCCAGGGCCGCACGACGGCCCGCCCGGCCGTCGTCGCCGTACCGACGTCCGCCGACGAGGTCGCCGCCGTCCTGGCCGTGTGCAACGACGCGCAGGTCCCGCTGACTCCCGCGGCCGGGCGCAGCGGAGTGTGCGGTGCCGCGGTACCGGCACACGGCGGGGTGCTGCTGGACCTCCAGCGGCTTGCCGGTGTCCGGGACGTCGACGACGCGTCGTTGCTGGTCGACGTGCTGCCGGGGACCTACGGCAACGTCTTCGAGGACGAGTTGCGATCGCAGCACGGGCTGACCGTCGGGCACTGGCCCCAGTCGATGGCGATCTCGACCGTCGGCGGATGGCTGGCCTGCCGCGGCGCGGGTCAGTACTCCACCCGCTACGGCAAGATCGAGGACATCGTCGCCGGCCTGGACGTGGTGCTGGCCGACGGCCGGCGGATCACGACCGGGGACCAGCCGCGGCAGGCGGTCGGGCCGGACCTGACCCAGCTGTTCGTCGGCTCGGAAGGAACGTTGGGAGTCATCGTCGGCGCCCGGCTGCGCGCCCATCCACAGCCCCCCGCCGAACGGCGGGGAGCGTGGGGATTCCCGTCCTTCGAGGCCGGGCTGGACGTGATGCGGCGGGTGCTGCGTCGCGGCGCGACCCCGGCGGTGTTCCGGCTCTACGACGGCGCCGAGTCCCGGCGTTCCTTCGACGTCGACTCCTGCGTGCTCCTCGCTCTCGACGAGGGCGACGAGCGGCTGGTCGAGGCGGTGCTGCACATCGTCGGCGAGGAGTGTGCGGCAGCCGAGCGTCTCGACGACTCGCTCCTCGACCGGTGGCTGTCGCACCGCAACGACGTGTCGGCACTGGAGGCCCTCATCGGTCGCGGCTACGTCGTGGACACCATGGAGATCACCGGCTCGTGGGCGGCGCTGCCCGGCATCTACGACCGGGCGATCTCGTCGATGCGTGCGGTCGAGGGCACCTCGTCGGTGACGGCGCACCAGTCGCACTCCTACCTCGACGGCGGCTGCCTCTACTTCACCTTCGCCGGGCAGGTGGACCCCGACGCCCGGGAGGACTACTACCGCGACGTCTGGGACGCGGGTGCCCGCGCGGTGCTGGCGGCCGGCGGATCGCTGTCGCACCACCACGGTGTCGGGCTGAACCGGTCCCGGTTCGTGGCGGAGGCGCTGGGTCCGGGCTTCGATGCCCTCGTCGCGGTGAAGCAGGCGCTGGACCCGCGCGGCATCCTCAACCCGGGCAAGCTCGGTCTGCCGTCGGTCTTCGGGGAGGTGCCGTGGCCGTGACCGGAGCCGTCGGGTTCGACCGGTGCCGCCGGCGCTCCGCGGGTGATCTCCGGTGAGCGTGCTCGTGATCGACGTCGGCACCAGCGGGGTGCGCGCAGCGGTCGTGCGTCCCGACGCGACGCTGGCGGTCGAGCACCACCGGGAGCTGCCCCCGTCGTCGCCGGCGCCGGGTCTGGTGGAGTTCGACGCCACCCTGCTCTCGGCGACCGTGCTGGACGTGGCGCACCGTGCGCTCGCCGAGGTCGGCGCGGTCGACGCGGTCGGCATCACCGCCCAGCGCGGGACGACGGTCGTCTGGGACCGGGCGACCGGGACCCCGGTCGGGCCGGCCATCGGCTGGCAGGACCTGCGCACGGTCGGCCGGTGCCTCGAGCTGCGGAACCAGGGCGTGCTCCTCGCGCCGAACGAATCGGCGACGAAGCTCGCCTGGCTGCTGGACGCCGCCGACCCCGACCGGTCGCGGGACCTGGCCTTCGGCACCGTCGACACGTGGGTGGCCTGGACGCTGTCGGGAGGTGCCGTGCACGCGACCGACCACACGAACGCCGGCATCACCGGGTTGCGCACCGCCGACGGGTCGGCGTGGGACCACGCGGCGCTCGACGCGCTGCGGATCCCGGTTGCGTGCCTGCCCGCTGTGCAGGACTCGTCGTCGGCCTACGGCCCGGCGAGCGCACTGCCCGGAGCCCCGCCGATCACTGCGCTCGTCGGTGACCAGCAGGGTTCCCTGGTCGGGCAGTCCTGCCTGACGCCGGGGCAGGCGAAGATGACGTTCGGCAGCGGCGGCATGCTCGACGTCTGCGTGGGCGGGGACCGGCCCGACTTCGCCCGGCGCGGCGGGCACGGCAGTTTCCCGATCGCGGCCTGGTCCCGCGGTGGCCGGATCACCTGGGGCGTCGAGGCGGTCATGCTGTCGGCCGGTACCTGCATCGAGTGGCTGCGCGAGGACCTGCAGCTCATCGACACCCCGGCCCACTCGCACGACGTCGCCGGCGGCTGCCAGACCTCCGAGGGCGTGGTGTTCGTGCCGGCGCTGCTGGGCCTCGGTACCCCGACGTGGGACTACGGCGCCCGGGGTCTCCTGCTCGGTCTGACCCGGGGGTCGGGTCGGCCGCAGATCGTCCGCGCCGTGCTGGAGGGCATCGCGCTGCGCGGCGCCGACCTCGTCGAGGCCGCGGAGGCCGACGGTGGGATCGAGATCCCCGTGCTGCGCGTCGACGGTGGGATGAGCGAGAACCCCACGTTCGTGCAGGCGCTGGCCGACGCGACCCAGCGGCCGGTCGAGCTGTCCCCGGTACGGGACGCGACGACGCTGGGCGCGGCGTTCCTCGCCGCCCTGGAGGTCGGCTCACTGGCCGGCGAAGCGGACATCGCCGCGGTCTGGCGGCCGCGCGCGGTCGTCCACCCTGCCGGCGCACTCGACCGGGAACGCTGGAAGGACGCCATCCGTCGCGCCGGTGGCTGGCTCGCCGACCTGTCGGCCCTGGACCTCTGACATGCGCACCTCGCATCGGGACACGCCCGCCGTCGTGGGCTGCCGGTAACCTGGCGTTCTATCGATTACCGGGCTAGGTTCGCCGGCATGGCCCGGTCGCTGCTCGCCCTCCCGCTCCCGTCGTCGGTCGATCCGGGGAGCGAGAGCTTCCAGCAGAACCGCGCCGACATGCTCGAGCAGCTCGCCGTGCTCGACCAGCTGCTCGACGCGGCGGCCGCCGGCGGCGGGGAGAAGGCGACCGAGCGGCTGCGGCAGCGGGACAAGCTGCCGATCCGCGAGCGCATCGCGCACGCCCTCGACCCGGACAGCCCGTTCCTCGAGATCAGCCCGCTGGCGGCCTACGGCTCGGACTACACCGCCGGCGGCGGCATGGTGGTCGGGGTCGGCGTCATCGCCGGCGTCGAGTGCGTCGTCATGGGCAACGACCCGACGGTCCTCGGTGGCGCGCTGACCCCGTACGCCCTGAAGAAGTGGGCCCGCGCGCTGGAGATCGCCCGCGAGAACCGGATGCCCTACGTCAGCTTCGTGGAGTCCGCCGGCGCCGACCTGCGGCCCGGCGGGGGAGGGGGCGGCCGGTCGGCGCAGACCTCCCACTTCGCCGAGAGCGGCCGGCAGTTCTACGAGATGACCGAGCTGTCCAAGCTCGGCATCCCCTCGGTCTGCGTCGTCTTCGGCTCCTCGACCGCCGGCGGGGCCTACCAGCCGGGGCTGTCGGACTACGTCGTCGTCATCGACCAGCAGTCGAAGGTGTTCCTGGCCGGGCCACCGCTGGTCAAGATGGCCACCGGCGAGGAGAGCGACGACGAGACCCTCGGCGGCGCCCGGCTGCACGCCGACGTCTCCGGCCTGGGCGACTACTTCGCCGAGGACGAGCTGGACGCGATCCGGATGTGCCGCGAGGCGGTCTCGCACCTGAACTGGCGCAAGGCCGGCCCCGGGCCGTCGCTGACCGCGGACGAGCCGGTGCGCGACCCCGAGGAGCTGCTCGGTCTGGTCAGCCGCGACCTGCGCCAGCCGGTCGACGTCCGCGACGTCATCGCCCGGGTGGCCGACGGATCGCGGTTCGAGGAGTTCAAGCCCCGGTGGGGGCCCACGCTGGTGTGCGGGTGGGCCTCGATCCACGGCTACCCGGTGGGCATCCTCGGCAACAACGGCGTCCTGCACCCCGACTCGGCGCAGAAGGCGGCGCACTTCATCCAGCTGTGCAACCGGATCGACGTCCCGCTGGTCTTCCTGCAGAACATCACCGGCTACATGGTGGGGCGGGACTTCGAGGCGGCCGGGATCGTCAAGAAGGGCAGCCAGATGCTCAACGCGGTGACCAACTCCACGGTGCCGCACCTGACGGTGATTATCGGCTCCTCCTACGGCGCGGGCACCTACGGCATGTCCGGCCGGGCCTTCGGGAACCGGTTCACCTTCCTGTGGCCGACGGCGAAGATCGCGGTGATGGGCCCGAAGCAGATCGCGGGGGTCATGTCGCAGGTCCGTCGAGGGCAGGCGCTGCGCAAGGGCGTCCCGTTCGACGAGGAGGAGGACGCGCAGATCGTGGCGATGGTGGAAGCGGGCCAGGAGGAGGGCTCGCTGGCGTTACGGGCCACCGGGGCGGTGAGCGACGACGGGATCATCGATCCGCGAGACACCCGCACGGTGCTCGGCATGTGCCTGTCGTTCGTGGCCAACGCGCCCGTCGAGGGCGCCCAGCAGTTCGGGGTGTTCCGGCTGTGACCACGTCGTCGACCATTGCCCACTTCGACACCGTCCTCGTCGCCAACCGCGGCGAGATCGCCCGCCGGGTGTTCCGCACCGCCCGCGCCATGGGCTACCGCTGCGTCGCCGTCCACGTCGACGCCGACGCGGGCGCCCCGTTCGTCGCCGACGCAGACGAGGCGGTCCGGCTGGAGACCGGCTACCTCGACGGCGCCGCGGTGATCGCCGCCGCCCGCGCCACCGGCGCCGGGGCGATCCACCCCGGTTACGGCTTCCTGTCGGAGAACGCCGGCTTCGCCGCCGACGTCCTCGCGGCCGGGCTGGTCTGGATCGGCCCCACGCCCGAGGTCATCGCGGCGATGGGGGACAAGCTCGCGGCGAAGAAGGCCGCCGTCGCCGCCGGCGTCCCGACCCTGCCGTCGTCCGACGACCCGACCGACGGTGCCGCCGTCGGGTACCCGCTGCTGGTCAAGGCCGCCGCCGGTGGCGG
>JBBSKB010000090.1:0-13787 GCA_038256725.1 Mycobacteriales bacterium | reverse complement strand
CGCACCGAGTTGTTGGCGTTCTGATATTGGACGCTGGTGATGTCGCGGCCGCCGAGGTCCATGTCGAAGCCGCCGTCGCGCAGGACGCGGATCTTCTCCTCCTCGCGTGCCTTGAGCTCGATGAACTCCTCGATGTCGGGGTGGTCGACGTCGAGGACGACCATCTTGGCCGCGCGGCGGGTGGCTCCGCCGCTCTTGATGGTGCCGGCGGAGGCGTCCGCGCCGCGCATGAACGAGATCGGACCGGAGGCCGCCCCGCCGGAGGACAGCAGCTCCTTGGACGAGCGGATCTGGGAGAGGTTGACCCCGGCCCCGGACCGCCCTTGAAGATCAGCCCCTCTTCCTTGTACCAGTCGAGAATCGAGTCGATCGTGTCGTCGACGGCGAGGATGAAGCAGGCGCTGACCTGCTGCGGGGAGCTCGTGCCGACGTTGAACCACACCGGCGAGTTGAAGCTGAAGTACTGGTGCATGAGCATCCAGGTCAGCTCGTGCTCGAAGATCTCGGCGTCGCCCTCGCTGGCGAAGTAGCCGTGCTCGCGGCCGGCCGCACCGTAGGTGAGCACCACGCGGTCGATGAGCTGACGCAGGCTGGTCTCGCGCTGCGGGGTGCCGACGGCGCCGCGGAAGTACTTCGTGGTGACGATGTTGGTGGCGTTGATGCTCCACTCGGCGGGGAACTCGACACCGCGCTGCTCGAAGTTGATCGAGCCGTCCCGCCAGTTGGTCATGACGACGTCGCGGCGCTCCCAGGTGACGTCGTCGTAGGGGTGCACACCGGCGGTGGTGAAGACGCGCTTGATCTTGAGGCCCTTGCGGCTGGGCGCCTTGGGCGTGCGCCGCGCGCGGTTCCCGGCCAAGCGGTCGTCGGTCTCGGTCATGGTGAGGAGCTCTCCCTGGTCGTGTGCTGCTCGGTGTGGTGCTCGATGCGCGCTGTGGAGCCGCGCAGTGCTGGATCGGAGGGCTGGGGAAGAGCCGCGATCGGGGTCCTCGACGTGATGTCTAGTCCGACGGTCTGACAGTTCTCAGGTGCCGGCGGAGCCGCCGGCCGGGCCGGGCGCGGTATCGGCGCCCCCGGTGGTGCGGGCCTTCAGCTCGGCGATCTCCTTCTCGAAGTCGGCCACCGAGGTGAAGGCGCGGTAGACGCTGGCGAAGCGCAGGTACGCGACCTCGTCCAGTTCCCGGAGCGGACGCAGGATGGCCAGCCCGACCTCGTGGCTCGGCACCTCGGCCGCGCCGCTCGCCCGGATGGTGTCCTCGACCTGCTGCGCCAGCAGCGCCAGCTGATCTTCGTCGACCGGCCGGCCCTGACAGGCCCGGCGGACTCCGGCGACCACCTTGGAGCGGTTGAACGGCTCGCTCACCCCGCTGCGCTTGACGACGGCGAGAACGGCCTCCTCGACGGTCGTGAACCGCCGGCCGCACTGGGGGCACGACCGGCGACGACGGGTGGTGGCCCCCTCGTCGGCCTCCCGCGAGTCGATCACCCGGCTGTCGGCGTTGTGGCAGAACGGGCAACGCATCGCGGTCCACCTCCTTCGGGCGACTCCTCGTCCCGGGCGCCCTGTGGACCCTCCTGGGGACATCCGGTGGACGCCGCGGGGAGAACCTGAGGACCAGCCTGTGGACAAGTCTTACAGCTCTGTAACTACTAGATCTAGTGGAACCCTAAGCCTGGCCCCACTAGATGTGCAAGAGCTGCCACCGTCGGCGTGTTCCGCCCTGACCCTGCCGTCACCCTCAGGAACAGGGCTTCCCAGCAGTCACACGACACGCCCGCCGACGCGCCGGTCAGGGCGCCAGAGGGTGGACCGGAAAACGGTCAGGAGGAGCGGGCGCCGCTCAGCCGGGGACGACGGGAGGACGCCGCGAGATCACTCAGCCGCATGGGACGGGTCAGCAGGTCCGGCTCCACGTCGATGCGCCCGGTGCAGACCTCGGCACGGCCGAGGGACTCCGCCGGACGTGCCGTGCGCGCGGCGGGGACCACCCGGCCGGAGCCGACGTGCGGACGCGCGGCGGTGCGGCGCGACTCGGGGGTCGACTCGAGTTCGACGGCCGAGAACTGGTCGGTGGCGTCGGTGACGGCGGCGAAGACCTCGGTGTCGGCGGCGCGGTGCCGGCCCTCGTCGTCCGGGGCGCGGTGCCGGCCGGCGCCGGCAGCCGCCTCCGACGCGGGCACGGGTTGGACCCGGACGGGTGCGTCAGGCGCGGCCTCGAGCGGGGAGGCGCCGACGAGCGCCTCCTCGGGGGCGCGTCGGCGGCCGGTGCGGCGCTCTGCCACCGCAGGCGCCTCGTCGCGGACCATCGGCAGCACAGCCGTCGTTCCCGCGCTCGAGCCGACGGCCCGGCCGCGCAGCGCGGAGATCGCCTGCGCGGGCGGGAGCACCTGCTTCACCCGAGAGTCGATCCCGCCGGCCGCGGCGGCCGGCGAGGCCTCGGTGTCCGACAGGCGGAGCGCGGCCAACTCGATCCAGGCTGTCTCCTCGACGCCGCCCACGACGACCCGGACCCACATCTGGCAGGTGCCGGAGGCGTCGTGCCGCCAGCCCAGCAGTTCGCCCGCCCACCACGTCCCGGCCTGGTAGACCTCGACCGACTGAGGGGAACTGGTGAACACGGCAGCTCGACTGTCCATGGGGCCCGACACGCGAGGACCGTATGCGCTCGGGTGACCACCGTGCGTGAAGGCGAGCGGGCTGAGGATTGACGAACTCACAGCCTCAGGTTGACGAGGTGTTGCCCTGGCCCCCGACCCGCTCCCGGGCGTGGCGGCCGACGTCACGGCAGGACGAGGGTCTGACCCGGCACCAGCGAGGCGTCGGGTAGCCCGTTCAGCTTCCGGATCTCCGCGACGACCCCGCGGACGTCGTCGCCACTGCCGGCGACCGTGGCCGCGATGGACCACAGCGTGTCGCCCGACTCGACGACGACACTGCTCTCCCCCGCCAGCCGGAGGCCGTCCCCCTCGCCCGAGACCACCGAGCCCACCCAGGAGCCGACCACGACCCCGACGGCCAGGCCGAGCACCACCCCGAGCCGCCGGGCCCGCCGGGTCAGCCGGAGGCCGGGCGCCACACGGACCTCCGGAGCTCCGCCCGGGACCGGCCTGCGCGGGCCGGGACCGGCCGGCACGGGGCCCCGGGTGCTCGGCGCCGGGGGGCGCCGGACGGGGGCCCCGGGCGCAGCCCGCCGGCCCGCTCCCCCACCGACACCGATCGGCCGCACCGGGTCGGGCACCGCGCGGAGCTGCCCGCGCCTGCCGGACCCACCGGCCAGCGGCGGACGCCAGGGCGCCTGCACCGCCTCGTCGAACTCCACCACTGCCTGCGCCACGCTTCCCATGACCACTCCTCCCGACCCACCGACCGGTGCATCCACGTTCGAACGGTTGTTCGAATCGAACGTCTGTGCGATGTCTACCGGACGGGACCGACAGAAGCGACCCCGACACGGGGACGTTCTTCGAACACCTGTTTGAAAGCCGGGACGATCGGCGCTACGGTTCACCCGACGCAACCAGCACGGCTGCACCGGCAGCCCGCGAGGAGGAGACGTGGCGGAGACCAGCGGGACGTCGGGCGGCCGGCGCACGCGCAGCGCGGCGCCCGAACCGCAAGACGACGGCGGCACCGCGACGGTGCGGGCCTTCCCCGACCGCGGTGCTGACGGCGACGGGCTCACCCAGCGGCAGCGCCGCGTGCTGGAGGTCATCCGCGACTCCATCGACCGCCGCGGCTACCCGCCCTCGGTGCGCGAGATCGGCGAGGCCGTGGGCCTCTCCTCGGCCTCCTCGGTGGCGCACCAGCTCTCGGTGCTGCAGAAGAAGGGCTGGCTGCGGCGCGATCCCAACCGCCCGCGCGCCCTCGACGTCCGCCTGCCGGGCGATACGTCCCGCCCCACGGCGCCGCTCCCGGAGCAGGTCGCCGGCACCGACGAGCCGCTGGCCGCGCCGACGTACGTGCCCCTGGTCGGTCGGATCGCCGCCGGTGGCCCGGTGCTCGCCGAGCAGGCCGTGGAGGACGTCTTCCCCCTCCCGCGCGAGCTCGTCGGCGAGGGCACGCTGTTCATGCTCAAGGTGGCCGGTGACTCGATGGTCGACGCCGCGATCTGCGATGGCGACTGGGTGGTCGTCCGCCAGCAGCCGACGGCGGAGAACGGCGAGATCGTGGCCGCCATGATCGACGGCGAGGCCACCGTCAAGACCTACAAGCGGCGCGACGGTCACGTCTGGCTGCTGCCGCACAACCCGGCGTACGAGCCGATCCCGGGCGACGACGCCACGGTCCTCGGCCGGGTCGTCTCGGTGCTGCGGCGGCTCTGAGCCGCTCCGTGTCCCGGGCCGGCGGGAACGTCAGCCGGCGCGGGTCACGGCTTGGGCCGGCGGCGCACCATGCCGCCGACCCAGACGACCACGGTGGCGACGGCCGCGGCGATCAGCGCGGACGTCACCGCCGAGCGCCCCGAGCTGGTGAGCTCGGTCAGAGTGGGCGCCGCGCCGCCCGTGGCCGGCGCGGCCGCGGACGGGGTCCCGGCCGGGATCGGGACCACGACGACGTCCCCCGGTACGCCCTCGCCGGCCACGACGAGCTGCCGGTTGTCCGCCGTGAAGCTCACCGCCTCGCCCTGCGGCGAGTCGGGCAACGGCACCCGCACCGGCGTGCCCGCCAGTGCACCGGCGACGTCTGAGCCGACGAGCGGCCACACGTAGGCGTCGGTGTAGGTGCGCAGGGCCAGCGCATGGCCGTCGCCGGCGACCGCTCCCCCGGTGATCAGCAACTGGCCCGCGCGACCGACCGGGCCGCCGGACGTGCCGGTGAGCGTCATGTTGACCGTCGCGACCCGCTCCATCGGCACGGTGGCGTCGACCGAGAGCGGGCCGGCGGGTCGGTACACACCACTGGACCCGAGGACGTCCTTGGTGACCAGGTAGGGCGTTCCATCGGGGGCCAGCAGCAGCGCCTCCGAGTCGTGCGCGCCGTCGGGGTAGGTGAGCCGGTGCACGCCCGCGGAGCCGTCCGGCCGCAGCGCCAGGAGCGCGACGGTCGAGCGGATGGCGGTGTTGTCGCCGGCGTCGGCCAGCCACAGGGTGCCGTCGGCGCCGAGCCCGAGGTCCTCCGGGTCGTACGGGTCCACGGCCGCGCTGCGCGTCTCCAGGACCTGGCACCCGGCGTCGAGCACCGAGACGCTGAGCCGGTCGCCGCCGTCGTTCATCACCAGCATGCGCTCGCCGAGATCGACCAGGCCGGAGATCTCGGCCAGCGTCGGATCGGTGACCGTGCACCGGACCGACGGTGCTCCCGGCTCCTCGGCCACGGCTGCTCCGGCACCGGCTGCGGGCAGACCAAGACCGAGGAGGACGACCACGCCGAGTCGGACGGCTCGGGTGGTGCGCCGTCCTCCGGAGCCGCTACGCGGTCGGTCGGCCTGCTCGGGCACGGACCCAGCGTGACAGAACGATTGCGTCGAGTGCGTGAACCACGCCCAGCAGCACGATGCCGACGGCTGCCCCCGCGACGGCGTCGGTGACCCAGTGGAAGTCCAGCGAGATCATCGACAGCCCGGTCAGGACCGGGCCGACCACGGCGAGCCACCAGAAGAGCCACTGGACCCGGGCCGGCAGCCCGTACTCCACGGCCTGCCACCGGGCCACGCCCCACATGAGCACGGCGTTCGCGACGTGCCCGGAGGGGTACGAGGCGCCGTCGCCGTGGAAGAAGTAGCTCCCGGGATAGCCCGGAGCGGTCCGGCCGGTGCCGTACTTCAACGCGTAGACGACGCCGGTGAGCAGCGCGAGGGCGACGAGCACCCGGACCGCCGGCAGTACCGTGCGCCGTCGCCAGGCCAGGTAGCCGACCAGCCCGGCGAGCACGACCAGGATGGTCACCCGGCCGCCCAGCTGCGTCACCAACCAGACCAGCGGGTACACCGCCGAGTCGGCCAGGCCCCAGCCGCCGACGACCTCGGAGACCCGGATGTCGACGCGCTCGGAGGCCCCGGAGGCCAGCAGGTCCGCGGTCACGAGCCCGCCGACGACGAGTGCGGTCAGCACCAGCCACCACGTCGGCCGCCCCGCCGGAGGCCCGGAAGTACTTCCCCGGGGGCCGGCGTCATGCACCACGCCGCTCGTCACCGGCTCACCGTACCGGCCCGTGACCTCGCCGTGACCCGACCGAGCCGGACGGTGCGCCGACGGTCAGGCGGCCGGCGCGGCGAACTCCTCGAGCGCCGAGGCCAGGGCCCCGTCGACCCGGGCGGTGAGCCGGGTGCCCGCGGCCTCGTGCGCCTCGGCGAGCACCTCACCGTCCCGGTGGACGCGCGCGACGAGGTCGCCGCGGTCGTAGGGCACCAGCACGTCGACGTCGACGTCCGGGTGCGGCAACCGGCCCGCTATGAGCTCCCGCAGGGTGTCCATGCCGGCGCCGCTCCGCGCCGAGACCCACACCGCGCCGGGCAGGGCCTGCCGCAGGGTGAGGATCGCTTCCTCGTCCATGGCGTCGACCTTGTTCACGACGATCACCTCGGGCACCGCGGAGGCGTCGATCTCCCGGAGCACGACGTGCACCGCGTTGATCTGACCCAGCGGGTCCGGGTCGGCACCGTCGACGACGTGCAGCAGCAGGTCGGCGGCGGCCACCTCTTCCAGCGTCGAGCGGAAGGCGTCGACCAGCTGGTGCGGCAGGTGCCGGACGAACCCGACGGTGTCGGTGAGCGTGAACTCCCGGCCATCGGGCCCCTCGGCCCGGCGCACGGTCGGGTCCAGGGTGGCGAACAGCGCGTTCTCGACCAGCACCCCGGCCCCGGTGAGCTGGTTGAGCAGGCTGGATTTGCCGGCGTTGGTGTAGCCGGCGATCGCCACGCTCGGGGTCGCGTTCCGGTCCCGGCTGCTGCGCTGCGTCGCGCGTGCGGTCGCCATGCCGGCGATCTCGCGGCGGAGCTTGCTCACCCGCGCGCGGATCCGCCGGCGGTCGGTCTCGATCTTGGTCTCGCCGGGGCCGCGGGTACCGATGCCGCCGCCGCCGGCGACCCGGCCACCGGCCTGCCTGGACAGCGACTCGCCCCAGCCGCGCAGCCGCGGCAGCATGTACTGCATCTGCGCCAGCTCGACCTGGGCTTTGCCCTCCCGGCTGGTCGCGTGCTGGGCGAAGATGTCCAGGATCAGCGCCGTCCGGTCGACGACCTTGACCTTGAGCACCTTCTCCAGCTGGTTGAGCTGGCCCGGCGTCAGCTCGCCGTCGCAGATGACTGTGTCCGCCCCGGTGGCGGCGACGATGTCGCGGATCTCGGCGGCCTTGCCGGAGCCCACGTAGGTGGCGGCGTCCGGCTTGTCACGGCGCTGGCTCACGGCCTCGAGGACCTCGGAGCCGGCGGTCTCGGCCAGGGCGGCGAGCTCTGCGAGGGAGCGGTCGGCGTCGACCTGCGTCCCCTCGGTCCAGACGCCGACGAGGACCACGCGCTCCAGCCGCAGCTGCCGGTACTCGACCTCGGTGACGTCGGCCAGCTCGGTGCCGAGCCCAGCCACGCGGCGCAACGCGCTACGGGCCTCGAGGTCGTAGGAGCCGGCGCTCTCGTCGGCGGTGCGGGCGGCGGCGGCCTTGGCGACCCGGGCTTCGGCGTCGTCGAGGATGGCGCGGTTCTGGGCGGTGGTCATCGTCTCCAGCGTGGCACGGTCTGCGGCAGGTGGCACCTGAGTTGTCATCCCCTCGTGCAACACGCCACCGGTGCGAGTCCATCCCGGGACGCGGGGTCAGCCGGCCGGAGGGCGCGTACTCAGGCCCCGAGCCACTCCGCGCACAGCGTCCCGGCCGACACGAGCACGGCCGGGCCGGTGAGCACCGTCGTCCGGGGGTCGACCTGCACCGACAGGCGGCCCCCGGGGACGTCGACGACGACCGTCCCCTCGGCCCGGCCGGCGTCGGCCAGGGCCGCGTACGCCGCCGCGCAGGCGCCGGTACCGCAGGAGCGCGTCTCCCCGACACCCCGCTCGAACACCCGGAGCCGGATGTGCGCGCCGGGTTCGACCACGTTGACCAGCTCCACGTTGACGCCCTCGGGGAAGAGCTCAGCGTCGAACCGCGGCGCCCGGCTCAGGTCGAGGATGTCGACGTCGACGTCGGTGAGCGCCGCCAGGTGCGGATTGCCCATCGAGACCGCCCGCCCGGGAAACGAGCGTCCGTCGAGCTCGGCCGAACCGTGCCCGAACTCGGCGGCGGGGCCCATGTCGACCCAGTAGCCGCCCTCGGTCGTCGCCCCCACCCGGCGCGGACCGCCCCGGGTGCCCACCAGGACGCCGTCGGTGCAGGCTGCCCGGTCGAGCAGCCCCTCCGCGACGAGTGCGTGGAGGAACAGCCGGATGCCGTTGCCGCACATCTCCGCGTACGAGCCGTCGGCGTTGCGGTGGTCCATGAACCACTCGCAGGCCGCGAGATCCGGCCCCAGGACGTCGGCGGCGTCGGGCACGTGCGCGCTGCGCACCAGCCGCAGGACGCCGTCGCCCCCGAGCCCGGCGCGGCGGTCGCACAGCCGGCGCACCAGGGCGCCGTCCAGGCGGTCGCCGGCCCACACCGAGCCGTCGGGGTCGGGCAGCACGACGAAGTCGTTCTCGGTCCCGTGCCCGATCAGCACGCGGGGGGTGGCGGTCACCGGCCGATCGTACGGTCGGCGATCACCGCGGCCGCGGCGTCGAGCAGGTCGGCCCGGCCGGCATCGAGCCAGGTCGTGGTGGCGTCGCGGCGGAACCACGAGCGCTGCCGGCGGACGAACCGGCGGGTGGTGATCACCGTCCGCTCCCTCGCCTCGTCCGCGGTGAGCGTGCCGTCGAAATGGGCGAGCACCTGCGCGTAGCCCAGCGCGCGGGACGCCGTCGGACCCTCGCGCAGCCCCTCGGCCGACAGCGCCGCCACCTCGTCGACCAGGCCCGCAGCCCACATGCGGTCCACCCGCAGGGCGACGCGTGCGTCCAGCTCGGCAGCATCCCGGTCCAGGCCGAGCACCACGGCCGGGTAGTGCGGCGCCGGTTCCGGCATCGTGGCGCGGAAGGGGCCACCGGTGATCTCGACGACCTCCAGCGCCCGGACGATGCGCCGTCCGTTCCCGGGGAGCACCGCCTCCGCCGCGGCCGGGTCGACCACAGCGAGCCGGGCGTGCAGCACCGTCGGGCCCAGCTCGGCCAGCTCGGCCTCCAGCCGCGCGCGGACCGCGGCGTCGGTGCCCGGGAAGTCCAGTTCGTCGAGGACCGCCCGCACGTAGAGCCCGGATCCGCCCACCAGCAGCGGGACGACGCCGGCGGCGCGGTGCCGGTCGATCTCGGCCCGCGCGCGCTCCCGGTACCCGGCCACCGATGCCGGTTCGCGCACGTGCCAGAGGTCGAGCAGGTGGTGCGGCACCCCGTCGCGCTCGACCTCGTCCGGCTTCGCGGTGCCGATGTCCATGCCGCGGTACAGCTGCATCGAGTCGGCGTTCACCACCTCGCCCCCGAGCCGGCGGGCGAGCTCGACGGCGAGCGCGGTCTTGCCCGTGGCGGTGGGACCGACCACCGCGACCACCGGCGGGAGTGCGGGCACCGCGCCGCCCAGTCGGCGACGAGGTAGCCGACCCCGAACGGGGCGGAGGCGGCGTGCAGGTGCGCGACGACGGCCCGGTCGGCCAGCGCGCTGCCGACGGCCCGCCAGACGGGCACGCCGGCGGCCAGCAGCCGCTGCCCCTCCCCCTCGTCCAGCCCGGCGAGCGCGGCGGCGTCCCCGGCCGCGAGTGCCGTGGCGACGGCGTCGTCGAAGGGCTCGGCGGCCGCGTCGAGGTGGCCGGGCGCCTTTCCACTGCGCCGGGCCGACCCGTCGCCCATCGCGAGCACCCCGACGGCTCCGGGGAGGGACCGCACCAGCCCGGGCAGGTCGTCGGGGCCGACGCCCACCCGTGCCCCGGCGTACCCCGCCTGGTCGAGCAGCCACGCGCCCAGCAGGTGCGGCAACGGAAGCCGGCGGCCGCCGGGCCGCGCCCGGCCGGTGAACGGCAGCTCGAGGTCGACGCCGACTCCGCGGAGGTCTCCGGCGTCCCCGTCGCCGAACCGCACGCCGGCCTGTGCGCCGGAACCGACCACGAGCACCACGTCCGGCGCGGCGGCGAGCATCGCGGCGACCGCGTCCGCGCAGGCGTGGCGCAGGGCCGCGGTGTCGGCCCCGGGCCGACCCTCGACCGCCGGCACCAGCAGCGGCGGGGCGGGGCAGAAGGCGACGGCGACCCCGTCAGGGGCGAACGGGACCGGCGGCCTCCGGGAATCGGCACTCACATCCAGCAGTGTCGTCGATGCGGCGTGGGACACTGCCGGAGTGTCGAGCACGGACAACCCCGGCAGCGGGGCGCAGCAGGCCACTCCACCGATTGTGGAGACTCCCGACGGAGCGAGCGCGGAGGTGGAACAGATACCGGCGGCAGTGACGCCGGAGGGCGAGCCCGAGGTGGCGGTCCCGGCGGCGGAGACGCTGGAGACGGTGGCCCTCGAGGCAGCCGTCCCACCGCCCGCTGCCGAGCAGGCGCCGGCGGGCCCGGACATCGAGACCCCGCCCGGTGCGGGCTCGGCCGGACCCGCGTCCCCGATACCCGCACCGGCGGTGCCCTCCCCCGCGTCGATCGCCCCCACGGCCGGAGCGGTCAGCTCCCCCTCCACCTGGGGCCGGGTCGACGAGGACGGCACCGTCTACGTCCGCACCTCCGAGGGCGAACGTGCCGTCGGCTCCTGGCAGGCCGGCGAGCCGGTCGCGGGCCTGACGCACTACGCCCGCCGGTTCGACGACCTCGCCACCGAGGTCACGCTGCTCGAGGCACGGCTGAAGGCGCACACCGGCAACCCGTCGGAGATCAAGGGCAAGGCCCAGGCGCTGGCCGAGTCGATCCCGTCCGCCGCCGCCGTCGGCGACCTGGAAGGTCTCGCGGCCCGCGCCCGGGCCATGGTCGGCACCGCCGACGTGGCCGCGGCCGAGTCCCGCGCCGAGAAGGCCGCCGCGCGCGCCGCCCAGGTAGCCCGCAAGGAGGCGCTCGCCGCCGAGGCCGAGCAGATCGCCGCGGAGTCGACGTCGTGGAAGGCCGCCGGGGACCGGCTCAAGGCCGTCGTCGAGGAGTGGAAGACGATCCGCGGCATCGACCGCAAGACCGACGAGGCGCTGTGGACCCGGTTCGCCGCGGCCCGCGACGCCTTCGGCCGTCGCCGGGGTGCGCACTTCGCCCAGCTGGACACCCAGCGCGGCGAGGCCCGCGCGGCCAAGCAGGAGCTGATCAAGGAGGCACAGCGGCTCGCCGCCTCCACCGACTGGGGTCCGACGAGCGCGGCGATGCGTTCGCTCATGGACCGCTGGAAGGCCGTGCCGCGCATCGGCCGGGACGGCGACGACGACCTGTGGAAGCAGTTCCGTGCCGCCCAGGACGTCTTCTTCGCCGCCCGCGCCGACTCGGACAAGGCACGCACCAGCGAGGAGACGGCCAACCAGACGCTCAAGGAGGAGTTGCTGGCCGAGGCCGAGCGGCTCGACCCGTCCAAGGACCTGCGCGGGGCCCAGAACGCGCTCCGCAAGATCCAGGAGCGCTACGACGGCGTCGGGCACGTCCCCCGCGGGGCCATGCGCCAGCTCGAGGACCGCATGCAGGCCGTGGAGGAGAAGGTGCGCGGTGCCGCCGACGCCGGACGCCCGCGGGTCGCTGCGGAGAACCCGATGGTCACCTCGATGCGCGCCGCGGTCACCAAGGCCGAGGAGCAGCTGACCAAGGCCGAGGCGGCCGGTGACCAGCGCCGGATCGACGAGGCGCAAGCCAACCTCAGCACCCGCCGCGAGTGGCTGGCCGAAGCGGAGAAGTCCGCCCGCCGGTAGGCATCACCAGCGCGCGACGCCCCCGCCCGGAGCTCCGGTGGCGGGGGCGTCGTCGTCGGGCCCTCAGCAGCCGGCGGTGAGCACCGGCAGCGGCTCGGGGACGCCGATGCGCGGCATGCCCAGCGCGACACCCGGCGTCGTCGGGCGGATCCCCGCCTCGGCCGCGTCGCCTGCGCGCGTGCGGCGGTGGGACAGCAGCACGCCGTCGGCCACCAGGAAGTGCGGCTTGGCGTCGGTGACGACGGTCTCGACGACGTCGCCCGGGCGGACGCCGGCGCCGATCTCCCCGCCCACCCGGAAGTGCACCAGGCGGCCGTCACGGGCGCGGCCGGAGAGCCGGCCGGTGGCGGCGTCCTTGCTGCCCTCGCCCGCGGCGACGAGCAGCTCGACCCGCCGGCCCACCTGCGCACGGTTCCCAGCGTGGCTGATCTCGTCCTGGAGCGCGGTCAACCGCAGGTACCGCTCCTGGACGACCGCCTTGGGCAGCTGCTCGTCCATCTCGGCCGCCGGCGTCCCGGGGCGCTTGGAGTACTGGAAGGTGAACGCGCTGGCGAACCGCGCCTGCCGGACGACCTCGAGGGTCTGCTCGAAGTCGGCCTCGGTCTCGCCCGGGAAGCCCACGATGATGTCGGTGGTGATCGCCGCGTCGGGCATCGCGGCCCGCACGCGGTCGATGATCCCGAGGTAGCGCTCCTGCCGGTAACCGCGGCGCATCCGGCGCAGGACGTCGTCCGAACCGCTCTGCAGCGGCATGTGCAGCTGGTGGCACACCGCGGGGGTCCCGGCCATCGCGTCGATGACGTCGTCGGTGAACTCGCGGGGGTGCGGGCTGGTGAAGCGGATCCGCTCCAGGCCGTCGATCCGGCCGGCGGAGCGCAGCAGGTCGGCGAAAGCGCCCCGCTCGCGGAACTCCACGCCGTAGGCGTTCACGTTCTGCCCGAGCAGGGTCACCTCGAGCACGCCCTGGTCGACCAGGGCCTGCACCTCGGCCAGGATCTCGCCGGGGCGACGGTCCTTCTCCTTGCCGCGCAGCGCCGGGACGATGCAGAACGTGCAGGTGTTGTTGCAACCGACGCTGATCGACACCCAGCCGGAGTAGGCCGAGTCCCGCTTGGCCGGCAGCGTCGAGGGGAAGACCTCGAGCGACTCGACGATCTCGACCTGCGCCTCCTCCTGGACGCGCGACCGCTCCAGGAGCACGGGCAGCGAGCCGATGTTGTGCGTGCCGAAGACCACGTCGACCCACGGCGCCTTCTCGGTGATCGTGCTGCGGTCCTTCTGCGCCAGGCAGCCACCGACGGCGATCTGCATGCCCGGCCGCTTGGCCTTGACCGACGCCAGGTGCCCCAGGTTGCCGTAGAGCTTGTTGTCGGCGTTCTCGCGCACCGCGCAGGTGTTGAAGACGACGACGTCGGCCTGCTCCTCTGCCGGAGACGCGACATACCCCGCGCCCTCCAAGAGCCCGGTCAGCCGCTCGGAGTCGTGGACGTTCATCTGACACCCGTAGGTGCGGACCTCGTACGTGCGCGTGCTCATGACCGGTCAAGGGTACGGCCCCTCCGGGCGTGTCACAGAAACGTCACCATCTGGGCGAACTCCGCCTCGCCCGTGGCCCCGACGGGTGAAGTACGGCTAGGGTCGCGGCCATGACGCAGGAAGGGCAGGACGGTCGCCAGGGAGAACCACTCGTCGTCTTGGACGGCGTCAACAAGTGGTTCGGGGACCTTCACGTCCTCAAGGACATCAACCAGACGGTCCACCGCGGTGAGGTCGTCGTCGTCATCGGTCCGTCAGGCTCGGGCAAGAGCACGCTGTGCCGGGCCGTCAACCGGCTGGAGACTATCCAGGAGGGCTCGATCACCCTGGACGGCAAGCCGCTGCCCGAGGAGGGCAAGGAGCTCGCGGCGTTGCGCGCCGAGGTCGGCATGGT
>JBBSKB010000089.1:0-13807 GCA_038256725.1 Mycobacteriales bacterium | reverse complement strand
GAAGGGTCCTTGGCGCCCGCCGGGCGGCCCTGCGCGCGGGTGCGTGCGTACTCCAGCGCGTGCAGGAATCCGGTGTAGCCGAGGACGGTCGCGCCCATGCCGACGCCGATCCGCGCCTCGTTCATCATGTGGAACATGTAGGTCAGTCCGCGGTTCTCCTCGCCCACGAGGTAGCCGACGGCGCCGGCCCGCCTGCCCGGGGTGTGCACGCCCTCGCCGAAGTTGAGCAGTGTGTTCGTCGTCCCCCGGTAGCCCATCTTGTGGTTGAGCCCGGCCAGGACGACGTCGTTGCGCTCACCGAGCGACCCGTCGTCCCCCACGAGGACCTTGGGGACGACGAACAGCGAGATGCCCTTCACGCCGGCCGGACCGCCCGGCACCTTGGCCAGCACCAGGTGGACGATGTTCTCGGTCAGCTCGTGGTCGCCGCCGGAGATCCACATCTTGTTGCCGGTCAGCCGGTAGCTGCCGTCGTCCTGGCGCTCGGCGCGGGTGGTGATGTCGGCGAGCGAGGAGCCGGCCTGCGGCTCCGACAGGGCCATCGTGCCGAACCAGCGGCCCTCGACCATCGGGGCGACGAAGGTGTCGATCTGCTCCCGGCTGCCGTGCGCGAGGAGCAGCCGCGCGTTGGCCATCGTGAGGAACGGATAGGCCGACGTCCCGATGTTGGCGGCCTGGAACCAGGCCAGCACGGCCTGGCCGACGCTCTGCGGCAGCTGCATGCCGCCGAACTCCTCGTCGAAGGTGCCGGCCATCAGCCCGGTGCGGGCGAACACCTCCAGCGCCCGGCCCACCTCCGGGACCAGCACGACCTTTCCGTCGACCATCCGCGGCTCGTTCTCGTCGGCCAGCCGGTTGTGCGGCGCGAAGTGCTCGGTCGCGACCTGCTCGGCGAGCTCGAGGACGGCGTCGAAGGTCTCCCGCGAGTGCTCGGAGAACCGGTCCCGCGTCGTCAGCGACGCGACGTCCAGCCACTCGTGCAGCAAGAACTCGAGATCACGGCGGGACAGGATGCGAGACGTCACGAGGACAGTGTCTCTCTCACGGCGGCGGGACGTGCCGGACCCTGCGTCCGGTGACCGGCCCCGCTAGATCGTGGGGAGCCAGCCGATCAGAGCTGCGGCGACGTCCTCACCCCGGTCGTCCTGGATGAAGTGCCCGCCGGGCGTGAACGTCTGGTGCGGCTGACCGGCGGCACCGGGGATCGGCTCGGTGAACGTCGACTGCAGCTCGCCGAGGACGACGTCGTTCGGGCACCACAGGGTCAGGAACGGCTTCGTCCATCCGTGCAGCGCGCCCCATGCTGCACGGTTCTCCTCGGCGCCGGCGTGGTCCGCGGTGATCGGCACGAGTCTCGGGAAGGCGATCGCCCCGGCGGTGTGGGCAGCGGTCGGGAAGGGAGCCGAATATGCCGACTGCTCCGATTCGGTGAGCTCCCGGCTCTGCACGGATCGGTCGATCAGCCGGCCGGTCTGCGTGAAGTCGACCTGCTGCGACATCGCCAGCCACATCGCGAACCCCTCGCCGAGCGGTTCGCCGACCGGCAGGGCGGTGTTCGCCGCGCACACCGCCCGGAACCGGTCCGGGGACGCCGCCACGACCCGCAGACCGATCAGGCCGCCCCAGTCCTGGGCGAACACCACGACGTCGTCCAGCCCGACCGCCTCGACGAACGCCTCCACCCAGGCGACGTGACGGGCGTAGCTGTAGTCCGCCTGGTCCGTGGGCTTGTCCGACCGGCCGAAGCCGATCAGGTCCGGTGCCACGCACCGGTAGCCGGCCGCTACGAGCGGTGGGATCATCCGCCGGTACAGGTAGCTCCACGTCGGCTCGCCGTGCAGGAGCAGCAACGTCGGCGCGTCGGGGTCCCCCTCGTCGACGTATGCCATCCGCAGGCCGTCGACGTCCACGTACCTCGGCTCGTAAGGGAAATCGTCGAGCCCCCGGAAACGATCCTCGGGCGTCCGGACGAACTCGATCCCGCCAGGCGCCGTCGTAGATCGATCGTCCGGCGCCAGAGGGCTCATGGTCGCAACCTAGCGCGGCTGCCCCGAGGGCGGCGGGGTGGACGTCGGCGCGGCCGCGCCCGCTCCCTGCAGTGCCTGCTCGACGGCGTCGCCCTCGTCGGTGGACGCCGCGCCCTCGGACTCCTGCAGGGCCTGGATGCCCGACTTGTCGCTCAGCGCCAGCTGCGGCAGGAACAGGAAGACGAAGAACCCGATCGCGACGACGCCCGCCGCGATGAGGAAGACCAGGTCGACGGTGGCGGTGAAGCCCTCGCGGAAGGGCGCCACCAGCAACGGGAACTCCGCGATCCGGGTGGTGTCGGCCAGCAGACCGTCCATCCCGCCCTGCTGGAGCTGCTGGGCCTGGGCTGCCGCCTCGGGGTTCGCCGCGGCGACCTCGCCGATCCGGCTCCCCACCTCGGTGGGCAGCCGGGTGAACAGGATCGACAGGAAGGCCGCGGTGCCGATCGTGCCGCCCATCTGGCGGAAGAAGGTGACCGACGAGGTCGCCACCCCGATCTCCCGCGGAGAGACGGCGTTCTGCACGGCGAGGATGACCGGCTGGAAGTTGAAGCCCAGGCCCAGGCCCAGCATGACCATGAACGGCACCATCGTCCAGATCGACGTGTCGGCCTTCACGACGAGCGACAGGGACAGCAGGGCGACCACCATCAGCGCGACGCCGACCAGCGGGAAGACCTTGTACTTGCCGGTCTTGGAGATCGTGATCCCGGAGATGATGCCGCCGCTCATGATGCCGAGCACGAGCGGCGTCATCTGCAGCCCGGCGACCGTGGGGCTGGAGCCCTGCACGATCTGCAGGTACTGCGGCAGGAGCAGCAGCCCACCGAACATGCCGGCGCCCATGACGACCGAACCGACGCCGCCCACCGTGAAGGTGCGGTTGCGGAACAGTCGCAGCGGGAGCAGCGCGTCGTCCCGGTAGGCCCGCTCGGCCAGCACGAAGAGACCGAAGCCGATGGCGCCGACGGCGTAGCAGAGCAGCGCCCGCCCGGAGGCCCAGCCCCAGGTCCGGCCCTGCTCGGCGATGACCAGCAGCGGCACCAGGAACGTGATCAGCGCCAGCGCGCCGGGCCAGTCGATGCGGTGCTCGCGGCGCTCGTGCGGCAGGTGCAGCACCCGCCAGATGGTCACGAACGCGACTGCCCCGAGCGGGACGTTGATGAAGAAGATCCAGCGCCAGCCCTCGACGCCGGCCAGCGTGCCCTGCCCGGCGAAGAAGCCGCCGACGACCGGCCCGAGCACGCTCGAGGAGCCGAAGACGGCCATGAAGTAGCCCTGGTACCGCGAGCGCTCCCGGGGCGGGACGATGTTGCCGATGATCACGAAGGCCAGCGACATCAGGCCGCCGGCGCCGATGCCCTGCACCGCCCGGAAGGCGGCCAGCTGGTACATCGAGTCGGCCATGCCGCAGAGCACCGAGCCGACGACGAAGATGCTGATCGCGAACAGGTAGAACGGCCGCGGGCCGTAGATGTCGGAGAGCTTCCCGTACAGCGGGGTCGCGATCGTCGAGGTGATGAGGAACGCGGTCGTCGCCCAGGCCTGCAGGTCGTAGCCCTGCAGGTCGTCGGCGATCGTGCGGATCGCGGTGGAGACGACGGTCTGGTCCAGCGCCGCCAGGAACATCGCGACCATCAGGCCGACGAGGATCGTGACGATCTGCCGGTGGCTGAACGTGCCGTCGGCATCGGGGGCGGCGGCGGTGCGCCGCCGGGCCCCCCGTTCGGCTGCGGTGGTCTGGCTCATCGGAGGTCTCCCGGTACGGGCGTGGCGGCGGCGTCGCCCGGCAGGGCGGCGGCGAGGTCGTCGAGGAAGCGGCCCAGGAGGCCGGTGAAGGCGGTGAGGTCGTCGGGCTGCCAGTCGGCGGTGATGCGGTGCACGACCGCCGCCCGGTCCCGGCCCAGCTGCTCCAGCGCGGCGTGCCCTGCGTCGGTCACCACGAGCAGGTTGGCCCGGCCGTCGGACTCGTCGGCCACCCGCCGCACGAGACCCTCCTGGACCAGAGCGGCGACGTGCCGGCTGACGGTGGAGGGGTCGGCGCGCACCTGGTCGGCGAGCGTGCCCTGCCGGAGCGGGCCGAGCCGGACCAGCGGGTACAGCAGCACGAGGGCCGCGCGGTCCCGCGGGTCGGAGGAGAGGTGGACCTTGGCCGCGGAGATCAGCCGGAGGAAGCGTGGCAGCTGCTCCGACAGCGTCTCGACCGAGCTGTCGCGAGCCACCGTGGCGGGGGCTGGAGAGCTGGTCATGACGGCCCTTCGACGACGGCGCGAACCCGAAAAGCGTACGACTGGTTGTTGGGCGCACGCACACAGTTGCAGCCTGCATCCACTGTGATCCTGGGAACGTCGCGGGCGGTCGGGCCGCGCAGTGAGATCCTGGGACCGGCGGCGCGAGTGCGCCGGTACCCCTGACGATCCCGAGAGGAACGCGAACGCCCGGTGAGTTCTCCGCAGGACGACCTCCGCGCGCGGCTCGGGACCCTCACGCTGGCCGACGAGCACCGGCTGCGCCGGCGGCTCGACGGCCTGCGGACGACCCGCGACGTCGCCGCCCGGGAGCGGCAGCGCGAGCGCATCGTCGCCGACGTGGTGGCCGCGGAGGAGCGGATCGCCCGCCGGCGGGCCGCCGTCCCGGCGATCTCCTACCCCGAGGACCTGCCGGTCAGCGCGCGGCGCGACGACATCGCCGCCGCGCTCCGGGACGCCCAGGTCGTCGTCGTGGCCGGGGAGACGGGCTCGGGCAAGACGACGCAGCTCCCGAAGATCGCCCTCGAGCTCGGCCGGGGCGTGCGCGGCCGGATCGGGCACACCCAGCCGCGGCGGATCGCTGCGCGGAGCGTGGCCGAGCTCATCGCCGAGGAGCTCGGGACGCCGCTGGGCGAGGCCGTCGGCTTCAAGATGCGCTTCAACGACCAGGTCTCGGACGAGACGCTGGTCAAGCTCATGACCGACGGCGTGCTGCTGGCCGAGATCCAGCGCGACCGGCTGCTGCGCCAGTACGACACGATCATCCTCGACGAGGCCCACGAGCGGAGCCTCAACATCGACTTCCTGCTCGGGTACCTGGCGCAGATCCTGCCGCGGCGCCCGGACCTGAAGCTGGTCATCACCTCGGCGACCATCGACGTCGAGCGGGTGGCCGCCCACTTCGCAGGCGCCCCGATCGTCGAGGTCAGCGGCCGGACCTACCCGGTGGAGGTGCGCTACCGGCCCGTGGTGGACCCGGACGATCCGGAAGCAGACGAGGATCGCGACCAGGTCACCGCCGTCCTGGACGCCGTCGACGAGCTCGTCGCGGAGGGGCCGGGGGACATCCTGGTCTTCCTCGCCGGCGAGCGGGAGATCCGGGACACCCAGGACGCGCTCACGGAGCGGGCGCTTCCCTACACGGAGATCGTGCCGCTCTACTCGCGGCTGTCCGCCGCCGACCAGCACAAGGTGTTCAGCTCCCACACCGGGCGGCGGATCGTGCTGGCGACGAACGTCGCCGAGACGTCGCTGACCGTCCCGGGCATCCGCTATGTCATCGACCCGGGCACCGCGCGCATCTCGCGGTACAGCCATCGCACCAAGGTGCAGCGGCTGCCGATCGAGGCGATCAGCCAGGCCTCGGCCCGGCAGCGCTCCGGCCGCTGCGGGCGGCTGGGGCCGGGCATCGCGATCCGGCTGTACAGCGAGGAGGACTTCGAGGGGCGCCCGGAGTTCACCGATCCCGAGATCCTGCGCACCAACCTGGCCTCGGTGCTGCTGCAGATGGCCGCGCTCGACCTGGGTGCGGTCGAGGACTTCCCGTTCGTCGACCCGCCGGACCGCCGCGCCGTCGCCGACGGCCTGGCCCTGCTCGAGGAGCTCGGCGCGCTGGACCAGCAGGGGGCGCTGACACCGACCGGCCGGTCGCTGGCCGCGCTGCCGCTGGACCCCCGCATCGCCCGCATGGTGGTCGAGGCCGATCGCCGCGGCGTGCTGGAGGAGGTGTTGGTCATCGCGGCCGGCCTCACCATCCAGGACCCGCGCGAGCGGCCGACCGAGCACCAGCAGGCCGCCGACGAGCTGCACCGCCGATTCGCCGACGAGAACTCCGACTTCCTCGCGCTGCTCAACCTGTGGCGCTACCTGGGGGAGCAGACCGAGGCGTTGAGCGGCAACCAGTTCCGCCGCACGGTGAAGCGGGAGTTCCTGCACTACCTGCGGATCCGCGAGTGGCAGGACCTGCACGGACAGCTCCGCGGGACCGCCCGGCGGCTCGGGATGAACCTGGGGAAGGCCGCGGCCGAGCCGGACGAACGCGGGATCACCGCCGCGCTGCTCGCCGGGCTGCTCTCGCAGGTCGGCATGCAGGCCGAGCCCGCGAAACAGCGGGACGGCAAGCCGGGCCGCCCGGGTCGGGAGTACCTGGGCACCCGCAACACCCGCTTCGTGCTGGCCCCCGGCACCCCGCTGGCCAAGAAGCCCCCGCGCTGGGTGGTGGCCGCCGAACTGGTCGAGACCAGCCGGCTGTTCGCCCGCACGGTCGCGCGGATCGACCCGGAGACCGTGGAGAAGCTCGCCGACCACCTGGTCAAGCGGCAGTACTCCGAGCCCCGGTGGGACGCCAAGCGCGGCTCCGTCGTCGCCACCGAGCGGGTCACGCTGCACGGCCTGCCGCTCGTCGTCGGCCGGCGGGTGCAGTACGGCTCGATCGACCCGGAGATCTCTCGCGAGCTGTTCATCCGGCACGCGCTCGTGCAGGGGGAGTGGACGACGCACCACCGCTTCTGGGCGGCGAACCAGCGCGCGATCGAGCAGGTCGCCCAGCTCGAGGAGCGCGCCCGCCGGCGGGACATCGCCGTCGACGACGAGACGTTGTTCGATCTCTACGACGCCCGCGTGCCCGCCGACGTCGTCTCCGCCCGGCACTTCGACCGGTGGTGGAAGGCCGCCGCGCGGGAGACCCCTGAGCTGCTCACCTTCACGCCGGCGATGCTCACCGACGCGGCCGCGGCGGGGCAGGTGGACCCCGACGACTACCCGGACGAGGTCGAGCTCTTCGCGGGGGCGGCGGGCGGGTCGGGCCATCGCTTGTCGCTGCCGCTGTCCTACGCCTTCGCGCCCGGGGACGCGCGGGACGGCGTCACCGTCGACGTGCCGCTGGGCGTGCTCGACGCCGTGGCCCAGCGGACGTCGGACACGTCGCTCTCCTTCACCGTGCCGGGCGTGCGCGAGGAGCTGGTGACCGCCCTGCTGCGCACGCTGCCGAAGCAGACCCGCCGGGCGCTCGTGCCGATCCCGGACCGGGTGCGCCAGGTGCTGCCGCACATCGATCCGGGCGAGCCCCTGCTGCCGGCGCTGGAGCGCGAGCTGCGCCGGTCGGCCGGCGTCGTCGTCCCGTCGGACGCCTGGCAGCCGGCCCAGGTCCCCGACCACCTGCGGGCCACCTTCCGGGTGCTCGACGACCAGCAGCGCCCGCTGGCCACCGGCAAGGACCTCGCCGCGCTCAAGGCGCAGGTGGCGCCGCAGGCCCGGGCCACCCTGGCGGCCGCGGCGGCCTCGGTCGAGCGCAGCCGGATGACGGCCTGGGACATCGGCACGCTGCCGCGGACGGTCGAGGTGCGGCGGGGCGACCACCTGGTCACCGCGTATCCCGCGCTGGTCGACGAGGGCGCGACCGTCGGCGTCCGCGTCGTCCCCACCGAGGTCGAGGCGACCCGGCTCAGCTGGCGCGGGGCGCGGCGGCTGCTGGTGCTCGTGGCCGGCTCCCCGACCAAGCAGGTCGTCAAGACCCTCGGCCCGCGCACCCGGCTGACCCTGCAGTTCAACCCCGACGGCGAGATCCCCGCGCTGGTGGACGACTGCGTGGACGCCGCCGCGGACGAGCTGATCGCCGCCGCCGGTGGCCCGCCCCGGGACCAGGCGGCCTTCGACGCCCTGGTCGCGACCGCGAAGCGCGAGCTGCCCGCCCTCACCGTCGACGCCGTGCAGAAGGTCGAGGCCGTGCTCACCCAGGCCCGCGAGGTCGCCGTCGCCATCGGTGCCGCGCCCGGACGGCGGGTGCCCGAGGCCGCGATCGCCGACCTGCGCCGCCAGATGACCGGTCTGCTGCACCGCGGCTTCGTCGCCACGGCCGGCCGGCGCCGCCTCCCGGACCTGGTCCGCTACCTGCGGGCCATGGCGCACCGGCTGGAGAAGCTGCCGGCCACCGCCGTCCGGGACGAACTCTGGACCGCGCAGGTCGCCGCCGTGACCGCCGAGTACGAGCAGCTCCGCGCCCAGGTCCCCGCCACCGGCGCGCCCGACGACCCGGTGGCGCGGGTGCGCTGGATGGTCGAGGAGTTGCGGGTCGGGCTCTTCGCCCAGGGCATCGGCACCCCGCGGCCGATCTCCGAGCAGCGTGTCTACAAGGCCATCGACGCCCTCACCTGACCGACCCGACCGGGGATGTGATCAACGGGCTGGTTTGCCGGGGCCCGGGATCGGGGACGGGTCCGTTGCACACGACCGAGAGGAAGGACGGCGATGAGCGAGCCGAACAACACCCAGGCCGCAGGCGAGGGCGTCTCCGACGAGGAGATGATCGAGACCGTGGCCGGGCAGACCGACAGCGCCTCCGAGAACGCCGACGTGGCCGGCAAGGACTGGAACGGCGACCCGAGCGAGGCGCCGGCCCCGACCGACCAGGCCTGAGCACGGACGTACCGGGCCCGGCTCTCCTCGGGGGAGCCGGGCCCGCTCGCGTCCAGAGCTGTGCGTCCAGGGCAGAAATGGCCATTTCTGCCCTGAGGGGTCAGGGGGCGAGGAGCATGCCCGCACCGACGGTGGCGTTGGTGGCCTCGTCGACCAGGATGAACCGGCCCGTGGCCCGGTTGCGGGCGTAGTCGTCCACGAACAGCGGCTGCGTGGTCCGCAACGTCACCCGGCCGATGTCGTTCAGGCCGAGGTCGCCGGCCTCCGTGTCGCGGTGCAGCGTGTTGACGTCCAGCCGGTAGACGACGTCCTTCACCATCGCCCGCACCGAGCGGGTGGTGTGCTTGATCGCCAGCCGCTGCCGGGGCCGCAGCGGCTCGTCGGCCATCCAGCAGACCATCGCATCGAGGTCCTGGGTGGCGCGCGGCGCGTTGGCCGGCCGGCAGATCAGGTCCCCGCGGGAGACGTCGAGGTCGTCGGCCAGCCGCACGGTCACCGACATCGGCGGGAACGCCTCGTCCACGGGGCCGCGCGGGCCGTCGATGCCGGCGATCGTCGTCGTCAGGCCGCTGGGCAGCACCTGCACCTCGTCGCCGGTGCGCAGGACGCCGCTGGCCACCCGACCCGCGTAGCCGCGGTAGTCGTGGTGGGCGTCGGACTGCGGGCGGATGACGTACTGCACGGGGAACCGGGCGTCGACGAGGTTGCGGTCGCTGGCGACGTGCACGTGCTCGAGGTGGTGCAGCAGAGACGGGCCCTCGTACCAGGGGGTGTTCTCCGAGCGGGTGACCACGTTGTCGCCGTTGAGCGCCGAGACCGGGACGACGGTCAGGTCGGGGATGTTCAACTTGGCGGCGAACGCGGTGAACTCCTCCCGGATCGCCTCGTAGGTGGCCTCCGACCAGTCGACGAGGTCCATCTTGTTGACCGCGACGACGAGGTGCGGCACCCGCAGCAGCGAGGCGAGGAAGGCGTGCCGCCGGCTCTGCTCGAGCATCCCCTTGCGGGCGTCGACCAGCACGATCGCCAGATCCGCGGTCGAGGCGCCGGTCACCATGTTCCGGGTGTACTGCACGTGGCCAGGGGTGTCGGCCAGGATGAAGGTGCGCCGCGGGGTGCTGAAGTACCGGTAGGCGACGTCGATGGTGATGCCCTGCTCGCGCTCGGCGCGCAGGCCGTCGGTGAGCAGCGCGAGGTCGACGTAGTCGCCCTTGCTGGCCCGCTCGACCGCCTCGTACTGGTCCTCGAACACGGCCTTGCTGTCGTACAGCAGCCGACCGATCAACGTGCTCTTGCCGTCGTCGACCGAGCCGGCCGTGGCGATCCGCAGGATGTCCTTGCGGGCGACGGCGATGTCGTGGGCCTGGGCGGCGGCGACCGTGTGCAGGTCGACGGGCGCGTGGAGAGAGGTCATCGGGCGGTCTCCTGGCAGCGGGCGGCGGGGCGGCGCACCCTGGGGCGGACGGCCCGGGAGAGGTGCGCATGTTCGTGTTCGCGGTGGCCACGCCCGCGCTGCTGGTCGTCGTCCTCGGCTACGCCGTGGGGTACGCGGCCGGCGCGTGGGTCACCGACCTGCTCGGGACGTCGTCCCCGGTGGTGGCGGAGCGGGTGGGCTGGACCACCGGACTGCTGCTGCTGGCCGTCGTCGTGCGCGTCGCGCTGCTGCTGCGGCGCCGTCGTCGGGCGGGCCATCGGGATCGCGGCGGCCATCAGAAGTAGCCCTCCTTCTTGCGGTCCTCCATGGCGGCGTCGCTGACCTTGTCGTCGCCGCGGGTGGCGCCGCGCTCGGTGATCCGGGTCACCGCGATCTCGGCGATGACCTCCTCGACCGTGGTCGCCTCGGACGGCACCGCCGCGGTCAGGTTGGCGTCGCCGACGGTCCGGTAGCGGACGGTCGCCCGGCGCACCTGCTCGCCCTCGCGCGGCCGGATGAACTCGTTGACCGCGTAGAGCATCCCCTGGCGCTCGACGACATCCCGCGCTTGCGCGAGGTACAGCGGCGGGATCGCGATCTCCTCGCGGAGGATGTACTGCCAGATGTCGAGCTCGGTCCAGTTGGACAGCGGGAAGATCCGGATCGACTCACCGAGGTGGATCCGGCCGTTGTAGAGGTCCCAGAGCTCGGGCCGCTGGTTCTTCGGGTCCCACTGGCCGAACTCGTCGCGGAAGGAGAACATCCGCTCCTTGGCGCGGGCCTTGTCCTCGTCGCGCCGGGCGCCGCCGAACAGCGCGGTGAAGCCGTGCTCCTCGACGGCGTCGAGCAGGACGGGGGTCTGGATCCGGTTGCGGGAGCCGTTGGGCTCCTCCTTCACCGTGCCGGCGGCGATGGCCTCGGGCACCGAGGCGACCACCAGCTCGATGCCCAGCTCGGCGACCCGCTTGTCGCGGAACTCCAGCACCTCGGGGAAGTTCAGGCCGGTGTCCACGTGCATCACCGGGAACGGGATGCGGGCCGGCGCGAACGCCTTGCGGGCCAGCTCCAGCATCACGATGGAGTCCTTGCCGCCGGAGAAGAGCAGCACGGGACGTTCGAGTTCTGCCACCACCTCGCGGAGCACGTGGATGGATTCGGCCTCCAGCGTCTCGAGCTGGCTGAGCCGGTAGTCGGGCGTGGTCACGGGGCGGAGCTCCGGGGGGTCGGTGGCTGACTCGTTCACCGCACCAACCCCATCGGTTCGGTGCGGATTCCCCTCCAGTGTCCGCTATCGCCCCGAGCGCACCGCAGCCAGGATGGGCCCGGCGAGCTCCGGACGGCAGACGACCAGGTCGGGCAGGGAGAGCTCGGCTGTGTTGTAGACCAGCGGCGCCCCGTCGATCCGGCTGGTGGCCAGGCCGGCGGCGCGGGCGACGGCGACGGGCGCGGCGGAGTCCCACTGGTACATCCCGCCGGAGTGGACGTAGGCGTCCACCTCGCCGCGGACGACGGCGAGCACCTTGTAGCCGGCCGACCCCATCGGCACCAGCTCGGCGCCCAGCGCGGCGGCGACCGCCTCGGCCTCGGCCGGTGGCCGGGTGCGGCTCACCGCGATGCGGACCGGTCCGTCCCGGCGCGCGGGGCGCTCCGGCGCGGGGTCGGTGACCAGGACCCGGTCCAGCGCCGGCAGCGCGACGGCTGCCGTTCTCAGACCCCCGCCCGCCCCGTGCGCGCCGTCCGCCCACAGCGCCACGTGCACCGCCCAGTCGGCGCGCCCGGCCTCGCCGTACTCGCGGGTGCCGTCGAGCGGGTCGACGATCCAGACACGGTCGGCGGTCAGCCGGCGGGCGTCGTCGGCGGCCTCCTCGCTCAGGACGGCGTCGCGCGGGCGCTCGGCGGCGAGCACGGCACTGATCGCCTGCTGAGCGGCGGCGTCACCGGCATCCCCGAGGGCGCGACCGGTCAGGGCGCCTTCGGCCCGCAGGGCGAGCAGCACGTCGGCCGCTGCCCGAGCGGCGCGGGCGGCGAGGGCGACGTCGTCCACAGGTCAGCCCTGCTGGAGCGCCGTCGCGTCGCCGGGACGGCGGGGCGGGGCGTGCCGGCCCGTCGCGTCGGTGATCGTGCCGAAGTAGGCGGCCTGCTTCTCGGGGCGCGGCATGACGAACAGGCCGCGCGCCTCGACGAGGATCTTCTCCGGGTCGGCCGCGAGGGCGATCGTGCCGGTGATGAACGCCTTGCGGCCCTCGTGCGACTGCACGCGGGCGCGGAGCTGCAACGCCGTCTGCAGGGGCAGCGGGCCGCGGTAGTCCAGCTCGAGGTGGGCGGTCATGCCCCACAGGCCGGCGGCGCCGGCCGCGCTGCCCAGCATCTGGTCCATGAACAGCGCGCTCATGCCGCCGTGCACGAAGGTGGGCGGGCCCTCGTACGCGAGCCCGAGGGTCACCTCGGCGACGACGCCGCCGTCGTCCTGCTGGTGCACGACGAGCGGGGGTGCCAGCGGGTGGGCGATGCCGGTGACCGGGTTGAAGACGCGCAACCCCCCGGCGGGGTCGTCCAGGCGGGACAGCTGGGACACCGGGCGCGGTGCGCCGCTGATCCGGGCCGTGGCCGCGCGCACCAGTTCCGCCGCTGCGGCGACCTCGGCAGAGCCCGCGGTGGTGGTCACCGACGTCTCGATCAGCTCGCGCAGGGCGTCGCCCAGCCCGACGGTCGCGGTCAGCAGCTCGGCGGTGGAGGCGGCGCCGCCGTCGTTCGAAGTCACGTGCGAATGGTGACAGGCGCCCTCACGCGGGCTGGTCGGCGGCCCCGCCGGGAGCAGCAGGTGGTGGCGGTCGGGGTGGTGGCGGTGGCCCGGTGCGGTGCAGGCGGACGGTGAACACCGCGCCGCGCCCGGGCGCGGTGTCCAGCGCGATCGTGCCGCCGTGCGCGTGGACCAGGGAGGCCGCGATCGACAGCCCGAGCCCGCTCCCGCCGGCGTCGACACCGCCGTTGCGGGTGCGCGAGGTGTCGGCCCGGTAGAACCGCTCGAAGGCGCGGGCCGCGTCGGCGGCGGCCATGCCGGGGCCCTCGTCGGCGACGCGCAGGAGCAGGGCTCCGCCGCCGTCCTGCCCGACGCTCACGGTGACCCGCGTCCCGGGCGGGGTGTGCGTGAGCGCGTTGGTGACGAGGTTGCCGACGACCTGGCGCAGCCGCCCCTCGTCACCGGGGACGACGGGGACGTCGGTGAGCGACTCGTCCAGGTGCAGCGCGATCGGCCGCTCCGGCTGCACCGCCCGGGCGTCGTGCACCGCGTCGCCGGCGATCGCGGCGAGGTCGACGGGGGTGAGCGTGAGCGGCCGGCGCTGGTCGAGGCGGGCGAGCGTGAGGAGGTCTTCGACGAGGCCGCCCATGCGGGCGCCCTCGGACTCGATCCGGCCCATCAGGCGATGCAGGTCCTCCTCCGAGGACACCGCGCCCTGGCGGTACAGCTCCGCGAACCCGCGGATCGAGGTCAGCGGCGTCCGGAGCTCGTGGCTGGCATCGGCGACGAACCGGCGCATCTTCTCCTCGGAGCCGCGCGCCTCGGCCTCGGAGGCCTGCTGGGCGCGGAACGCGGTCTCGATGCGGGTCAGCATCCCGTTCAGCGAGGTGGAGAGCCGGCCGACCTCGGTGCGCTGGTTGCCCTCGGGGACGCGCTGGGACAGGTCGCCCGCGGCGATGGCCTG
>JBBSKB010000088.1:0-14123 GCA_038256725.1 Mycobacteriales bacterium | reverse complement strand
CGGCGAAGCGGGCCACGTCGGTGGCCACCGCAGAGCGCGTGAGGCCGTGCCGGCCGAGCACGGTGGAGGACGTCGTCCCCTGCCGGGTCAGCAGGGCGAGCAGCAGGTGCTCGGTGCCGGTCACCATCGCGTAGACGACGGTGATCGAGGCGCCGATGCCCACCCACACCGCGTAGGCCGTGCCCACGGGCAGGTCGCGCATGGCGTAGGCCAGCCCGACCATGCTCAGCACGAGGGCGACGACGAAGACGATCGACGGGGCGAGCCGGGTGAATCCGGCCGACCGGCCCAGGGCCGTGGCCCACACCGCCTCGAACACCCCGGACACGACGAGAACGAGCCAGGCCATGGGAGAACTCCTCAGGCGCCGTCTTGTCGCACACCGGGTACGGCACCGCTCGTCCGGGAGCCCGAGGTCCGGCTCTCCCCCAGCTTCTCACGCCCCGCCGGTCAACCGAAGTTGACAGCCTGGGTCGATGCAACTTAGGTTGACATGCATGGCGGACACGGCACAGGTCGCTTCGGCGGCCAGCAGCAAGGACCCCGCCGTCGGGCTGGCGGCCGTCCGCTCGCTGCGCGTCCTCGTCGAGCGCCTGGAGGAGCTCCAGGTCGGCAACGCGCGCGAGCAGGGCTGGACGTGGGAGCAGATCGCCGAGCGCCTCGGCGTCAGCCGGCAGGCGGTCCACAAGAAGCACTCGCGCGGCCGAGGGCCGCTCCGACGGAGGGACTGACGATGTTCGAACGCTTCACACCCGAGGCCCGGCAGGTGGTCGAGGGCGCGCAGCAGCAGGCCCGCGAGCTGGGGCACGACCGGATCGGCACCGAGCACCTGCTGCTCGCCCTGCTGACCCGGCAGGGGACGACGTCCTCCACCGTGCTCGGCCGGCACGGCCTCACGCGCTCTGCGGTGGCCACCGACGTGGCCCGCTTCGCCGGCTCGGAGCTCGACGCCTCGGCGCTGACCTCGATCGGCGTCGACCTGGACGCCGTCCGCACCTCGGTCGAGGCCGCGTTCGGCCCCGGTGCCCTGGACGACCAGGGCGACCGACGCAGCCGTACCGGGCACCTCCCCTTCACCCCTCGGGCGAAGAAGGTGCTGGAGCTCTCGCTGCGCGAGGCCATCGCGCTGAAGTCGCGCAGCATCACCGATGGCCACCTGCTGCTCGGACTGATCCGCGAGGGCGAGGGCCTGGCGGCCACGGTGCTGCACGACCGGGGCGTGGACCTGGCCGCGCTGCGGGACGAGGTACGGCTGGCTCTGACCCCCTGAGTGGCGGGGCTCAGGACGCCGGCGGGCCCAGGGCGACGAGCTTCGCGGCGATCTTCGGCTGGTCCTTGAGCGGCAGGTACGCCAGGGCGGGCGCGAGCTCGGGCAGCCGGTGCTTCTGCGTCATCACGATGCGGAACGCCGTCTCGACGGTGATGCCGTGATCGGGGCGGGCGACGATCTCCACCTGGTCGCCGGCGCCGACGTCACCGGTCTCCAGCACGCGCAGGTAGGCGCCCGTCGCCCCGTGGGCGGCGAAGCGCTCGACCAGGTTGGGCACGTCCCAGAAGCGGGCGAAGTTGGCGCACGGGGTGCGCCAGGCGCTCACCTCGAACAGCGCCGTCCCCACCCGCCAGCGGTCCCCCAGGAGGGCGTTGCGGAGATCGAGGCCGGAGGTCCGGAGGTTCTCGCCGAACCGGCCCGGCGGGAACTCGCGGCCCAGCTCGGCGATCCAGAACTCGGCGTCCTCCTGGGCATAGGCGTAGACCGCCTGACCCTCACCGCCGTGGTGCTTCTCGTTGACCTGGACGTCGCCGTCCAGACCGAGCTCGTGCACGGCGACCCGTCCCTCGACCGGCAACTTGCGAATCCCGCTGCGGTTGGGCCGCTTGTCCGGAAGGGGCAGCAGGTCCGCGCCGGAGACGCAGACCGCGTCGATCCGCCCGGTCACTTCTTGCTGGCGGTCGACTCGTTGGTGGAGAGCGCGGCCACGAAGGCCTCCTGGGGGACCTCGACGCGACCGACCATCTTCATCCGCTTCTTGCCCTCCTTCTGCTTCTCCAGCAGCTTGCGCTTGCGGGTGATGTCACCGCCGTAGCACTTGGCCAGGACGTCCTTGCGGATCGCGCGGACCGTCTCGCGGGCGATCACCCGGGAGCCGACAGCGGCCTGGATCGGCACCTCGAACTGCTGGCGCGGGATGAGCTCGCGCAGCTTGCCGGCCATCATCACGCCGTAGGAGTAGGCCTTGTCCTTGTGCACGATCGCGCTGAACGCGTCGACGGCCTCGCCCTGCAGCAGGATGTCCACCTTGACCAGCGAGGACTCCTGCTCGCCGGCCTCCTGGTAGTCCAGGCTCGCGTAGCCGCGGGTCTTGGACTTCAGGGCGTCGAAGAAGTCGAAGATGATCTCGCCGAGGGGCAGCTTGTAGCGCAGCTCGACCCGGGACTCGCTCAGGTAGTCCATGCCGCCCAACTGGCCGCGACGGCCCTGGCAGAGCTCCATGATCGCGCCGGTGTAGTCGCTGGGCGCGATGATGGTGGCATTGACGATCGGCTCGAAGACCTTCTCGATCTTGCCCTCGGGCCAGTCGCTCGGGTTGGTCACCGTGAGCTCGCTGCGGTCCTCCATCACCACCCGGTAGACGACGTTCGGCGCCGTGGAGATGAGGCTGATCCCCGCCTCGCGCTCGAGCCGCTCGCGGACGATCTCCAGGTGCAGCAGGCCGAGGAACCCGACGCGGAAGCCGAAGCCCAGGGCCGCGGAGGTCTCCGGCTCGTAGGTCAGCGCCGCGTCGTTGAGCAGCAGCTTGTCCAGCGCCTCGCGCAGCAGCGGGTAGTCGCTGCCGTCGATCGGATAGAGGCCGGAGTAGACCATCGGCCGGGGGTCGCGGTAGCCACCGATCGACTCAGCAGCCGGCTTGTGCTGGAGGGTAACGGTGTCACCGACGCGGGACTGGCGGACGTCCTTCACGCCGGTGATGAAGTAACCGACCTCGCCGACGCCGAGGCTCTCGACCGGCTTGGGCTCCGGGGAGATCACGCCGATCTCGAGCAGCTCGTGCGTCGCGCCGGTCGACATCATCTTGATCTTGTCGCGCGAGGAGATCCGGCCGTCGACGACGCGCACGTAGGTGATGACGCCGCGGTAGATGTCGTAGACCGAGTCGAAGATCATCGCGCGGGCGGGGCCTGCGGCCTCGCCGGTGGGCGCGGGGATGCGCTCGACGATCAGGTCGAGCAGCTCGGGGACTCCGACGCCGGTCTTGCCGCTGACCCGCAGCACGTCGTCGGGCTCGCAGCCGATGATGTGCGCGATCTCCTCGGCATACCGCTCGGGCTGGGCGGCCGGCAGGTCGATCTTGTTGAGCACCGGGATGATCGTGAGGTCGTTCTCCAGCGCCAGGTACAGGTTGGCCAGCGTCTGGGCCTCGATGCCCTGGGCGGCGTCGACGAGAAGCACGGCACCCTCGCAGGCGGCCAGCGAGCGGGACACCTCGTAGGTGAAGTCCACGTGGCCCGGGGTGTCGATCATGTCCAGCACGAACTCGGTGCCGGTGTGCGCGCCCGAGCGCGGCGTCCACGGCAGCCGCACGTTCTGCGCCTTGATCGTGATGCCGCGCTCGCGCTCGATGTCCATGCGGTCGAGGTACTGGGCACGCATGTGCCGCCCCTCGACGAGGCCGGTGACCTCGAGCATCCGGTCGGCCAGCGTCGACTTGCCATGGTCGATGTGGGCGATGATGCAGAAGTTCCGGATGAGGGTCGGATCGGTGGCAGCAGGAGTCGTCACAGTGCGGCCATCGTCCCACGTCCCGCCGGCGGCGCGGCACACCGTCGGATGATGCGTCCTGCGCCTCCGTACCCGCGGGTTGGGCCGGGCGCCAGGACGCTGGTATCTTGGCAGGCCGGTCCGTGTGCGCAGTTGTGGCACGAGCGCTGCGCCCGGACGCAGAACTTCACGAACCATTGTCAGAAGTACTCCCTCCTGTCGAGACACCGAGGCTCACGCGTGGCGAACATCAAGTCCCAGATCAAGCGGATCAAGACCAACGAGAAGGCGCGTCAGCGCAACGTGGCCGTCAAGTCCGCCCTGAAGACCGCCGTCCGGCGTGTCCGCACGGCCGCCGAGTCCGGCGACGCCGCCGCCGCGGCCACCGCCTTCGCGGTCGCCGCGAAGCAGCTCGACAAGGCCGCCAGCAAGGGCGTCATCCACAAGAACCAGGCTGCCAACCGCAAGTCGGGTCTGGCGAAGCTCACGACCGGTCTCTGATCCGGCCCGCGTCCTCGTGACGCGGATCGAACGAGCCCCCTCCCCTCGTGGGACGGGGCTCGTTCGCGTTCGGGGGCGCTCGCGCTGGACGGCGGCGGGTGCCGTCAGCGACCGGCGGGCATCCGGCCACGGCCGGTGGTCGCTCTGATCTCGACGATCCTGCGCACTGCGCGTTCCAGCGCGTAGTCGGCGCTGGCGGCGGCGCCCTTGACGTCCGCGTTGAGGCCGGCGACGACCCCGATCGCCTGCTGCAGGCCGTCGATGCTCCAGCCCCGCGACTGGGCCTGCGCCTTCTTGACCTTCCACGGCGGCATCTTGAGCGTGCGGGCGAGCTCCCCGGGGTTCGTCGAGCTCAGCGACGCCACCCGGGCGGCGGTGCGCACCCCGTCGGCGAGGGCGTCGGCGATGAGGACGTGCGCGACGCCGCGCTGCAGCGCCCAGCGCAGCATCTCGATCGAGCCCTGCCGATCGCCGACCAGTACCCGCTCGGCGACGGTGAATCCGGTGACCTCGGCCTGTCCGCGGTGGAACCGCGCGACAGCGTCGCCGTCGACTGTGCCGCCGAAGTCCGAGACCAGCTGGCTGGCCGCGGCCGACAGCGCCCGCAGGTCGTTGCCGACCGCGTCGACCAGCGCGGTCAAGGCGTCACCGGTGATCCGGCCACCGAAGGTGCGGACCTCGTTGCGCACGAAGGCCGCACGATCACCGGCCGAGCTGATCTTGGGGCACTCGTCGACGGCGGCGCCGGCCGCAACAAAAGCCTTCACCAGCGCCTCGTTGCGCTTCCCCCCGGAGTGGACGATCACCAGGGTGATCTCCGGATCGGGGTCCTTGGCGTAGGAGGTGAGCGCCTCGGCGAGCACGGCGGCGGACTCGTGCACGCCGGTCACCACCACGACGCGGTGCCCGCCGAACAGCGAGGGCGCCAGCACGTCGGCCAGCTGACCGGGCGGGAGGCCCAGGGCGGCCAGCTCGTGCAGCTCGGCGTCGGGGTGCCGCTCGAGCACCGCCGACCGCACCGCGCCGACCGCGCGCGACCGGAGGAGCTCCTCCTCGCCGGTCACGACCCGCAGCCGCGAGGTGGGTGGGACGGGGTCGGCGGGCACGCCTGCATGGTGCCACGCGGGGCCGACACGGCCGGCCGCCGCCGGACGCCGCGTCAGGGGCTCCGCCCCCGGGCCGCGACCCCCCACCCGGATGCGTCGCCGACGACGGCGAGCTCACCCTCCCGGTCCGTCCGGTGGACTCTCGTGCCCGCCCGGGCCAAGCTCTCCAGCAACGTGCGGGCGGGGTGCCCGTAGGAGTTGTCCGCGCCGACCGAGATGAGCGCGACCCGGGCACCGGTCGCGGACAGGAACCCCGGATCGGCGTCCGCGCTCCCGTGGTGGGGAACCTTGAGAACGTCGGCCGCCAGGTCGACGCCGCTGCTCCGCAACCGCCGCTCCGCCTCGGCCCCGAGATCCCCGGTGAGCAGGATCCGGATGCCGCCGACCGTGGCCCGCACGACGAGCGACAGGTCATTGGGCTCCGCGCCCGCCGTGGCCCTCTCGAGGTCCGGCGCGAGGACCTCCAGCGTCACCGCGCCCACCTTCCGCCGCTCCCCCGGCAGCAGCCGGACCCGCTCCGCCCCCGCGCGCCCGATCAGCGACTCGACCGCCGCCAGCCGGTCGTCGGCCGGCGACAGCGCCCCCGTCGCGACCACGTCCACCCGCCGGCCACCGATGGCGCCGGCGAGACCACCGACGTGGTCGGCGTCCAGGTGGGAGACCAGGACCAGGCGCAGGTGCTCGACGCCCAGGTCGTCCAGGCACCGGTCCACCGCCGCGACGTCCGGGCCGGCGTCGACCAGCACCGCCTCGCCCGGCCCCGTCGGCAGGACCAGCGCATCGCCCTGGCCGACGTCGCAGGCGACGAGCACGGTGTCCGGCGGTGGCCAGCCCCGCACCGCCTGCCGTACCGGCCAGCCGACGAGCACCAGCCCGGCCAGGGCGGCCAGTGCCAGCGGGCGTAGCCGCCGGAACCGCCACAGCGCCCAGCCGCCCCCTGCGAGGAGCACGGCCAGGAGGGTGGCGCCGAGCAGACCGGCCGGCCAGCCCGGCGCAGCATCGGGCAGTTGTGCCGCGCGCTCGGCCACGAGCACCAGCCACCGGGTGGGCAGGCCCGCACCCCGGACCAGGAGGTCGCCCAGGGGCGGCAGCACAGGCATGACGACGGCGGCGAGGAGCCCGAGGATCGTGGCCGGAGCCACCGCCGGGGCTGCCAGGAGGTTCGCCGGCAGCGACACCAGGCTCACCGTCCCGGACAGCGCGGCGACCAGGGGCGCCGTCGCTGCTCCTGCGGCGAGGCTGACCGCCAGTGCGTCGGCGACCGGCGGCGGCCAGCCGCGTTCCCGGAGGTGCCGCGACCAGTCCGGGGCCAGCAGCACGATGGCCGCCGTGGCGGCCACGGAGAGCGCGAAACCGGGGTTGCGGGCCAGCCCGGGGTCGGCGAGGAGTAGGACGTAGACCGCGGCTGCCAGGGCCGGCACCGCCACCCGGGGCCGGCCGGAGGCCAGGGCGAGCAACGTGACCGCCCCCATGGCGGCCGCCCGGACCACGCTCGGCTCGGGACGGGCCAGGACGACGAAGCAGACCAGTGCTGCGCCACCGACGACTGCCTGCACCCGCCGGTCGACCGCCCGCCGGCGCAGCGGCCAGAGGACGGCAGTGATCGTGATCGCCACGTTCGCCCCGGAGACGGCGGTCAGGTGGGCGAGCCCGGCCCGGCGGAAGTCCTCGTCGAGCACCGGGTCCATCTGCCGGGTGTCCCCGACCACCAACCCCGGCAGCAGCCCGGCCGGCCGGGGATCGAGCACCCGCGCCGCGGAGTCGGCCAGCCCGTCGCGGAGCGTGCCGGCGAGCCGCTGCCATCCCTCGGGCTTCCCGACGACCGTGGGCGGCCCGCGGGCCGAGAGCACCGCCACGACGTCGTCGCCCGGGCGCGGCGGTGAGGTGCCCACGTGCGCCCGCAACGGCTGCCCGGGAAGCAGGTCCCGCCAGCCCTCCGCCGGCGCGAACAGCAGCACGGCGGCGTCCAGGCGCACGGTCGAGGCACCCTCGTGCACCGCGGTCACCGTGGCGTCCACGACGACCCGGGGACGCCCGCTCCCGGAGAGCAGGTGCGGATCACCGTCCAGCTCGAGGTCCACGGTGACGGCGCGCTGCTCGTCGGCGAGCAGCCGCAGCGGCGAGGCCTCCCGGGACATCCCCCGGACCGCGGAGACCGCGCAGGTGACGGCGAGCGCGGCGAGGACCGCCAGGAGCACCGTGGCACCGGCGCTCCGGCGGCGGCGGGCGCACCACCCCAGGCCCGCCGCCCCGGCCGACGCCACGGCCAGCAGCACCGGGGCGAGGAACGGTGCCGCCAGGCTGACCGCCCACACGGCCCCGGCGGCCGGGACCAACCGCAGGTCCGTCCACCGCCAGCGGCCGTCCACGGCCTCGCCCGAAGGCTGGCCGACCCGGCTCACACCGTCACCAGCTCGGCCAGTTCGTTGGCGATGGCCGGTCCGATCCCGGGGACGTCGTCGAGCTGCTCGACGCTCCGGAACGGGCCCCGTTCGCTGCGGTGGTCGACGATCCGCTGCGCCAGGACGGGGCCGATGCCCGGGAGCGCATCGAGGTCATGGGCGGTCGCGGTGTTGAGGTTCACCGGCCCGCCGGTGGCCTCCCCGGCCGGGGACGGGCCGCCGGCCGCCGCGGGTACCCCGACCGCGATCTGCTGCCCGTCGGAGACGACGGCGGCGAGATTGACCGCGGCCGGATCGGTGCCCGGCAGGAAGCCGCCGGCCGCCTCTACGGCATCGGCCACCCGGGAGCCGGTCGGCACGGTGACCAGACCGGGCCGCCCGACCAGACCTACGACCGCGACCACGACGGTGGTCGCGGTCTCGGCTGCCTCGCCCACACGAGGGCTCTCGGACGGCGACGGCGACGGCGACGTCGCGGCGCTGCCGGTCGGCTCTGGCGTCACGGGCTCGACCCGGGGCCGGTCCCACCACGTTCCACCGATCACCAGCAGCGCGGCCAGCAGCCCGGCGATCCAGAGCGCCCGGGTACCGGGCCGGCCGGGATCCCACCGCGTCACCCGACCGGGCGCCCGGTGCCGTCCGAGCCCCGCCGGGCGATCGGGCTCCGGGTCCGTCCCGGCCTCGACCGGCTCCCGGTCGCCCCGTGCCTCGGCTCGTCCGGAAGGCGACCATCCCGGGGTTCCCGCCGACGGGCCCGGCTCGCCTGCGTCGTCGTCCTCAGGAACCCAGCCACCGCGGAACCCCTCGTCCAGCAGCGCACGCAACCGGGCACGGATGACGTCGGCGTCGTCGGATCGGTGAGGGGCGCTGCGCACCCCACGGACGCTAGGAAAACCGGGCCGCCCAGGACGGCCGCGATCGCGATCTGTGGACGGAGGGCCGGCCTGTGGACGCCGGGGAGCACCTCGGAGCTCTCCCGGGTCAGGGTGCCGTCATGCCGATGCGTGCAGCCCTCGTCCCGCGCCCCCTCCCCTGCCCCGGACCGCGGTCAGTCCTCCGTCGAGGGCTCCTCTGCGCCCTCCGAGGTGCTCGCGTCCTCCGGCGCCGGTGCCACGACGATGCCGACCGCGCCCGGGCCGACGTGCGCACCGATGGCGGCACCCAGTTCGCTCACGTAGATCTCGCGCGCGGTGGGGACCCGCTCGCGCAGCTCGGCGGCCAGCCGTTCGGCCTTCTCCGGGGCGGCGAGGTGGTGCACCGCGAGGAACACCGGGGAGTCCGCCACCTCCTCGACGACCCGCTGGACCAACCGGTTCAGGGCGCGGGCGGAGGTGCGGACCTTCTCCAGGGGCACCACGCGTCCGTCGAGCACGTGCAGCACGGGCTTAACCGCCAGTGCCGATCCGAGGAGGGCGGCCGCCGGCCCGATGCGACCGCCGTGGCGGAGGTGGTCGAGGGTGTCCACGACGAAGAACGTGCGGGTGGCCGCCGCCGTGCTGCGGGCCACGTCGGCGACCTCGGCGGCGTCGGCACCAGCGGCTGCCGCCCGGGCCGCGGCCAGCACGGCGAAACCGTTCCCCATCGCCGCCGACCGGCTGTCGACCACCGTGACGATGTGCTCGCCGACCTGCGAGGCAGCCAGCCGGGCCGCGTCCCAGGTACCCGACAGTTCGGCCGAGAGGTGGATGGACACCACGCGGTCCGCTCCGGCGTCCAGGAGCCGGCGGTAGGCCGCGACGAAGTCCCCGGGTGTGGGGCGGGACGTGGAGACCCGCCCGCCGCGGGTGCCCAGCACCCGGGCGACGTCGTCGGGGCCGACGGACTCGCCCTCGGTGCCGGACCGGCCGGCGAGCACGACGTACAGCGGGACGACCTCGATGGAGTAGCGCTCGAGGAGCTCCGGCGGGAGGTACGCCGTCGAATCGGTCACGACGGCGACGGGCATTCGGCGAGGCTAACTGCCGGGCGCGGCGAGCCGGGAGCCACGGTCAGTCGTCCACCGTCCGGGTTCCCTCGGGAGGCTGCTCCCTACACCGCGTCGGCATCCCCGATCGGCCCGGCGCCACCCTCCTCGGGGTTCGCGCCGGAGCGCACCGCCGCACCCTCGCGGGCTGCACCGCCGTCGTGGACGGCGCCGTTGCCGGCGCCGACGGCCGCCGCGGGGACCGAGGCGTTGTGCCGCATCAGGCGCCAGGACCCGGACTGCTCCCGGAGCTCGCTCCAGCCGCAGTTCCCCAGCGGACCGAACATCCGTCGCTGGTCGGGCCCGAGCCCGAGCAGCCGCTCGATGAGACGACCGCTCGTTCCGCCGTGCGTGACCACGACGGCCACCGGGGCGGGTGGCAGCTCGGCGAGTGCGGCGAGCGCACGCTCGGCGACCTCGCCGGGCTCCTCACCGCCGCGTCCGAGCACCGGACGTCCGGCGAGCCAGTCCGCGTACTGGTCGGGGTACCGGTCGGCCACCTCGTCGCGGGTGAGGCCCTCCCACGAGCCCATGCCGTGCTCCTGCAGCCGCGGATCGAGTCGGAGCTGCAGGCCCAGGAGACGGGTCAGGGCAGCGGCGGTGTCTGCGGCGCGGTCGAGGTCGCTGGAGACCACGAGCGTGTCGGCACCGAGCGAGGCCGACGCCACGAGGTGCGGCGCCGCCTCGACGGCCTGCCGACGGCCGACCTCGTCCAGGGGCGGATCCATCCGGCCCTGGAAGCGCCCGGTGGCGTTCCACTGGGTCCGCCCATGCCGCCAGAGGATCAGCCGCGGGACGGGCAGGGCGGGCGCCGCGTCGGAGTTCACCGCTCGGGCATGTCCTGCGACGGCTCCTCGGCCTCCGCCGACTCCTCGCCGTCCGTCGTCGACGGCTCGGACGAGGTGCCCGCCTGGGCCGAGGCCTCCGCCGGCAGTGAGCTGTCGACGAACGGGATCGTCGGGCAGTCCTTCCACAGGCGCTCGAGGGCGTAGTAGGCCCGCTCCTCGGCGTGCTGGACGTGGACGACGACGTCCACGAAGTCCAGCAGCACCCAGCGGGCCTCGTTCATGCCCTCCCGGCGCACCGGCTTGATGCCGTGCTCGCGCAGGCGCTCCTCGACGGCGTCCACGATCGCCTGCACCTGGCGCTCGTTGGGTGCCGATGCGAGGACGAACGCATCGGTGATCGCCAGCCGGTCGCTGACGTCCACGATCGAGACGTCGGTGGCGAGCTTGTCGGCGGCCGCCTGAGCGGCGAGTTGCGCGGTGTCCCGCGCCTCGGCCGAGGCGGTCATCTGGGTACCTCCTGGAAGTGGGATGGGGTGTCGGTGTCGTACCCGGGATCTGCCGGTCGACCGTTGCCGGTCGGCCGCTCGCGTACAGGGGGCGCGGCGCCGGGGGCGGGGTCCTCGCCGCCGCTGACGGCCGACGGCGCACGCCGTCGCAGGCCCTCCCGGTAGAGGCCCCGCTTCTCGATGTACTGGACGACGCCGTCAGGCACGAGATACCAGACCGGCATCCCCCGGGCGACGCGCCCGCGGCAGTCACTGGAACTGATGGCCAGCGCGGGGATCTCGACCAGGCTCACCCGCCCGGGCGGCAGATCGAGGTCGGCCAGGGTGTACCCGGGCCGGGTCACCCCGATGAAGTGCGCCAGGTCGAAGCACCGGTCACCGTCGCGCCAGGTCATGATCTGGGCCAGGGCATCCGCGCCGGTGATGAAGAACAGCTCCGCGTCCGGCCGCTGCCTGCGCAGGTCGACCAGCGTGTCGATCGTGTAGGTGGGGCCGCCCCGGTCGATGTCGACGCGGCTCACCGAGAAGCGGGGATTGGACGCCGTCGCGATGACCGTCATGAGGTAGCGGTCCTCGGCCGGGCTCACCTGCCGGTCGCTCTTCTGCCATGGCTGGCCGGTCGGCACGAAGACGACCTCGTCGAGCCCGAAGAGCCCGGCGACCTCGCTCGCGGCCACGAGGTGCCCGTGGTGGATGGGGTCGAACGTCCCGCCCATCACACCGATTCGCCCGCCTGTCACCGACCGAGCGTATCCGGGTGCGCCGCCACGAGCCCTGGCCGCACCGCTCGTGCGAGGGAGACGGCGGCCCGGGTCACGCATCCGGGTGTGCCGCGACCCGCGGCGACCGGCTCCCCCGTGCAGCCGGTCGCGGGCGTCTCCGCCCTGTCGCGGTCGGGCGTTGCCGATGCCCCAGAGCATCGACACCGCGATGACCAACGCGCCGGGACGCGCTCGGTTACGCACCGGTACCGGAATTCCGGTGTGCCCGTGCGCACACGCCGTACCGGGCACCCGACGGAATTAGCGACGTCGGGACCACGCACGCGGCAGCGGGTCCGGGCAGCGCCCGGACCCGCTGCCGGCGTTCAGAGCGTCGTGATGAAGTCCGCCAGCTGGGAGGCGTTGCGGCACTCCACCATGTCGATGACCTCGCCGTAGCGGTCGGCGGCGGAGTCCCCGCTCCCCCACTGCCGGCGTGGCTCGGGGTTCAGCCAGTGCGCGGACCGGGACCGGCGCACCATGCTGGCGAGCAGCGGCACCGCCGCCGGCCGGTAGTTGGTCCGGCCGTCACCGAGCACGAGCAGCGAGGTCTTCGGTCCGATCGCCGAGGCGTACTTGTCGGCGAACACCTCGAACGCCGTGCCGTAATCGCTGTGCCCGTCGAAGGCGACCACCTGCGCCTCCCGTCCGATGCGGGTCACGGCGTCCGCGACGTCGGCCCCCGGGCGGAAGAACCGCGTCACCTCGTCGGTGGAGTCGACGAAGGCGAAGGCCCGCACGCCGGTGAAGTGCTCGCGCAGCGCCTGGGTCAGCATCAGGGTGAAGTGGCTGAAGCCGGCCACCGAGCCGCTGACGTCGCAGAGCACGACCAGCTCCGGCTTGTGCACCTTGCGCGGCCGGTGGTGGGTGACCACCGGCACGCCGCCGGTGCCCAGCGAGGCCCGGACGGTCTTGCGGAAGTCGAGCCGGCCCTGGCGGCCGATCTTCCGCCGCGCGGAGAGCCGGACGGCCAGCCGGCGCGCCAGGGGCGCCACCGTGCGACGCAGCTCCGCGAGGTCGGTCGACTGGGCCCGGAGGAAGTCGATCTGGTCGGCCAGCGGACGGACGGCGTTCTTCGCGACCCGCTCCCGCCCCTTCTCGTCGGCCGTGCGGCGCCGCACCTCGGTCTCGACGGCGTTCTTGAACGCGTCCACCCGCTCGCGCACCGTCTGCCGGGCGACCTGCTCGTTGAGCCCGCCGCGGTCGCCCTCGACCAGCAGCCCGGCCAGCAGCTGGGCGACCAGCGTGTCCGGCGAGAGGGCCCGCATCACCCGGTAGCTGAAGTACGACTGCCCGGTGGGGCTGGGCTGGCCGCTGCCGAGCCGGTCCACGGCCCGGCGGGCGAACCGACGGATCTCGTCCTCGTCGCCCTCGAGCAGCAGCTGGAACAGCTGCTCGCGCATGGCCTTGGCCAGGGCGGCGTCGTCCTGGCGCGGACCGCCCTGCCCGGGCTCGCCGCCCTCGCCACCCTCGTCGCCCTCCTCGGACCCGTCGGAGTCCGAGGAGGTCCTCGGCCGGTCGCTCAGCGGCCACCAGAGGTCGAACAGCACGTCGTAGGCGGGCCGCTGGGCCGCGCGCTGCAGCAGCACGGCCGCCAGGCCGTGCCGCAGCTGCTCGCGCTCGAGCAGGTCGACGACGGTGAGGATCTCGGCGGCGTCGACGGCCTGGGTGATGCCGACCGGGATGCCGGCCGCGCGCACCGCGCGCACGAACCCGTCGAGGTGCCCGGCCAGCCCCCCGAGCTCCTCGGAGCGGCTCAGCGGCGCGGTCATCAGTTGAGCCGGAGCTCGGCGGCGGCACGCTCCTGGTCGCTGGCGTGCTTGAGCACCACCCCGAGGGTGGAGGCCATGGCGCCCTCGTCCAGGGTGTCCAGGCCCAGCTCGAGCAGCGTCTGCGCCCAGTCGAGCGTCTCGGAGATCGACGGCGACTTCTTCAGCTCCATCGCCCGGAGCGCGCGCACCGTCTTGACCAGCTGGTCGGCCAGCCCGGGCGCCAGGTCCGGCACTCGCGAGAGCACGATCTCGCGCTCGCGATCGGCCGAGGGGTAGTCCAGCGCCAGGTACAGGCAGCGGCGCTTGAGCGCCTCGGACAGCTCGCGCGTGGCATTGGAGGTGAGGATGACCATCGGGCGCCGGGTGGCGGTGATCGTCCCCAGCTCGGGGATGGTCACCTGGAAGTCCGACAGCACCTCCAGCAGCAGGCCCTCGACCTCGACGTCGGCCTTGTCGGTCTCGTCGATGAGCAGCACGGTCGGGTCGGTGCGTCGGATGGCGGTCAGCAGCGGGCGGGAGAGCAGGAACTCGTCGCCGAAGATGTCGTCGTGGACGCTGTCCCAGTCG
>JBBSKB010000087.1:0-14218 GCA_038256725.1 Mycobacteriales bacterium | reverse complement strand
CGGGGTGAACGTGCCGGAGTAGCCCAGGCCGATCATCGAGGTGAAGACCTGGTTCTCGGAGGCCCGCTCGCGCAGCTCGGCGAGGACGGCGGCCTCGTCGGCCGCCGGCGGCAGGGCCAGCGGGCTGCGGTCCCGCACGCCCTCGGGGACGCACGCGTCGGCGAGCGATTCGAGGGTGGGGTGCCCCACGACCTCGAGCATCGCGGCGGTGTCTCCCCCACGCGGCCCGATGTGCCGCGCGACGAACGAGCCGGCGGGGTCCAGGGAGTTCAGCGACGGAAGTGATCCGGTCAGCGGCGGAAGCGCTCCGCCCTCGGTTCCAGCGACGGTCTCAGAGCGGTCTGCCACCGGCAGGACGGTACCAGCGGGTGGTCCCGACGACCGGGCCCGACCGCGAGATCACATGGCGCGGCGGCGGCGGCGCATGGAGAGCTCGTCGTCGGCGGAGTCCATCGGCGCGCCGTCGAGCCGCTCGGCGGGGAGCTCGGCGAGCTCGCCGGACAGCTCGCGCAGTGCCCCGGAGACGGCGATGCCGAAGACGCCCTGCCCGCCGGCCAGCAGATCGACGACCTCCTCGGCGGAGGTGCACTCGTAGACGGTGGCGCCGTCGGAGAACAGCGTGATGTTGGCGAGGTCCTTGATGCCATGGTTGCGCAGGTGGTCGACGGCCTTGCGGATGTTCTGCAGGGAGACGCCGGTGTCCAGGAGTCGCTTGACGACCTTCAGCACGAGGATGTCGCGGAACGAGTAGAGCCGCTGGGTGCCCGAGCCGGTGGCGCTGCGGACCGACGGTGCGACGAGGCCGGTGCGGGCCCAGTAGTCCAGCTGCCGGTAGGTGATCCCCGCAGCGGAGCAGGCGGTCGGGCCGCGGTAGCCGACCAGGTCGGTGTCGACCTCGTCGTACGCGGGGGCCCCGACTGCGGCGTCGCTGAAGAGCTGACCCTGGGAGCCCTTGTCCTGGTCGCTCACGTCGGCGTCCTCCTCAGTCCCGCTCCGCTGGCGCGGTGCGGGTCGACGGTTGTACCCGAGGTCGGGGATCGTGGCTCGCGCCCACCTACCTCAGGTGTCACACCGTTGTTGTTCGCCGACCGTAAGCCGGGCCAGGGGGCCGGTCAACTGAGCGGGGCGGCGTGTCGCCCCGCTCATCATTTCGAGTGGAGTGCGGCGCGGACCTGCCGATGATCCTGGGTCGGCCGCCGTCAGGCGGTGCCACCGCCGGAACCGGCGCCGAAGTCCTCGGGCGAGATCTGGTCGAGGAACTCGCGGAACTTCTCGACCTCGTCCTCCTGCTCGTCGGGGATCTCGATGCCGACCTCGTCGAGCAGGTCGTCGGCCCCGAAGATCGGTGCCCCGGTGCGCACGGCGAGGGCGACCGCGTCCGACGGCCGGGCGCTGACCACCCGCTCGTCGCCGAGGACGAGTTCGGCGATGTAGATGCCCTCGCGCATCTCGGTGATGTTGACCGCCTCGAGCTCGGCGCCGAGGGCGGCGATCACCTCGCGGAGCAGGTCGTGCGTCATGGGCCGGGCGGGTCGCACGCCCTGCTGCTCGAACGCAATGGCCGCGGCCTCGACCGCGCCGATCCAGATCGGCAGGTACCGCTCCCCCTGCGTCTCCTTGAGCAGCAGGATCGGCTGGTTCCCGGGCAGCTCCACCCGGACGCCGACGACTCGAAGCTCCTGCACGGTACGGCTCCCTCGGCTGCGAGCCCGGCGGTCCGGACCGATGACGTCGTCCGGCTGCGGGGCGGTGTGGTGGCTGGGTCTGAGGCGGCGGACGGGTACAGCGACGCGTTCACCGTACGCCGGAGTCAGGGGCGCAGGAGTTCCCGGAGTCGCGCCTCCAGCAGCGCGGTGTGCAACTGCGCGGAGAGCCCGGCCAGCTCGCGCAGCTTCTCCGTGGCTCGGGTGCGGGCCTCCTCCGAGCGGGCCCGCAGCACCGGCGCGACGAGCTGTTCCACCAGGCCGGCCTCGCGCTCCACGCCGGTGCGGTAGACCCGCAGGTGGCGCGGCTCGATGCCGTGCCGGGCCAGTCCGGCGGCGGCCCGGGCGACGGCCAGGTCCGCGACCGGGTGCCGTCCCTCGGCGTCGGTGGCGAGCAGGCCGAACTGGACGCAGTCGGCGAGCTGGTCGGGCTCGAGGCCCGCCGCCCGGGCGAACTGGTCCGGGGTCAGCGGCGCGGCCTCGCCCTCGGCGTTGCCGGGAGCGCGCGGCGGCACGGCGGCCGGGCCGGAGCTGTCCGGCACCGGCTCCCCGCGGTCGAGCGCCTCGAGGTGGTCCTTGATGACGCGCAGCGGGAGGTAGTGGTCCCGCTGCGCCGTCAGCACGTACCGCAGCCGGCTGACGTCGGCGCGGGAGAACTTCCGGTACCCCGACGGCGTCCGCTGCGGGTGGACCAAATCCTCCGACTCGAGGTAGCGGATCTTGCTGATCGTCACGTCGGGGAAGTCGTCCCGCAGCACTGCGAGCACCTCGCCGATGGTGAGGCGCGGTGTGTGCTGGTCGCCGGCCTCCCCCGTGGAGCGAGCCGGACCGCCCACTAGCGAGCGGCCGGCTCGCCGGTCCGGGGACCGGTCAGGTAGACGAGGCGGAACTTGCCGATCTGGACCTCGTCGCCGCCCGACAGGGTGGCGACGTCCACCGGCTCGCGGTTGACGTAGGTGCCGTTGAGGCTGCCCACGTCGCGCACGGAGAAGCCACTGCCCTCGCGGTGGAACTCCACGTGCCGGCGGCTGACCGTCACGTCGTCGAGGAAGATGTCGCTGTCCGGGTGCCGTCCGGCGGTGGTGACGTCCTGGTCGAGCAGGAAGCGGCTGCCGGCGTTCGGGCCGCGCTTCACGACGAGCAGGGCCGACCCGGCCGGCAGGGACTCGACGGCGCCGGCGTGCGCGTCGGCGGGCGACTCGGACGTCTCCGGCTGGTCGCCGGAGTCGTCGCCCCCGACCTTGGGGATCACGCTGGTCGACTCGCCGACCCGCTCGGGAGAGAGCGCCGAGCCGCACTGGGCGCAGAAGCGACTGCCCTCGGGGTTCTCATGTCCACATCGAGTGCAGTGCACGTTGCGTCTCCTCCGGTGCGAGGGGCGTCGCCGCGGGCCTGGGACAGGCCGCGGGCGGCCGGCGGACGACGGGCCGGACGGCCCGTCGTGTGTCGGTCACCGCGGATGCGGCGGGCCGTGGTCATGGAACCAGCGGTGGACCCGAGGGTCAACCGCAGCTGCAGGGTCGGGATCGGGAGCTGCGCGGCAGGTCACCGGCGACTCCGTCCCCCGTTACGATCATAGTGAGCAGGAGCGCGGGCGGCGTCGCAGGCGGGGCCGTCAGGAGCCGTCGACCAGCGCCTGGTAGGCCTCGGCGTCCAGCAGCGCACCGATGGGGTCGCCGCCCTCACCGGGCACGCTGATCTCCACCAGCCAGCCCGCCCCGTACGGATCGGCGTTGAGCGTCTCCGGCGCGTCGGTGAGTGCGTCGTTGACCGCGGCCACGACGCCGGCGACGGGCGCGTAGACGTCGGACACCGACTTGGTCGACTCGACCTCCCCGATCGGCGTCCCCGGGGTCACCTCGTCGCCCACCGAGGGCAGCTGCACGAAGACGATGTCCCCGAGGGCGTCCTGGGCGTGGTCGGTGATGCCGACGCGGACGATGGTCCCTGTCCCGTCGGTGCCCTGCACGAGCGCCCACTCGTGCTGGTCGGTGTAACGGCGGTCGTCCGGAGTGGCCATGTGGGGGATCTTCTCCCAGGGAGGAGGTGGGGTGGTGCGGGGGTCGGTCGACGGGTTCAGTCGTCGTCGTCCGGCGCAGCGTATTGAGCCTCCGGGAGCGGCCGCAACGCGTCGACGAGCAGCTCGGTCACCTGCTCGATCGTCACCGCCCCGCCGCGGCTGCCGACGGCCTGCACCACTCCCCCGGGGATGTTGAGCGCGGTCTCCAGGTCCTGCGGCGAGCCGAGCACCAGCACCTCGTAGGGCGCGGTGATGGGGCGCCCGTCGACGAGCAGCGACCCGGGGGTGCCGGTGACCGCCGTGCTCAACCCCACGCGCACGCCGTCGAACTGCATCGTCTCCGCGCCCGCGCCGCGCAGCTCCTGGATGACGTCGATGAGGTCGGTGACCCGCAGGTCGTCGTCCGGATCCCGCACGGTCATGCGCAGCCCCGGCCCCTCCGCGGGTGCGGTGCCGTTGAGGACGCCGAGCGCGGCGGCCCGGGTGCCGGCCTCCTCCAGCGCCGAGGCGGTCTCGCTGTCGGAGCTGGTGAGCTGCCGCAGGGCGCTGCGCTGGTCGGCGATCTGCTCGCGCAACCGGACCCCCCGGGAGCTGACCTCGTCCACGATGCGCACCAGGTCCTCCTCGCGCGCGCCGGCCAGCACCTGCTCGTCGTCGGAGTTGCGCACCTGCACCGTGAAGGCGAAGCCGAGCAGGAGGGTGAGCACGCCGATCAGCAGGGCCGCGGGCAGGTCGCGCCGGCGGGCGGGCGGGGTGCCCTCGGCCGCCGGCGGAGGCGGGTCGACCGGGTGCGGGTCGGTGCTCATGCGCGGAAGATGTGCCGCCGGATGGCGGCGGCGTTGCCGAAGATGCGGATGCCGAGGACGACGACGACGGCGGTGGACAGCTGCGCACCGACGCCGAGCTGGTCGCCGAGGAAGACGATGAGCGCCGCGACGACGACGTTCGACACGAACGAGATGACGAAGACCTTCGCGTCGAAGATGCCGTCGAGCCGGGCGCGGAAGCCCCCGAAGACGGCGTCCAGCGCGGCCACCACCGCAATCGGCAGGTAGGGCTGCAGCCCCAGGGGGACGGTGGGGTCCAGCAGCAGGCCGAGCAGGACGCCGGCCACCAGGCCGAGGATCGGGATCACGGGTCAGTCTCCGGTCGCGGGGTCGGTCGGTGGGGCGGTGGGCTCGTCGGTCACCGGGCGGGCCGCACGCAGCTCGGGGGTGCTGGCCGCGGGCAGGCTCAGGTCGTCCTTGCGCGCGAAGTCGAAGCGGAGCCCGTAGGTCTCCTCGATGAGGGCGAGGGCGCCGACCTCGGGGCTGGCGAGGAACCCGCTGGAGAGGCTCTCGGGATCGCCGATGGCGCGCACCTCGTAGGGGTTGGTCACCGGCCGGAAGTCGACGAGCACGGCTTCGCCGGCGAACCGGATGGCGCTGGTCGGCCCCAGGCGCTGCCCGTTGATGCTGATCGCCTCGGCGCCGGCGGCCCAGAGCGCGTTGACCACCTGCTGGAGGTCGCCGTCGCGCACGCGGCCGCGGACGTCGGTCTCGGTGCCGCCGCCGACCGGGTCGTCGTCGGCGTCCGAGCCGGCGTTGGCCAGCGTGACCAGCAGCCCCGGTCCGCGGACCGGCTGCGCGGCCGCCCCCGCCTCGGCCCGGGCGAGCTCGTCGAGCGCCCGCTGGCCGGTCGTGGAGGACGCCAGCAGCTCGTCACGCGCCCGTCCCACCTCCGTCCGGAGCTCCTCGAGCTCGGCCGCCAGGGCGTCGCTGGCGTCGGACTCGGCGCGGATGTCGTCCACCAGCGCCGCACGGATCTCCTGCCGCCCCTGCAGCCGGGCGGCGGCCTCGTCGTAGGTGACCGCGGCGAGCACGCCGGCCACGACGAGGGTGAGCGCGACCAGCAGCCGCCCGCGCCACCGGGGGCCGGCGGCGTCCGGGCCGGCGGCGGCCCGCGCCTCCGCCGCCTGGGCGTAGGCCGGGTCGAGGGTCTCGGCCAGCACGTCGTCGAGCAGCGAGGCGCCCAGGGAACGCGGTCCGCCACCCGGAGGACGAGCGGTCACGGCACCGCGCCCGCCGCGGGGGCCCGCTCGGCCCGGACGATCCCCACCACCTGGGCGACGTAGAACAGGCCGGCCAGCAGGTAGAGGGCCGTTCCCCAGATGGTGAACGCCCACGCGAAGGGCTCGATCGCGGTCGCCAGCCAGCCGGTGCCGTCGGCGAGCAGCAGCCCGGGGAAGGCGTAGAGCAGCAGGAAGGTCGCGGCCTTGCCCAGGTAGTGCACCTGCAGCGGCGGATAGCCGTACCGGCGCAGGACCAGCAGCATCCCGCCGAGGACGAGTTCCCGGCCCAGGAGCAGCGCGACCAGCCAGACCGGTGCGATCTCGCGCAGGGCGAGGGCGACCAGCGTGCAGACGATGTAGAGGCGGTCGGCGGCCGGGTCCAGCAGCGCGCCGAGCCGGCTGCTCTGGTCCAGCCAGCGGGCGAGCTTGCCGTCGGCCCAGTCGGTGATGCCCGACACCATGAGCACGATGACGGCCCAGCCGTCCGCCTCCGGCCCGAGCAGCAGCCACAGGAACAGCGGCACGCCCAGCAGGCGCAGCAGGGACAGCGCGTTGGGCAGCGTCCACACCCGGTCGGGGAGCTCGTCCCGACCGACGAAGCCGGCACCGTGCGCCGTCGTCGTCTCGGCCGACGGCCCGTTCGACGACGTCACGATCCCCTCCCGCCCGAAGTTCCCCCTGCGCAGAGGCTAGTGGACGGCGGGATCGCGGCCGTCACTCGCCGGACGGCGGCGGGTCCGCGGGCGGACCGCCCTCCCTCGAGGGCTCAGGCCGGGACCGAGAACGAGGCGGGAGCAGGTTCGTGGCCCAGCGGGCGGCGGTCGAAGGAGCCGGTGCCGTGGGTGATCGAGCGCAGCACGCCGGGATAGGCGAGGAGCTCGATCTCGGGCACCTCGGCGTGCACCGTCGCCCGGTCGGAGGCCGGGTCGGTGTCGCTGCCGGTGACCCGCGCCCGCCGCGAGGACAGGTCGCTCATCACTGCGCCGACGTGGTCGGCGGGCACCCGGACGTCCACCTCGCACCACGGCTCCAGCACGCGGGTGCCCGCGGCTGCGGCCAGCTCGCGCAGTGCCTGCGCCCCCGCGGCCTGGAAGGCGGCGTCGGAGGAGTCGACCGAGTGCGCCTTGCCGTCCACCAAGGTGACGAGCAGGTCGACGACGGCGCGATCCCCACCCAGGCCGCGCTCGGCCTGCATCCGCACGCCCTTCTCCACGCTGGCGTGGAACTGGCTGGGCACCGTGCCGCCCACGATCCGTTGCGCGAAGGCGATGCCGCTGCCGGGTTCCCCCGGCTCCCCCTCCACCACGACGACGGCGTACTGCCCGTGCCCGCCGGACTGCTTCACGTGCCGGGCCGTCACCCGCGCCGGGCCGGCCAGGGTCTCCACCAGAGGCACCCGGACCGGGACGGTGGTGACCGAGACGCCGTGCCGGCTGCGCAACCGGTCCAGCAGCACCTCGGCGTGCGCGTCGCCCACGCACCACAGCAGCAGCTGCCCGGTCTCGGGACGGCGCTCGAGCCGCACCGTCGGGTCCTCGGCGACCAGCCGGACCAGCGCGGTGGCCAGCCGGTCCTCGTCCGACCGCGAGGCCGCCTCCAGGGCCACCGGCAGCTGCGGGGTGGGCAGCTCCCACGGTGCGACCAGCCGCGGCTCCTCCGGCGACGACAGCGTGTCACCGGTCTCCGCGCCGGTCAGCCGGGCGATCGCGCAGATGTCCCCGGCCGGACAGGCGGGTACCGGCCGCAGCAGCGAGCCCAGCGGTGAGGTGATCGCGCCGATCCGCTCGTCGAGGTCGTGGTCGGGATGCCCGCGGTCGGCCAGCCCGTGACCGGAGACGTGGACGGCGATGTCGGGACGCAGGGTGCCGGAGAAGACGCGCACGAGCGAGACCCGGCCCACGTAGGGGTCGGTCGTCGTCTTGACCACCTCGGCGACCAGCGGGCCGTCAGGGTCGCAGTCCAGAGCCGGCGCCGTGCCCCCGTCCGGCCGGGTGACGGGTGGGCAGCCGTGCTCGGCGGGGCTCGGGAAGCCCGCCACCACGAGTTCCAGGAGGGAGTCGACGCCGATGCCCGAGGGCGGGGCCGCGCACAGCACCGGGTGGAAGTGCCCGCGGGCGACCGCGGTCCCGAGGTCGGCGACGAGGTCGGCCTGGACCAGCTGGTCACCGGCGAGGTAGCGCTCCATGAGCGCCTCGTCCTCGCTCTCGCCGATGATGCCCTCGATCAGCTCCGCCCGGAGCCGGTCGGCCTGGTTCTCGCTCGCGGCGGCCTCGGGGTCGAGCAGCGAGACGAGACGGCGCACCGAGCCGTCGGTGGCCCGGTCGACGAGGTGCACCGGGAAGACGTTCTCCCCCAGCAGCACCTGGCAGAGCCGGACGGCGTCGTCGACGTCGGCCTGGGGCCGGTCGATCTGGGTGAGGACCACCGCGCGCGGCATCCCGACGGCTGCGCACTCCTGCCACAGGGCGACGGTGGTCGCGTCCACCCCGTTCACGGCCGAGACGACGAAGAGGGCGGCGTCGGCGGCCCGGAGACCGGCCCTCAGCTCACCCACGAAGTCCGGCGCCCCCGGGGTGTCCAGGAGGGTGATGCGGTGCCCGGCGTGCTCGACCGTCGCGACGCCCAGCGACACCGAGCGCCGCTGCCGGATCTCGACCTCCTCGGTGTCCAGGCAGGTCGTGCCGTCCTCGACCCGGCCGGCGCGGGGCAGTGCCCCGGTGGCGACGAGCAGCGCCTCGGCCAGGGTGGTCTTGCCCGCTCCGGTGTGGCCGACCAGGGCGATGTTGCGCACCTGCCGGGCAGGCCGTGGCGCGGGCGCTGCGGCTGTCTCCTTCGCCATGAGCCGGCTCGCCTCCTCCTGCTGGTGCGGCTGTGGTCCGGCTCACAGCCTGCCCCGCGCGGAGGGACCGATCAAGGGACGCCGGCGCCGATCGGAGGGCCGGCACCCCGTCGACGCACCCGGCAGCTGCCCCCGCATGCTGGGAACCATGAGCAGCAGCGACCACGCCGCCGGCCGGAACCAGAGCACCGGGCTGGCGCACGCCGTCCTGGCGGAGACCGCGGACCTCCCGGCGCCCTGGGCCGGTATCTGCGGCGCGTCGGTCGACGTCGTCCAGGGGAAGTGGAACGGCCCGCGCGGGCTCGGGTCGTCGTCCCCCTGCCCGGAGTGCCTCGCTCTCACCGAGCTCTGAACAGGTCTGCGCGTCGGGTCCCTACCGCACCACGGTGGAATGCGCGTGAATGTTGGGGATAACGGTCGTACCCCGGGGCTGCGCAGCAACGGCACCGACGGTCTCGCCCCCTTCAGCGCCGTGACGGGGGCGAGATCGCCGAACTCGCCGTGAAGCGGGCGTGCGTCAGCTCTCGACGAAGCGGTTCAGCCGCTCGATCGCCTCGACGAACTCCTCGACCATCTCGAGGACGACGCGGCGCGCGGGCCGGACCGTGCTCATGCTGGCGCTGCCCACGATCTGGCCGACGAAGTAGGTCGCCAGGTCGTTGGCCGGCGTCCCGGGCGTGCCGGCGACCCGGTTGATCCGGGCCTGCGCCTCGCCGACGAGCATCGGCTGCAGCGGCATCGGCAGCGTGCCGGGGCCCTCGGCGGACTCCCACTCCTCGGTCCACGGGCTGCGCAGCATCCGCGCCGGCTTGCCGGTCATCGACCGCGAGCGGACGGTGTCGCCGAGCCCGGCGCGCAGGAACTTCTCCTTGACCGCGGGGTTGGTCTCGGCCTCCTCGGTGGTCAGCCACACCGAGCCGCACCAGACGCCGTCGGCGCCCAGCGCCATGCCTGCGGCGAGCTGCCGGCCGCGGCCGATGCCGCCGGCGGCGAGGACGGGCACCGGGCCCACGGCGTCGACGACCTCGGGCACGAGCACCATCGTGGCGATCTGCCCGGTGTGGCCGCCGGCCTCGGTGCCCTGGGCGACGATCAGGTCGGCCCCGGCCTCCTGGTGCTTGATCGCGTGGTGCACCGAGCCGGCGAGCGCGGCGACGGGGATGCCGGCACCGTGCGCGCGCTCGATGAAGTGCGGCGGCGGCGGGCCGAGCGCGGAGGCGACGAGCTTGGTCTCGTGGGCGAAGAGGACGTCGAGCAGCGGCGCCATGCTCTTCGGGTCGACCCGCATGCCGCCGACGCCGGAGCTGCGCCCGCCGGTCGGGGTGTCGGCGGGCAGCGGCGGGATGCCGTAGCGGTCGAGCAGACCGTCGAGCCACTCGCGGTGCCCGGCGGGCAGCAGCCCGTCCAGCGCTGCGCGGTCCAGGCCGCCGGACTCGGAGCCGGCGAACTTCTCCGGGACGAGCAGGTCGACGCCGTAGGGCCGGCCCTTGACCTCCGCCTCGATCCAGGCGAGGTCGATGTCGAGCTGCTCCGGGGTGTGCGCCACGGCGCCCAGGACGCCGAGCCCGCCGGCGTTGGTGACGGCGGCGACGACGTCGCGGCAGTGGCTGAAGGCGAAGATCGGGACGTCGATCCCGACGAGGTCGGTGGCGGCAGTGCGCACGGGGGGTGCCTCTCGCTGGTGGGGTGTCGGTGGTGGGTCGAGGGAGCGGTCGGGAAGGTCAGGAACGCACCGCCGGCGGCGGTCCGTCGGTCGCGCCGCCGGCGAAGGCCTGCGCCTTCTCCATCCAGTCGCGGGCGGCCGCGCCTTGTGTCTGCAGGGCGGTGTCGTCGACGTGCCGGCGCTGGGTGACGACGAGGCAGAAGTCCAGCGCAGGTCCGCGGACGGACTGCGCCGCGTCCTCGGGACCCCAGCGCCAGGTCTCGCCGGACGGTGCGACCAGCTCCAGGCGGACGTCGGCGGCGGGCAGCTCCTCGCGGCGGTTGGCGTAGGTCCACGTCCGCGTGATGAACCCGATCTGGCAGATGTGCCGCAACCGGTCGGTCGGTTCCCGGGTGATGCCGACGGTGTCGACGACGTCCTGCCCGTGCGCCCACGTCTCCATGAGCCGGGCGGTGAGGAACGAGCGCACGCTCATCGACGGCCCGTACCAGGGCACCCGGCCCCCCGGGTCGACCTGCCCGACGACGTCGAGCAGCCGGGAGCGGTTGGCCCGCCACGCGGCGAGCAGCTCGGCCGGCGGGTGATCGCGGTGCAACGTGACGCCGTCCATGTCCGCCAGCAGCGGGCCGATCGAGGCGGCGAAGGCCGCCTCGTCGGTGAGCGCCAGCACGGCGGCGCCGTCGAAGTAGGTGAGGTGGCCGATCTGGTCGGCGACGGTCCAGCCCGGGCTCGGCGTGGGCGTGGCCCACTGCTCGTCGGTCAGCCCGGCGAGCACGGCGTCGAGCACCTCGTGCTCGGCGGCCAGGTCAGCGGCGACGGCGGCGACGTCGGTCATGGGGTGAGTCCCTTCAGGATGATCTCGACCGCCTCGTCGGCGGCTTGCTGGGGCGAGCTGCGCAGCGTGCGCGCCACCTCCGGGTCGGCGAAGCTGCGGCCCAGGCCGGCGAGCACCCGGGCCACCGCTGCCGTGTCGACGTCGGTGATGTCGCTGCGGGTGACCGCGGCGTCCAGGAGGATCCGCGTGACGTCGATCAGGTACTGGTTGTGGCTGTCCACCAGCGCCCGCACCGCAGGCACGGTGTCGATGTCGCGCGACCAGGCGTGGGTCGCGCGGCCGACTGCCACGTGCGCCGCCCGGAGGTAGGCGCGGATCGCGTCCAGCGGCGGCATCCGGTCGGTGAGGATCCGCTGCGCGTTGCCGCCGATCCGCCACAGCTGCCGGTCGACGACCATGAGGACCAGCGCGTCCCGGCTCGGCGCCAGCGCGTACAGGGTGCGCAACGAGCAGCCGGCCCGCGCGGCGATCTCGGCCATGGTCAGCTCGGCGAAGCCGTCGCGGAACATCGCGTCGAGCTGCCGCAGCACCTCGCGCTGCCGCTCGGTGAGCTGCTCCTCCCGCTCGCGGTCGAGGACCGGCCGCGGGCGCTCGACGGTGGCCAGCGCTGTCACGGCAGCTCCTCGAGCAGCGCCACCGGGACGTCGACGTGCCGGGCGCGCAGCCACTCCCCCAGGCTCTTGGCCTGCCCGTCCTGCCGGGTGGAGGCGGCGACGCCCTCGTCGAGCAGGCCGTGGACGACGAAGTTGAGCGAGCGCAGCGCCGGCAACCGGTGCCGGTCGACCCGCAGCGGAGCGGTCTCGGGCAGCAGTGCGGTGAGCCGCTCGGGAGTGAGGAAGCCGTCCAGCCAGGCCCAGGCGGCGTCGGTGCGGGCGAAGACGCCGAGGTTGGCGTTGCCGCCCTTGTCCCCCGACCGCGCGCCGACGACGCGGCCGAGCGGCACCCGCGACGTCGGGCCGCCCGGCGCAGCAGCCGACGGACCGGGCAGGGGCTCGACCGGCGCGGCCGGCGTCGCGGGGGCGGTGGAGAGCACCGTCGTCGTCGCCCCGCCCAGGACGGTCACCGACTGCGGCACGAGCTCGGCCGGCACCACCGCGGGGCGGTAGACGCCGTAGGGGCGGGCGTCCCGGCCTCCCCCGCCGACGCCGAAGAACCCCGGGATGGTGGCCAGCGCGAGCTCGGTCATCGCCGCGCCGACCGACCGGCCGAGCTTGCGCTCGTCGGCGTCCTTGAGCGTCAGGCGCCAGACCGCGACGGCCTCCTCGTTGGTCGCCGGGTCCTCCTTGTCGGCGCGCACCAGCGTCGTCGTCACGTCGGCGAAGTCGGCCGGCCCGTAGGGGCAGGCGGCCCAGAAGGCCTCCTCGACCAGCGCCGCCTTCGCCTCGACGTCCAGGCCGACCAAGGCGATGCCGAGGTCGGTGCGGAAGCCGCCGAGCGAGTTCATCGCGACCTTGAGCGTCGACGGCGGCCGCTCGCCACGCGCTCCGCTGATCCGCACCCGGTCGGGGGCGACCTGCTCGAGCGCCACGGTGTCGAAGCGGGCGGTGACGTCGGGGCCGAGGTAGGCCGGGCCGCCGATCTCGTAGAGCAGCTGCGAGGTGACCGTGCCGATCGAGACCTGCCCGCCGGTGCCGTCGTGCTTGCCGATGACCGAGGCGCCGTCGCCGGCGATCTCGGCCCACGGGAAGCCGGTGCGGACCATGCCCGGCACCTCGGTGAAGAAGGAGTAGTTGCCGCCGGTGGCCTGGGTTCCGCACTCGATCACGTGTCCGGCGACGACGGCGCCGGCCAGGGCGTCCCAGTCGTCCCGCGCCCAGCCGTGGTGCCAGGCGGCCGGCCCGCAGACGATCGCGGCGTCGGTGGTCCGCCCGGTGATGACGATGTCCGCGCCCGAGTTCAGCGCGTCGACGATGCCCCAGCAGCCGAGGTAGGCGTTGGCGCTGATGAACCGCGCCGGGTCGCCCAGCGGCGCCCCGGTGTCCAGGTGCGCGAGGTCGATGCCCGCGGTGGTGAGCTCGTCCAGCCGGGGCAGCAGGTCGTCGCCGCTGACGTAGGCGATGGTCGGCGACAGCCCCAACGACGCTGCCACCTCGGCGACCGCCTCGGCGCAGCCGGCCGGATCCAGGCCGCCGGCGTTGGCGACGACCTTGATGCCGCGGTCGAGGCAGGTGCCCATGACGTGGCTCATCTGCGTCACGAAGGTGCGGGCGTAGCCGCCACCGGGCCGCGACGCCCGGCTGCGCGCCAGGATCAGCATGGTCAGCTCGGCCAGCCAGTCGCCGGTGAGGACGTCGATCGGCCCGCCCTCGACCATCTCGCGGGCGGCGGAGAGCCGGTCGCCGTAGAACCCGGAGCAGTTGGCGATCCGCAGCGGCTCAGGCATCGGGCACCTCGGGCTCGACGACGAGCAGGACCGCGCCGTTCTCGACCTGCTGGCCGACGGCGACCCGCACCTCGCCGACGACGCCTGCGTAGGGCGCCCGCACGTGGTGCTCCATCTTCATGGCCTCGAGCAGCACCAGCGTCTGCCCGGCGGTGATCCGGTCCCCCACCGCGCAGCGCACGTCGAGGACGACGCCGGGCATCGGCGCGACGAACCCGCCCTCCACACCGGCCGCACCGGGCGGCACGAACCGCGGGACGACGGCGAGCTCCACCGTGCCGTGCGGGGTCTGGACGTGCAGCCGGTCGCCGTCGACGGCCGGGGCAGCCGTGACGGCGTAACGGGCCCGCCGCCCGTCGAGCTCGACGTCGATGCCCGTCGCCGACCAGGCGTGGATCCGGGCCGCCCCGAGATCGCGCACCGCGAACGTGCCGTCCCGGAGGGCTCGGTAGCCGATCTCGACGTCGTCGTCCCGGTGCCGGAAGCGCACCGACGAGTCGGGCAGCCGGGCGTTGCGCCATCCGCTGGGCACCGCGCGCAGCACGCCGGCCTCCGCGCGGTTGCGGCCCTGCAGCCAGAGTGCCGCGGCCGTGGCCACCCGGCGCAGCGCGTCGTCGTCCAGGACGAGCCGGGGGGCCGGCGCGTGGCGCTCGATGAAGTCGGTGGTGGTGTCGCCGTCGAGGAAGGCGGGGTGCCGTAGGACCGCGGCCAGGAAATCGCGGTTG
>JBBSKB010000086.1:0-14722 GCA_038256725.1 Mycobacteriales bacterium | reverse complement strand
GTTGCGACGGAGCGGTCCGCCCCGCGTCGTCCCGGCGACGACGCAGCCGCCCGTCTAGAGTCGACGCTCGATGACCGCACCGAGCGCTGCCCTCACCCGGATCGACCACGCGGTCCTGCGCACGACGCGCCGCGCGCTGGGGCACACCCCGGCCGTGCCTGTCGCACGAGGGCTGTCCCACTTCGGCGAGCACGCCCTCGGCTGGCTGGCGCTCGGCGCCGCCGGGTGGGCCACCGGTCGTCGTCGCGACGAGTGGGTGTCCGGTGCGGCGGGGGTCGTCGCCGCGCATGCGGCCGGCGTCGTGGTCAAGCGCGTGGTGCGCCGGGTCCGGCCCTCGCTGGAGGACGTCCCCCCGCTGGTCGGGACGCCGAGCCGGTTGTCCTTCCCGAGCGCGCACAGCTGCTCCACGGCCGCGGCGGCCGTCGGGTTCGGGCCGATGCTCGGCGGGCCGCCGATGGCAGCGGTGACCGTCGTCATGCTGGTCTCCCGGGTCCTCCTGGGCGTCCACTACCCGTCGGACGTGCTGGCGGGCGCCGCCCTCGGCGCCGGCGTGGCTTCGGCCGTGCGGCGTCGCACGATCCGCGATGCAGGCAGGAAGGCGTGACCGTGCACCCCCAGTCGACCCCCGCGCCGGCGCCCGAGATCCCACCGGCGGCCGAGGACGAGGCGCAACTGCCGCTCGCTCCCCGACTGCCCGGCTTCCGGGGCAGTTTCGCATGGGGCCTGGTCCGGGCCCTGCGTCCGCGGCAGTGGGTCAAGAACGTCCTGGTGCTGGCCGCTCCGCTGGCCGCCGGCGAGATCTTCAACGCCGAGGTGATGCGGCCGACGGCCGTCGCCTTCGTGCTGTTCTGCCTCGCGGCCTCGGCCGTCTACCTGATCAACGACACGATCGACGTCGACGAGGACCGCCGGCACCCGCGCAAGCGGTTCCGGCCGATCGCCGCCGGCATCGTGCCGCGCTGGCTGGCCCTGCTCATGGCCGCGGCGCTGATCACCATCGCGCTGGTCGCGGCGGTGCTGCTGACCCGGCCGGAGCTGGCGTTCGTCCTCGCCAGCTACATCGTCATCCAGATCGCCTACTGCATCCTCCTCAAGAACCAGCCGGTGATCGACCTCGCCGTCGTCGCCTCCGGCTTCCTGCTGCGCGGGATCGCGGGCGGGGTCGCCGCGGGCCTGCTGCTCTCCCAGTGGTTCCTGCTGGTCGCCGCCTTCGGGTCGCTGTTCATGGTGGCCGGCAAGCGGTACTCCGAGCTCGTGCTGGTCGGCGACGCCGCCGCCACGCGCAAGACGCTCAAGGAGTACTCGGCCAGCTACCTGCGCTTCGTGTGGAGCCTGTCCGCGGGCGTGGCGGTCACCGCCTACAGCCTGTGGGCCTTCGAGATGGGGGAGATCCAGGACGGCGTCCCGTGGTCGACCATCTCCATCGCACCGTTCGTGATGGCGATCCTGCGGTACGCCGTGGACGTCGACAAGGGGGCCGCCGGTGCGCCCGAGGAGATCGTCCTGCACGACCGCGTCCTGCTCTGCCTCGGTGTGCTGTGGGTCGTGACCATGGCGTTGGGAGTCTTCGATGTCTGACACCACTCTGCTCAACGGCTGGGGCCGGACGGCTCCCACGCCCGCCGTGCTCACCCCCGTGCACGACGACGCGGAGGTCCGCGCCGTGCTCGCGGTCGCGTCGGCCACCGGTCGCGGCGTCGTGGCCCGGGGCCTGGCGCGCAGCTACGGCGACGCCGCGCAGAACGCCGGCGGCCACGTGCTCGACATGACCGCGGCCGACGCCGTGCTGGCCTTCGACCCCGGGACCGGGCTGGTCGACGTCGAGGCGGGCATCTCCCTCGACGAGCTCATGAACCGCTTCGTCCCCCAGGGCTTCTTCGTGCCGGTGACCCCCGGCACCCGGCTGGTGACGGTCGGCGGCGCGATCGGCGCGGACATCCACGGCAAGAACCACCACGTGGCCGGCAGCTTCGCCCAGCACGTCCGCTGGCTGGACCTGCTCACCGCCGACGGCGAGGTCCACCGGGTCGGCCCCGACCAGGACCCGGACCTGTTCTGGGCCACCGCGGGCGGCATGGGCCTGACCGGCGTCATCCTGCGGGCGCAGGTGCAGCTCAAGCCGATCGAGTCCTCGCGCTGCCTGGTCGACACCGACCGGACACCGGACCTCGACTCGCTCATGACGCTGCTGGCCGAGACCGACCACCTCTACGAGTACTCGGTGGCCTGGATCGACACCCTCGCCAAGGGCAAGCGGATGGGCCGCTCGGTGGTGACCCGCGGCCGGTTCGCGGCGCTCGACGAGCTGCCGCCCAAGCGCCGGGCCGATCCACTGGAGTACCACGGCTCGATCAAGATCTCGGTGCCCGACGTATTCCCGCCCGGGCTGCTGAACCTGGCGACCGTGGCCGCCTTCAACGAGCTCTGGTACCGCAAGGCGCCCACCCGGAAGCGCGACCAGCTGCAGAGCATCCCCACGTTCTTCCACCCGCTCGACGCGGTGGGCGGCTGGAACCGCATCTACGGCCCGCGCGGCTTCGTGCAGTACCAGGTCACGGTCCCGTTCGGGCAGGAAGAGGCCATGCGTGAGGTGCTGGACCGGCTGAGCTCCTTCGGGACGGCGTCCTTCCTCGCCGTGCTCAAGCGGTTCGGCCCCGGCAACCCCGGCATGCTGTCCTACCCCTCTCCCGGCTGGACGCTGGCCCTGGACATCCCCGTGATGAAGGGGCTGGCCGGCCTGCTCGACTCCCTCGACGAGGTCGTCGTCGCCGCCGAGGGCCGGACCTACCTCGCCAAAGACTCCCGGGTCCGCCCGGAGACCTTCGCGACGATGTACCCGCGGCTCGACGACTTCCGCGCCGTCCGCAGGCGCGTCGACCCCGACGGCGTCTTCACGTCCGACCTGGCCAGGAGGCTCTCCCTGTGATCGACGCCCTCGGATCCCCGAGCTCGCTGCTGCTCGTCGGCGGCACCTCCGACATCGCGGTCGCGACCGCGCGGCGGTACCTGCAGGAGCGGCCGCTGCGCGTTGTCGTCGCGGCCCGCGACACCCCCCGGCGGGCCGCCGTCGCCCAGGAGCTGACGGCCGCGGGTGCCGTGGTCGAGGTCGTGCACTTCGACGCCGAGGACGCGGGCTCGCCGGAACGCATGGTCGCGGCCGCCGCGGCCGGCGGTGACATCGACGTCGCCGTGGTCGCCTTCGGCCAGCTCGGCGATCAGGACTCCCTCGCCTCCGACCCCGCCGCCGCGGGCGCGCTCGGGCAGGTCAACTTCGTGGCGCCGGTCGTCGTCGGCACGGTGCTGGCCAACCGGATGCGCAACCAGGGGCACGGGGCGATCGTCGCGCTGTCGTCGGTCGCCGGGGAGCGGGCCCGCCGGTCCAACTACGTCTACGGCTCGACCAAGGCCGGCGTCGACGCCTTCTACTCCGGCCTGGCCGACTCGCTCGTGGGTACCGGGGTATCGGTCCTCGTCGTCCGCCCGGGGTTCGTCCGGTCCAAGATGACCGAGGGCCTGCCCGAGGCGCCGCTGTCCACGACGCCCGAGGCGGTGGCCGAGGCGATCGTCGCCGGCGTCCGCAAGGGCCGGCACACCGTGTGGGTGCCGGGCGCGATGCGCTTCGTCATGAGCGGTCTGCGGCACACGCCGCGCGCGGTCTTCCGCCGCCTGCCCTTCTGATCAGTTGATGCAGCCGGTGTCCGCGGCCGTGAACGTGTCCTCGGGAACGGCGGGCGCCGTGGGCTCCGGGGAGGTGACCGGCTGCCCGACGCCGTTGAAGTCCGCGCCCAGGACCAGGTGCACGGTGCCCTTCGCCGGCTCGTCGGACTCGACGGGAACGGCGCCGGGGATGGCCGCGGCCAGGGTCGCGGCGAGCGTCTCGTCGCCGGCGGCATAGCGGATCTCGGTGGCCTCGTAGTCCCGGCTGTCCGCGTTCCCCGTGGTGGTGATCGGGAAGCCCTGCTCCTCGAGCTCGGTGGCCGTGGAGGCGGCCAGACCCGAGGTGCCCGAGCCGTTGTAGACCGCGACGGGCACGTCGGCGGCCGGCACGGGCTCGACGACCTCGGCCGGCGGGGCAGTGGTGCCGGCGGCAGGTTCCGGCTCGGCGGAGAGATCGGCGAAGAAGGCCTTCAACGCCTTCGGGTCCTCCAGCCGGACGATCGAACCGGCGTCCGGGTCCCGGTCAGTGCCGAGGTTGGGCACCGTCTGGAACTGGATGCTGTCGGGCGTCACCGACTGCATCTGCGCGGCCAGGTCGAGCAGCTTGAGGTTCTCGTCCACGGTCAGCGAGTCGGCGGCGGCCTCGACCAGCCGGCGCTGCTTGCCGAGGTCCAGCAGCACGTTGTCCGACATCATCTTGCGGATCATCCCGGCCATGAACGTCTGCTGGCGGACGATCCGGTCGAAGTCGCCGCCGGGCAGACCGTGCCGCTGGCGGACGAACGCCAGGGCCTGCTCGCCGGAGATGGTCTGCACGCCGGCGGGCAGGTCGACGCCGGAGTTGGGCTCCTTGGCCGGTGCGCAGAGGTTGACCTCCACGCCGCCGACGACCTCGGAGAGCTTGAAGAACCCGAGCAGGTCGACCTCGGCGTAGTGGTCGATCGACAGCCCGGTCAGGCCGCTGATCGTCTTGATGAGCAGCTGCGCGCCGGAGGCCTGGCGCTCGCTGTCCGTCGCGTCGTCGCCGGCGTCCTGGTAGTAGCCGTAGGCGTAGGCGGCGTTGAGCTTGTGCTTGCCGTACCCGGGGATGTCCACGAAGGAGTCGCGCGGGAACGAGACGAACGACGCCTCGGACCCGTCGGCCGGCACGTGCACCAGGATCATCGTGTCGGTGTTGACGCCGTCGTTCGCCTCGGTGTTGAGCTGGGTCAGCTCCTCCTCGCTGGCGCCGGCCCGGCTGTCGCTGCCGACGAGCAGCATGTTCATCGCGTCGCCGATGCCCTCGTTGCCGCTCGTGGGGATGGCGTCGGTGCGGTTCATGCTCGCGTCGGCGACCTGACCGAGGTACCAGCCCCAGCCGCTGCCGGCCAGCAGCACGGTGGAGGCGAGCGCGGTGAGCACCCGCCCCGCCGTGACGGCCCCGCGGCGCCCGCCGCCACCCCGCTCGGCGCGGGCGTCGGCCCGGCGCTCGCGGCTCGAAGGCACGCCGGCGCGTGGGTCCAGCCGGGCCGGGAGCGGGCGTCCACCGCCGGGGCGGTCGGCGTTGTCCGTCATGCGCGTCCTCACGTCGGGCGGGCCGGCTCGGTGGAGCATCCGGGAGCCAGGGTCCCGCGGCGAAGTCGTCCCCAGGGTAGGGCCGTGGACGCGGGGAACCGGGGAACGGAGCGGTCGCGGCGTCCGCGGCCGTGACCACCTGACCGTTCCGTCACGTCCCGCCTCAGCTGTCCCGGCGCGCCGACCCCGGTGCGCGCTAGGGAGTCACGCGGAGCAGGACCGAGGTGGGCCCCCACTCCGTGGGCGCCGAGCCGAGGTCGGTGACGTCGGGCCCCTGCAGGAGCCGCTCGTACGCCGGTGAGCCGGTGGCCACGAACACCAGGTCGACCGGCTCGTCGCCGGCGCTCACCCGGTCGGCGCCGAAGAGCTCCTCGGAGCCCCGGTCCACGGTGACGTCGAGGCCGTCGGTGACCAGCTCGTTCACGACCCCGGCCGCGACCGGCCAGAGCGCGGGGGTCTCGATGTCCACGTGCACGGTGTCGGGGTCGACGTCGGCGAGGGCGTCGTCGACCAGCCGGGATGCCTCGACGACGCCGTAGGTGGTCGGCCGCTCCTCGGCCGCCTCGCCCAGCGACATCGCGGCCAGCACGGACCCGGCCGCCAGGACCGCCGCGAGGGGGAGCAGGACCGGCGCGCGGTCGAGGACCAGCCGGGGGCCCGGTTCCCCGTGGCGCGCCGCGGCCACCCGGTCGAGGACGAGGTGCAGGACGCCGATCGCGGTCGCCACGGGAAGCGCCGCGACCCAGACGATGAGGTACCAGTAGAGGACGCCGGTGACGGTGGCGGCGGAGACGACCGCCGCCGCCAGGGCCGCGCACAGGACGGCGCCCCACCAGGTGCCGGCGCGCGATTCCCAGCGCCGGCCGAGGAGCACCAGGGCGACCGCGGCGAGCGCCTGCACAGCCAGGACGAGAGCCACCGGTGCCGGCAGGGTCGAGACGTCCATCTCCCACGGGCCGGGGCCCCAGTCGTAGGGCGTCATGGAGAGGACGCGGCCCACGGCGATCAAGGCCTGGGGCGGCGTCGGGCGGCCGCCGGGCTCCTCGTGGTTCAGGAAGAAGCTGACCAGCCGGACCAGGTTGCCCTCCCGCAGCGGGGAGGTGAGCTGCTCGACGACCGGCGGGATCCAGACGGCCACCAGCAGCACGCCCAGCACGACGGTCCAGCGGCCCGGCCGGGCCCGCCGAGCCCCGCCGGGCTCGTCCTCGGGCTCGTGGTCGGGTTCGTGGTCGGGTTCGTCGCGCGTCACGGTCGCGCGGAGCGCGCGGCGGGCCAGGACGAAGGAGACACCGGCGGTCGCGCCGACGACCGCGACGAGGGGTGCGGTGCCGACATGGGTCTGGGCCAGGAAACTGCCGGCGAGCAGCATGCCCAGCAGCGTCGGCCAGCTGCCCGTGTGCACGCGCGCGGCGAGCACGAGGAAGAGCAGCGTCCCCATCAGCAGGGCGTAGGGGCTCCACACGTCGACGAACATCTCGCCGGGCATGCGCAGCACGAACGCCAGGACGGCGGCGGACGTGACCAGGGTGAGCAGCGGACGGCCCGCCCGGTGGACGGCGAGCACGACGGCGACCGCCACCAGCCCGTTGACCAGCACGCCGGCGGCCATGAGCGCGATGTCGTCGCCGCCGAGGAGCCGCATCGGCGGGGCCAGCAGGTAGAACCAGAGCGGCCCCGGGTGCGACCAGCCGTAGCGCGAGTACGGGCCGAGGTCCCGGTCGAAGGTGCTCGCCTCGTGCACCGACAGCCCGGTCAGGGCCTGGTCGCCGCCGAAGCGGAACCCGTCGTCCACGTCGGTCAGGACCCGGACGACGGTGGCACCGAACGCGGCCGCGACGGCCAGCGCCGCGACCAGGAGCGCCCAGCGCCCGTGCCGCGACGGGCGCGCGGGCGCCGGCTCCGCCGACGGGGGGACGTCGACGGCCGTCGAGCTCGGGGTGGCCACGGGTGCGCCGGTCAGGACTCGGGGGCCGGCGGCGTCCGGGCGATCACCGCGTAGTCCTGGGGGCCGAAGAGCACCTCGTTGAGCACGGTGAAGCCCTTGTTCACCGACCCGGTGAGCTCCCGGGCCCAGCCCGGGACGTCCTCGTCGACCGCGGTCATCGGCAGGTGGTAGTCCTCGGCCGGGCTGTAGAAGCGCAGTCGCACGTCGCGGAAGCCGGCCTTCTCGCACAGGAACGACAGCAGGCTCGGGTGCAGCGGCCGGACGTGGGTCGGGTCGAGCAGGTAGGAGTTGCCCAGCACGATCAGCGAGGCGGGGTTGGGGGTCTCGCTGATGAAGACCGAGTCCGGCCGCAGCTTCACCGCCGCCAGCTCCAGCAGCTCGATCATGTCGTCGAGCTCGAGGTGCTCCAGGACGTGCGTGGTGATGATCGCCCCGAGCGACCCGTCCGGGACCGAGCGCAGCCAGTCGCCGGCCAGCTCCTCGTGCACGCGGATCCCGCGCGCCCGTGCCTCGGCGGCCATCCCCGGGTCGGGCTCGACGCCGATGACGTCGATGCCGCGCTCGGCGAGCATCCCGAGCAGCTCGCCGCGGCCGCAACCGACGTCCACGACCGGCTGGTGGTCCGACAGCAGGTCGGCGTAGCGGTCGACGAGGGTGGTGAGGATGGCGTCCGGGTCGCCCCGGAAGCGCCGCTCGAAGCCGACGTAGTCGAACAGGGTCGAGGACAGCACCGCGGGGGTGCCGTCGGAGGTCGCCCGCGCGACCGGCGCCGCCGCCGGTGCGCCGCCGGCGGTCCGCAGCCGCCGCTCCAGCGCGTAGACCGACTCCCGCAGCTCGGCGTAGCGGGCGCCCGCACCGGCCAGGCCGGCCCCGGGCGCGAACGCCATGCCGAGCTCGTCGAGGGTCTCCTGCAGGTGCCGGAGCTCGCCCTTGAGCAGCTCCAGGTTGACGTGGGCCCCGTGCACGGCCTCGTCGCGCTCACGGGCACGGTCCGGGTCGAGCCCGCCGCGTTCGGCGATCTCGCGCACCTGACTCACGGCGGGGTCCCCGTCCAGCGCGTCGGCCACCATCCGCTCCATACGGGCGTCGACCATCCGCTGCACCCGGAAGCCGACGGCTGCCTCTGCCCGTCGGAGGACGGGGGCCATGCCTCGGCGGGCGAGACGGGCGGCGACCCGCCGTCCCCGAGCGGTCACCCGGGCGGCGGTCTCACGGAGGGGCGTCTCCGGCTCCGGGTTCGCCGGCACGTCCTGGCTGCGGAGCTGCGCGACGGCCTCGGCGCTGGTCGGATCGGGGCTGCTCACGAGTGCTCCTCTCGGTCCGGTCGCCAGCCGGAGGTGACGGCGCCCGGCAGGCCGACGGTGGAAGCGCGGGCGCGGCGGCGGACGAGGCTGTGCGGTGGGGTGCCGAGCGCGTCCAGGGCCAGGCTGAGCCCCGACGCGGAGCTGCCCGTCCGCGGGATGCCCAAGCGACGGCACAGCTCCGCGGCGACCCCCGCGGGCAGGTGCGAGCGGGCGGTCTGCCAGCCACTGCGCGCCAGCCGGGCGGCACGGAGCTCGTCGTCGGCCAGCTCGGCGGCGAGCCGGGACCGGGTGGCCGGATCGGCACCGACCAGCACGTCCTCCTCCGGCGTCAGGCCGAGCATCCGAGCACCGGCCGCGTCGGTCACCGCGGGTGCGGCCCAGGCCAGCGCCGTCCAGAGCTCCTCGCCGGTGGCGACCACGGCCGAGGCCAGCGCGGCCAGCGTCGGCCAGGTGTCGAGCTGAGCCGCGGACTGCGTCTCCCCGGGCACGCCCCACGAGACGCCGCCGGCACGTGCCTCCCCGACGAGGCGGGCGGGCAGGTCCCGCAGGCGGCGCAGACCGGCGCGGGTGAACGGCAGGACCGGGCGGGCCTGGTCCGGCCAGGGGCGGAGGGACACCTGCAGGTCGCCGGGGCGGACGTGCCGGGCCCCGGCGTCGGCGATCACCGGGACGTCGAGGTCGTCGGCGTCCGCCCCGGGCACCCGCCACACGGCGTACGGGGTCGCCGGGCGGCGGGGCAGGACGTCGCTGCAGTAGAGGTGCGCCACCGAGCCCTCCGGCAGCGCCTCGCGCGCCGAGGCGGCCACCGGCTGCACGTCCGGCGGGAGCGCGGACAGCACCGCGGTGAGGCCCTCGGGGACGTCGCGGCCGACGTGGACGGCCAGGCGGGCGGGCGCGGTCACGGCGCCGTGAGCCGCGCCACGACGTCGGCCCAGGACAGGTCGGCGATGCGTTCGCGGCCCGCCGCGCCGAGGCGCTGCGCCAGTGCCGGGTCGTCGGCCAGCCGGCGGATCGCCGCGGCCAGGCCCTCGGGGGTCCCGTCGCAGACCAGCCCCGTCACGCCGTCCTCGACCCAGTCCAGCACCGCGCCCGAGTCGGCCGCGCAGATCACCGGCTTGCCCGCGTAGAAGGCCTGCAGCGTGGTGTAGCCGTAGTCCTCGTCCTCCGGGACGTACACGACGGCGAGCGCGCCGGCGTACAGCTCGACCAGCTCGGCGTCGGGCACGAAGCCCGGGAGCTCGACCTTCCCGGCGAGGCCGGCGTCCTCGACGTGTCGGCGGACCTCGTCGAGGAGCTCACCCCGGCCGGCCATCACGGCGCGGACCGGCGCGGGGACGTGCGCCATCGCGTCGACGAGGAGGTGTGGCCGCTTGTTCTCCTCCTGCCGCTGCACGGAGAGGACGTAGTCGCCGGACTCCCCGGGGTGCAGGACGTCGTGCAGCGGTGGCGGGTGGGCGAGGGGGGTGCTGTCCAGGCCGTTGAATCGGGCGAGCCGTCGGCTGACCACCCCGGAGTTGCTGAAGACCGTGCGCGCCTCGGACAGCGCGGCGACGTCCCACTCGGTCAGCAGCCGCTGCTCCTCGAGGCTGACGTCGTCCCAGGCGAAGTCCGACCACGACGCGCCGGCCTCGAAGCCGTCGTAGGCGCCGCGGTGCTGGTGCAGCAGCCAGACGATCTTGTTCGGGTGCTGCACGAAGTACGACGGGAAGTTCGTCGCGATGACGAGGTCGGCGTCGACCGGGACCATGCGCCAGGCGAGGGGGGAGTCGAACAACCGGCCCTTCTCCCAGGCCACGGGCAGCCGGACGAGGTCGACCCGGTGGCCCGCGGTCTCGAGGGCCGCGACCAGGTTCTCCTGGTGCTGCTCGGCGCCGCCTCGCACGAAGGGCTTCTGCGCCCCGCACACGACGATGTCCACGTGACCGCCCTCCGCACCCGGGGCGTCTCCCCGCTCTGCCGTCCCGGACCAGACCCTAGCCGCTGAGACATGGGGCACGCGGGACGGGCGAGGGGTCTGGGCCACCTGTTCTGTGGCGCATCCCCCAATCGGCAGCGCGCCTGCCGTCGGCGCGGTCGTGCGAGGGGGACCGGTACGTACGATCGCTGCCATGCCACATCAGCAACGAGGTGCTGCCTACCCGGCGGCACCGACGCGGACCATCGGGCCCGCCGTCGGAGCCGGCGAGGCGCCCCTCGAGGACCAGCCGATGGAGCGCGTGAACCAGCCCGTGTCCTTCTGGCGGGGCTTCTGGCCGACCGTCCGCGACATCTGGGCCTACCGCGAGCTGCTCGGGCAGCTGATCCGCAAAGAGCTGAAGGTCAAGTACAAGGACAGCGTCCTGGGCTTCGTCTGGAGCCTGCTGCGGCCGCTGCTGTACCTGCTGGTCTACGCCGTCGCGATCGGCGTGTTCCTGGGGTCGGGCAGGGTCATCCCCGGCTTCGGCATCTACCTGTTCACCGGGCTGCTGGCCTGGACGCTGTTCACCGACATCATCGGCGGTTGCACCGGTTCCATCGTCGGCAACGCCGGCCTGGTGAAGAAGGTGTACTTCCCGCGCGAGCTGTTCCCGCTGTCGGTCGTGGGTGCGGCAATGGTGAACGTGCTGCTGCAGGCGGTGATCCTGATCCTCGCGTACTTCGCGACCTGGAGCTTCCCGTCGCCGGGGAACCTGCCGCTGATCCCGCTCGCGCTCGTGGCCCTGATGCTGTTCTCCGTCGGGCTGGGCCTCATCCTCGCGGCCAGCAACGTCTTCCTCCGCGACGTCACCCACCTCGTCGAGGTCGGCCTGCTGCTGTGGTTCTGGATGACGCCGATCGTCTACGACTGGACGAAGGTCCGGACCACGCTGACCGTCGACAACGACCTCGCCTGGCTGTTCCAGGTCTACCTGGCCAACCCGATGGCGAACATCGTGCTGGCCTTCCAGCGGGCGCTGTGGCCCGGTGGCCAGACCGAGGCCGGTGCGGCGTTCTACTACGACGGCAACCTCTACGCCCGCCTCGGTGTGCTGATCGCGGCGGGGCTGGTCTTCGTCTGGGTCGCCCAGCGGCTCTTCGCCCGGTCCCAGGGCAACTTCGCGCAGGAGCTCTGACCGCCATGACCGACGTGATCCGCGTCCACGACGTCTCCAAGCAGTTCGCGCTGCGCAAGGACAAGTCGCTCAAGGAGCGGTTGGTCAACGCCCGCCGGTCCCGCGAGAACGCCGAGTCCTTCTGGGCGCTGCGCGACATCGACCTGACCTTCGCCTCGGGCAGCACCACCGGCCTGATCGGGCACAACGGCTCCGGCAAGAGCACCCTGCTCAAGATCATCGGCGGCATCCTCACACCGACGAGCGGGTACGTCGAGCGTCGGGGCCGGCTGGCCGCGCTCCTCGAGCTCGGCGCCGGCTTCCACGGCGACCTCACCGGCCGCGAGAACGTCTACCTCAACGCCGCGATCCTCGGCCTCACCCGCAAGCAGACCGACGGGTACTTCGACGAGATCGTCGACTTCTCGGGCATCGAGACGTTCATCGACACCCAGGTCAAGTTCTACTCCAGCGGCATGTACGTGCGGCTGGCGTTCGCCGTCGCCGTGCACGTCGACCCGGAGATCCTGCTGGTCGACGAGGTGCTGTCGGTCGGCGACGAGCCGTTCCAGCGCAAGTGCCTGGACCGGATCAGGCGCTTCCAGCGCGAGGGTCGCACCATCGTGTTCGTCAGCCACGGCCTGGACCAGGTGCGCCAGCTGTGCGACCGGGCCGTGCTGCTCGACCACGGCCACCAGCTGGTCGACGGCACGCCCACCGAGGCGGTCCGCGCCTTCCGCGACCTGAACCAGGCCGCCGAGGAGGCCGAGGAGGAGAACGTCGACCTCGCTGCCGAAGGCACCCGCCGGGTGACGATCTCCGACGTGTCGGTGGCCGACCTCGACGGGCGGCCGGTACGCACGCTGCCGTCGGGCGCCGGCCTCCAGGTGCGCTTCCGGGTGGACCCGGGCAGCCGGCTGGACGACTGGATCGTGGGCGTCGCGCTGGAGGACAGCGGCGGCCAGGTGGTCTGGGGAGCCAACAGCGACATGCAGGGATACAGCCTCCCCGAGCTGACCGGCGCGCCGGAGGAGGTCACGGTCGAGTTCCCGGAGGTCCCGCTGTCCGAGGGCGTCTACCAGGTCAGCATCGCCGTCGCCTCGACCGGCAACACGACCGTGTACCACCGCGTCAACCGGCTGGCGACGTTCCGGGTCGTGACCGACGCCTACGAGGACGGCGCCGTGCACCTGCGGCCGGGGTACCGGGTCGGCGACCGGGCCGTCCCGCGCGGTGGCGTGCCGCTCGAGAGCGCCGCGGGTGAACGCTGACGTGCCTGCAGCAGCAGGGGACCGACCGAGGGAGAATTTCATGAGCTCGATCGAGCCGCCGGACCGTCGAGGCCGGATCGCCGTGGTGCCCGCCCGCTTCGGGGAGGGGATGGTCGGCGGCGCGGAGATCGTGCTGGCCGAGATGGGCCGCCGCCTCGGTGCCCGCGGGTGGGACGTGGAGGTCCTGACCACCTGCGCCCTGGACCACTTCGGCTGGAAGAACGTCCTGCCGGCGGGGCAGTCCGTCGAGGCCGGCATGAAGGTGCGCCGGTTCCCCGCGGTCTTCGACGACGACGCGGAGCGGGGCTGGCTCGACCACGCCGTCGCCACCGGCCAGCCGCTGGGCCTGGTCGAGCAGCAGCGGTGGATCAACGCCGGCATGCGGTCCCCGGAGATGTACCACCACCTGCTCGACCACGGCGAGGACTACCGGGCCCTGATCTACGGGCCCTACGTCTTCTGGCCCGCCTACGCCGGCAGCCAGCTGCTGCCGGAGAAGAGCGTGCTCTGGACCTGCCTGCACGACGAGCCGGCCGCCTACCTCGACGTCTTCCAGCCGGTGCTCTCCGGCATCGCCGGGCTGTTCTTCCAGACCGAGCCGGAGCACGAGCTGGCCCACCGCGTGTCGCGCAAGCTCGCGCCGCACGACGTCGTCGGCTGCGGTGTCGAGGTGCCCGAGAGCTACGACCCCCAGGGCTTCCGCGAGCGCTACGACCTGCCGGAGCGGTTCGTGCTGTATGCCGGACGCCGCGAGGGGGCCAAGGGCTGGGAGGAGATGCTCGCCGCCTTCGGCCGGGCGGTGGAGGGCGGCCTGCCCCTGTCGCTGGTCACCTTCGGCTCGGGCGAGGTCAACCCGCCGCCGTCGCTGGAGGGCCGGGTGTTCGACCTGGGCTTCCTGCCCGACGCCGAGCGCGACAACGCCTTCGCCGCGGCGGAGGCCTACATCCAGTCGAGCCGGTTCGAGGCGTTCTCCCGCACGGTCATGGAGGCCTGGCTGGCCGGCACGCCGGTCATCGCCAACGGGGGCAGCGACGTGGTGCGCTGGCACTGCGAGCGCTCCGGGGCCGGCCTGGTCTACGACGACGAGGCCGAGTTCGTCGAGTGCCTCCGCCTGGTCGCCGAGGCACCGGACATGGCCCGCCGGCTGGCGAAGGGCGGGCGCGACTACGTGCTCGAGAACTACACGTGGGACCGCGTCCTCGACGGGGTCGAGAAGGGACTGAGCACGTGGACGACGCCGTGACCACCGAGCGCCGCGAGCGGGTGCTGATGATCTCGCCGTACCCCCCGGTGCGGGACGGCATCGCCTCCTACGCCCTGCAGACGGTGCGGGCGCTGCGCCGTGAGGGACTCGACGTCGAGGTGCTCTCGCCCGGGCCGAGCGCCGCGCACCACCACCTGGACCTCCGGGGACCGCGGGGTGCGCTGGCGCTGGCCAAGCGGATCCGCGACTACGACCGGGTGATCGTCCAGTTCCACCCCGACTTCTTCTACACCGACCCGGGCAACGCCCGCGCCCGGCTGGCGGAGAGCACGGCCCTGATGGTGCCGTTCGCCCTGGCCCGGCGGCTGGAGGTCGTCATCCACGAGATCGACGGCCGGTTCGGGGCCCCCCGCCGGCCCGACGGTCAGGTCGCCCGCCGGCTGTGGCGCCTGCCGGAGTCGATCAAGGTGCACACCGCCTCCGAGCGGACCGCCTTCATCGAGGACTTCGGGGTGGATCCCGCACGGGTCGAGCTGATCGCCCACGGCGCGGACTTCCGCCCGCACACCCGCCTGGACCGGGCGGCCGCCCGGGCGTCCCTGGACATCGCGCCGGACGACTACGCCTTCCTGGCCATCGGGTTCGTCCAGCCGTCCAAGGGCTTCGACCGCGCGGTCGAGGCCTTCGACGGCCTGTCCGTCGCCGGCGCCCGGCTC
>JBBSKB010000085.1:0-14986 GCA_038256725.1 Mycobacteriales bacterium | reverse complement strand
ATCACCCGCGCCATGGCCGACTCCGGGCGCACGATCCGGCTGCCCGTCCACCTCGCCGAGCAGGTCAACAAGGTGGTCCGCACGCGGCGCCGCATGCACCAGGAGCTGGAGCGCGAGCCCACCCCCGAGGAGATCGGCCTCGAGCTGGACATGACCGAGGAGCGCGTGGTCGAGCTGCTCGAGCACAGCCGCGACCTGGTCAGCCTGGACCAGACCGTCGGCGCCGACGAGGAGTCCCGGCTCGGTGACTTCATCGAGGACGCCGACGCGGCCGTGGCCGAGGACGCCGTCGCCTTCCAGATGATGAAGGGCGACGTCCGCACCGTGCTGGAGACCCTCGAGGACCGCGAGCGGGACGTCGTCATCCTGCGCTTCGGCCTGGACGGCGGTCAGCCGCGCACGCTGGAGCAGATCGGCAAGCAGTTCGGTCTGTCCCGGGAGCGCGTGCGCCAGATCGAGCGCGAGACGATGAACAAGCTCCGCGATCCGGAGCGCGCCGACGCCCTCCGGGACTATCTCGCCTGAGGTCCTCCGGACCTCACCGCGGCCACGAGCCTTCCCCGGCTGCGTCGAGCGCACGAGCCCGTCCCCCACCCGGGGGGCGGGCTCTCCTCGTCCCTAGACCGGCGAACGCATCCGGCGGGGGCCGGGGTCGACGCGCGCAGTGGGCGGGCCGACGCGCGCGGTGCCGCCGGCGACCACCAGCGACCGTCCACCGTGCCAGGGGTTGGCCGGGCCCACGATCACCGGCTCGAGGGTCAGCCGCAGCACCTCGGGCAGGTCGTCGGCCAACCGGGCGACGCGCAGCAGCAGGTCCTCCAGCGCGGCGGTGTCGACCGGTTCCGAGCCACGCCACCCGTCGAGCAGCGGCCAGGCCCGCGGGCCGCGCACGAGCTCCGCGGCGTCGAGGTCGGTGAGCGGCAGCGTCCGGAACGCCCGGTCGCCGAGCAGCTCGGTGGCCACTCCCCCGACGCCGAAGCTGACCAGCGCGCCGAACGAGGGGTCGTCGACGATCTCCACGACCGTCGCCACGCCCGGGGCGGCCATCTCCTGCACGATCACCGGGTCGCCGGAGGGGATGGCGGCGCACGCGGCGCGCACGTCGTCGGCGTCCACGAGGTCCAGCCGGACGCCGCCGAGGTCGGCGCGGTGCCGCAGCCACGGCGCCGTCGACTTGAGCACCACGGGGTAGCCGATCTCCGCCGCCGCCGCGACCGCCGCCTCGGGGTCGCTCACCGTGCGGGTGCGCAGCAGCGGCACCCCGTAGGCGCCCAGCAGCGCGATCAGCTCGTCGTCGTCCAGCTCGCGCCCGGCGGGGGCCGACGCCAGCGCGCCCCGCACCAGGGCCCGCGCGGCGTCCTCGTCGACGTCGGGCAGCTCCGGCACCTCGCCGACGGGCCGCCGCCGCCAGCGGGCGTACTCGGCGACCTTGGCCAGCGAGATGACCGCCCGCTCCGGCGTGCTGTACGACGGGACCGAGCCGCGGGCGGGCATGCCGTGCTCGTCGAGGACGGCGAGGTCGGGCGGCACGCCCTCGGTGGAGAGGAAGCTGGCGAGCACCGGCTTCGCCGAGCCCACGGCGACGTCCCGCAGCGCCGGGCCGAACTCGTGCGAGCCCGACATGAGCGGCGGCAGGAACACCGCGATGACCGCGTCGACGGCGTCGTCGTCGACCGCCGCCTGCAGTGCGGCGGTGAACTGCTCGGGCGTGCCGTTCACGCCGATGTCGACCGGCTCCGGGTGGGCCAGCCGCAGGCCCTCCTCGAGCACCGCGTCGGCGACCAGCACCCCGATGGCGGTGGAGTTGCCGACGATCGCGACCCGGTCGCCGGCCGGCAGCGGCTGGTGGGCCAGCAGGGTGCCGACGTCGAACAGCTGGGCCACCGTCTCGACGCGGATCACGCCGGCGGAGGCGAACAGCGCCGCGACCGACTGCTCCGGCACCGCGACCGACGTGCCGGCCAGCCCCGGGGCGACGCCGACGTGGCGGCCGCTCTTGACCGCGACCACCGGCTTGGTGCGGCCGACGGTCCGGGCGAGGCGGGCGAACTTGCGGGGGTTGCCGAAGCTCTCCAGGTGCAGCAGCACCACCTCGGTGCCGGGGTCGGTCGCCCAGTACTGGAGGAGGTCGTTGCCGCTCACGTCGGCTCGGTTGCCGGCCGAGACGAAGGTGGACAGGCCGATGCCCCGGCTGCGCGCCCGCTCCAGCAGCGCCACGCCGAGCGCGCCGGACTGGGCGAAGAACCCGACCCGTCCGCGGCCGGGGACCATCGGCGCGAGCGAGGAGTTCAGCCGCACCGCGGGATCGGTGTTGACGATGCCCAGGCAGTTCGGCCCCACGACCCGCATCCCCGAGGCGCGGGCGGAGGCGACCAGCCGGCGCTCCACCTCCCGCCCCGCGGGCCCGGACTCGCCGAAGCCGCCGGACACGACCACCAGCCCGCGCACCCGCTTGCGCCGGCAGGCCTCGACCACACCGGCCACCTCGTCGGCCGGAACGGCCAGGACGGCGAGGTCCACGTCGTCGGGGATGGACTCGATGTCGGCGTAGGCCGGCACCCCGCGGACGTGCCGGGCCGTGGGGTTGACCGGGTAGACCGGGCCGGCGAAGCCGTAGTCGAGCAGGTGCCGGAGCAGCGCGTTGCCGATCTTGTCCGGGTCGTTGCTGGCGCCCACCACCGCGACCGACGACGGCGTGAGCAGCCGGGCGATGGACCGCGACTCGCTGCGCTGCTCGCGCTCGTAGGTGACCGCGAGCGCGTCCTCGGTCTGCTCGATCGGGAAGGCGAGGTGGACGACGCCGTCCTCGTAGGAGCGCTGGGACTTGTAGCCGGCGTCCTGGAAGACCCGCACCATCGTGCTGTTCTGGGCGAGCACCTCGGCGACGAAGCGCTTGATCCCGCGCTCACGGGCGGCCGCGGCCAGGTGCTCGAGCAGCACCGAGCCCAGCCCGCGGCGCTGGTGGGCGTCCTCGATGAGGAAGGCGACCTCGGCGTCGTCGGTGCCGGGATAGCGGTCGTATCGGCCGACCCCGATGATCTGGTCGCCGAGGAGCACGACGAATGCGACTCGGGAGTCGTGGTCGACGTGGGTGAAGCGGTGCAGCTCCTTGGCCGAGAGCCGCTTCATCGGCCCGAAGAACCGGTAGTACCGCGTCTGGTCACTGCTGCGGTCCATCAGCCCGGTCAGCGCGTCGGCGTCCTCCGGCCGGATCGGCCGCAGGTGCACCGTGCCGCCGTCGGCGGCCACGATGTCGGCCTCCCAGTGGGGGGGCGGGGTGGGGGCGTCGTCCTCGGCCGGGGCGCCGGTCGCCGGCCCGCGCGGTTCAGTCACGGGGGTCGTCCGGGTCGAGGCCGAACAGCGGGAAGCTGGCCCGCCGGGTCCGGAGGATCGCCCGGTCCACCCGGTTCTCGGTGAAGGCGTCCCACCGGGCGAAACCGGTGTACCCGCCCTCGGTCATGTGCGTGGGCGGCCGGGCCCGCAGCCCGCGGGAGACGACGTCGTCCCGCCAGGACTGCGGGATCTCCGTCGCCGGGTCCAGCGGCGTCCCGGACACCTCGGCGATCAGGTGGGTCCAGGCGCGCGGCACCGCCCGCACCAGGCCGTAGCCACCCCCGCCGAGCGCGATCCAGCGCCCCTCGCAGAGCTCGTGGGCCAGTTCGTGCATCGCCCGGTAGCTGGCGCGCTGACCGTCGATGGTCAGGCCGAGGTCGGCCAGCGGGTCCTCGTGGTGGGCGTCGCACCCGCACTGCGTGATGAGGATCTGCGGCTCGAACGCGCGCAGCACGCTGGGCACGACGGCGCTGAACGCGCGCAGCCAGGCGGAGTCCTCGGTGCCGTTCGGCAGGGCGAGGTTGACCGCGCTGCCCGACGCCTTCTCCGCGTTCCCGGTCTCCTCCGGGAACCCCGTGCCCGGCCAGAGGGTCAGCGGGGTCTGGTGGATGCTCACCGTCAGCACCCGCGGGTCGTCGTAGAAGGCGGCCTGGACGCCGTCACCGTGGTGGACGTCGAGGTCGACGTAGGCGATGCGCTCGTAGCCCTGGCCCAGCAACCAGGCGATGGCGACGGCGGCGTCGTTGAAGATGCAGAAGCCGGAGGCTGCGTCACGCATGGCGTGGTGCAGCCCGCCGGAGATGTTCACCGCGTGCTGCGCCGCTCCGCTGTGCACCTGCTGGGCGGCCAGGAGGGTTCCGCCGGTGATCAGGGCGGCCGCGTCGTACATGCCGGGGAAGATCGGGTTGTCCGGCGTCCCGAGGCCGTGACCGACCGTCGGGTCGGTCGGGGCCTGGCGGACCGCCTCGAGGTAGCCCGGGTCGTGGACCAGGCCGAGCAGCTCCGCGGGCGCCGGGTCGGGCCGCATCACCTGCAGCCGGTCGGAGGTCAGCACGCCCAGGCTGTCGGCCAGGCGCATGGTGAGGTCGAGCCGCACCGGGTGCAGCGGGTGCTCCCCGCCCATGGTGTAGCCGAGCAGGCTCTCGTCCCAGATCACGGCGACCGCGTCGCTCATCGCCCGGCCGTCGTTTCCGCGGTCACCGCACCTCCTCGTGCCGTGCGCGGACGCACGACCGCGTCCCCGTCGAGCGCGACGCTACCGGCGTCGACCAGGCAACGCGCCCCGTGCGTCCGCGGCGCGCGCCCCGGCGGGGTGGCGCCCCGCCCGTAGACTGACCGATCGACCCGGAGGAGGACGGCGTGAACGACCTGATCGACACCACGGAGATGTACCTCCGCACCATCTTCGAGCTCGAGGAGGAGGGGATCACCCCGCTTCGGGCCCGGATCGCGGAACGGCTCCACCAGAGCGGTCCCACCGTGAGCCAGACGGTGGCCCGCATGGAGCGCGACGGCCTGCTGACCGTGGAGGGCGACCGGCATCTGCAGCTCTCCGACGAGGGCCGGCAGCTGGCGACCGCGGTCATGCGCAAGCACCGGCTGGCCGAGTGCCTGCTCGTCGACGTCATCGGCCTGGACTACGCCGACGTCCACGAGGAGGCGTGCCGCTGGGAGCACGTCATGAGCGAGGCCGTCGAGCGCCGCCTGCTCGCCCTGCTGGGGAACCCGAGCGTCTCCCCGTTCGGAAACCCGATCCCGGGGCTCGAGGCGCTGCGCGGCGACGAGCCGCTCAGCGGCGAGACCTCCGCCGTGCTCGACGCGCTCACGGTGCTCTCGGCCACGGCGACGGCCGAGGGAAGTTCCGTGGTGATCCGGCGGATCAGCGAGCAGCTGCAGGAGGACCCCGGGCTGCTGCGCGCGCTGGCAGAGCACGGTGTCCGCCCCGGCGTGACCATGCGGGCCCAGCTGGTCGAGGGGGCGGTGACCCTGGACGGCTACCCGCTGCCGCTCGACGTCGCCCGGCACATGTTCGTCAGCGCCCTCGACGAGGAGCTGACCCCGCTGGCGGCCGCGCCCCTGCTCTGATCGGGCGTCGTGCCGGACGGGGTTCGGCGCTCACTACGGTGAGGCCGACGTCGACCCCTCCTGAGAGCAGGTCCCGGTGAGCCCGTCCGACCCGTCCGACTCCGCCGCGTCCGACGCCCCCGCGTCGGACACCGCTGCGCCCGCCGCCCCGAACCCCTTCTCCAGTCCGGCCGACGTCGCGGCGCTGCCGCGCGTCGGTGCGCTGGCGCTGTCGGTGGACGGCTCGCGGCTGGCGATCTCGGTCGCGACGCTGGACCCGGCGAAGAAGAAGTGGCTGTCCGCGCTGTGGGAGGTCGACCCCGGCGGTGCCCGCCCCGCCCGGCGGCTGACCCGCAGCGCACCGGGCGAGTCCTCGCCGGTGTGGGCCCCCGACGGGTCGCTGCTGTTCACCTCCGCCCGCCCCGACCCCACCGTGGCCGTCGCCGGTGACCCGAAGCCGTCGCTGTGGAGCCTGCCGCCCGGTGGCGGGGAGGCCCGGCCGGTGCTGGGCCGGCCCGGAGGGATCGCCGGCGTCGCGGTCGCCACCGGCAGCGGCGACGTCGTCATCGCGGCCGCCACCCTGCCCGGCGGCGCGGACGCCGAGGCCGACGAGGCACGCCGGAAGGCGCGCGTGGATGCCGGCGTGACCGCTGTCCTGCACGAGGCCTATCCGGTCCGGTACTGGGACCACGACCTCGGCCCGGCCGCACCGCACCTGTTCTGGGCCGGCCGGTTGCCCGCAGACGGCGCCGACGAGCCGGCGCTGCGCGACCTCACGCCGGACGCGCTGCCGCCGCACGGTGCCGGCGAGGAGTTCACCCTCTCCCCCGACGGCCGGTTCCTGGCCCGCTCGGAGGAGATCCCGGACGGCCCGGCCGGGCACCGCAACCGGCTGGTGCTCACCGCCACCGACGGCAGCGGCACGCGGGTGCTGGTCGACGACCCGCTGGCCGACGTCTACGGAGCCGCCTTCTCCCCCGACGGCACCACCCTGGTGTGCGTGCGGGAGGCGCTGTCCAGCTACGCCGAGCCGCCGGACTACACGCTGCTCCTGGTCGACGTGGACTCGGGCACGGCTCGGGACCTCACCCCCGGGTTCGACCGCTGGCCCAGCGCCCCGCAGTTCTCGGCCGACGGCACCGGCGTCTACTTCCTCGCCGACGACGACGGCCGGCACGCCGTGTTCCGGGTGGCGGTGGACGGCGGGGAGCCGGTGCGGCTCACCGGCGACGGCGCGTACAGCCACCTGCAGGTCGCCCCCGACGGGAGCGCTCTGTACGCCCTGCGGTCCGCCTACGACTCGCCGTCCGTACCGGTCCGCCTCGATCCCGCGGCGACCGGGCAGGAGCCGCCGGTCCTCCCGAGCCCGGGCACGATCGGCCCGCTGCCCGGCACGCTGCACGAGCTGCAGGCCACGGCCACCGACGGCACCCGCGTGCAGTCCTGGCTGGTGCTGCCCGAGGGTGCGTCCGCCGACTCCCCCGCGCCGCTGGTGCTGTGGATCCACGGCGGCCCGTTGATGAGCTGGAACTCCTGGTCGTGGCGCTGGTGCCCGTGGGTGCTGGCCGCCCGGGGCTACGCCGTCCTGCTGCCCAACCCGGCGCTGTCGCAGGGCTTCGGGCAGGACTTCGTCGCGCGCGGCTGGGGGGCGTGGGGCGAGGCCCCGTACACCGACCTTATGGCCGCGGTGGACTCGGCCGAGCAGCGCCCCGACATCGACGCGTCCCGGACGGCGGCGATGGGCGGCTCGTTCGGCGGCTACATGGCCAACTGGATCGCCACCCGGACCGACCGCTTCCGCGCGATCGTCAGCCACGCCGGCCTGTGGCACATCGACTCGTTCACCTCGACGACCGACGCGGCCCACTACTGGGAGAAGGAGTGGGGCGACCCGCTCGCCGAGCCGCGCCGCTACGAGCAGAACTCCCCGCACCGCTACGCGGACGCGATCCGGACGCCGATGCTCGTCATCCACGGTGACAAGGACTACCGCGTGCCGGTCGGCGAGGCCCTGCACCTCTGGTACGACCTGCAGAAGCGCGGCGTGCCTTCGAAGTTCCTCTACTTCCCGGACGAGAACCACTGGGTGCTCACCCCGGGGAACGCCACGGTCTGGTACGAGACGGTGCTGGCGTTCCTCGCCGAGCACGTGCGCGACGAACCCTGGGAGCGGCCCGCGCTGCTCTGAGGGCCCGCTGCGCCGGGCCGGCGCCTCAGTGCCCCGGTGCACCGATCACACCGGCGGCGCGGCCGGCCTCCACGAGGAGTGCCCGGAACGAGCGCGGCGGGATGCAGGCGGCGAGCCCGTCGGCGACCAGCCCGGCCAGCGGATTGCCCGGTTCGCTGGCCAGCGCCCGGTCCAGCGCGGTGTTGGCCATCGCGCCGTCCCCGCGCAGCCAGGCGCAGATGGCGACCAGCGCGGCCGGGAAGGCGTCCAGCGGTGACGGCGCGCGCCGGGTGCACTCGGTCCAGAGCGCCTCGGCTGCCGCCGCGTCCTCGCCCAGCGAGAGCAGGACCGCCCAGTCCCGCACCTGGGGCTGCCGGAGGCTGCACGCGATCCGGGCGACCTCCTCGTCCCCCGGCCGCACCTGCTCGCGGCCCGGCCGGGAGCGTGTAACCGCCGACCGGATCCGCCTCCGGGCCGCCGACCGGCCGGCCGGGCCCTCGGACCCCACCCGCAGGACCATGCCCTCCATCGCCGCCCGGGCCGCCTCCCCCGGCGGGGCGAGCCGCTCCGCCAGGGCGTCGCGGTCCGCCGCCACCACGGTGCCGGAGACGACGGCCGCGGCCGCCAGCTCGCCCACCCCGTCGGGCAGCGGCGTGCCCCCACCGGGAGCGCAGCACGCCCCCGGGCAGTCGAAGTCCCACCACCGGCCACTCCGCACCAGCACCGCCTGCTCCAGCGGGATCCCGGCGGCGTCCAGCGCCAGCACGAGCTCGCGCACCAGCGGGCGGTGCGGCAGGCCGGCACCGCTGTCGTCGGGCGCCTCGGAGACGACGAACGCCAGCGCCGCGCGGGGGCCGTCCGTGGCCAGGTTGCCCGCGAGCATCGACGCCAGCGCGCGGTCGTGCTCGGCGGGCGGGAGGTCGGCCCGCACGGTCAGCCCGACCCGGCACCCGGACTCACCGGCGAGGGCGACCAGCACCACCGACTCCCGCGGGTGGTAGCCGAGCATCTGCGGCAGCCCCGCGGCCAGCTCGCCGGCGTCGCGGACGCGCACGGGAACCGGAGGCGGTGCCCCCCAGGCGTCGGGGGGTGCGGACGGGGGGAAGGAGGCCGGGTCTGCCGGGCCGGGGAGTGGCATGCCCCGACCCTGGGTCGCCGCGCCCCGCCGCGGGGCACGTCGCGAAGATCTGTGGACCGGCGCTCGTCCTGTGGATCGGGCGCCGGCCGCGTTGCTCAGTCCAGCGCGTCGGCCTGCGCCTGGTACGCCTGCTCGAGCAGGGCGGTGAAGGCGGCGCCGTCCAGCGGCGGGGTGGCCGCTCCGGTGGGGTCCACGGCCAGCGAGGTGAGGACGATCAGCCGGTCGCCGTCCTCCACGGCGCCCAGCAGGGCCGGCACGGTCACCTCCGTGCCGTCCGGCGCCGTGACCACCGTGGTGTAGCGGAGGGCGGCCGCACCGTCCCCGAGGTCGGCGACGGGCAGGTTCTCGAACAGCACCCTGGCCGTGCCGATGTCCGGCGAACTGACCTGCGCCTCGGGGCAGCGCTCCGCGGCGCCGGCCAGGGCGTCGACGGTCCCCTCGGTCGGGCCGCCGCGGACCAGCATCTCCACGACCACCGTGGTGCCCTCGGTGGCGCTGACCGCGGCGATCTCGTCGAAGTCGGCCAGGTCGGGCTGGGTGCCCTGCACGGCCCCGTTGCAGGCCTCCGGCGTCACCTGCACGTCGCTGAACGAGTCCGCCAGGCCCGCACCCTGCTCGAGCTCCTCGGGCGAGACCGCCGCCACGACGGCGTCCGGACCGAAGGCGTCGGCGGGGAGCAGGCCGGAGGCGAGGTCGACCTCGGCCTTCCCCTTCGACGAGGCCTCCGCCGCCTTGCCGTCGGAGGCCTCGGCGCGCGACCCGGCGTCCGCGTCGTCCGCACCGCAGCCGGCCAGGACGGCGGTGGACAGCAGGCCGGCGGCCAGGAGGCCGCGCAGGCGGGACGAGCGGCGGGTGATCGACATGCGCCGACCGTAACCGGCGCCCCCGGCTGCGGCATCGGTCCGCCCGGCGGGGACGACGGCGTCAGGCGCGGTACTGGACGGCGGCCCGGGCGCGCAGGATCGGGCGGACGAACTCCGCGACGACCGACAGGTGCACCGGGTCCTGGGCGTAGCGGTAGAACGCCTCCACGTCCGGGAAGTCGGCGATGAGCACCGCGGAGGCGTTCCCGTCGGAGAGGCCGGCGTCCTCGGCGACGGAGAGGTAGGCCATCCCCCCGACCTCGTTGCGCAGCCCGCGCAGGGCCTCCAGCGTGGCGGCGACCTGCTCCGGGGCGGCCGTCGGCTTCCACGTGAACGTGACGACGTGACGGATCATGGCGTCCACCTTCCCAGGTCCGCACGCCACCCGGACGGGGGTCCAGACGCGGCTGGTGGCGGATCGCGCCGGGTGGCCTCGTTAGAGTCCCGACCATGGGACGGTCGTTGCGCATCGCACTGCTGTCCTACCGCAGCAAGCCGCACGGCGGCGGCCAGGGCGTCTACGTCCGGGCCCTCTCCCGCGAACTGGCCGAGCTGGGGCACCGCGTCGAGGTGCTCAGCGGCCAGCCCTACCCCGTGCTGGACGACGGCGTGCCGCTCACGAAGCTGCCCAGCCTGGACCTCTACCGCGAGCCCGATCCCTTCCGGATGCCCCGCCCCTCGGAGTTCCGCGACTGGATCGACGTCGCCGAGTGGGCGACCATGTGCGCCGCCGGTTTCCCCGAGCCGCTCACCTTCACGCTGCGCGCCGCCCGGCACCTGCTCCCCCGCGCCGACGAGTTCGACGTCGTGCACGACAACCAGTCGCTGGGCTACGGCTTGCTGCGGCTGACGAAGGCCGGGCTGCCCACCGTCGCCACGGTGCACCACCCGATCGCGATCGACCGCGAGCTCGAGCTCGCCGCCGCCCCGTCGCTGTACAAGAAGCTGACGCTGCGCCGCTGGTACGCCTTCACCCGCATGCAGGCGAAGGTCGTGCAGCGGCTGGACGCGGTCACGACCGTGTCCGAGACCTCGCGGGTCGACATCGAGAAGCACATGGGGCTGCCCGCCTCCCGCGTCGAACTCATCCCCAACGGCATCGACCCCGGCACCTTCACGCCGCCGCCCGAGGGGCAGCGCCGCGACACCGACTCGATCCTGGTCGTCACCAGCGCCGACGTGCCGCTCAAGGGCCTGGTCCACCTGCTCGAGGCGCTGGCCAAGCTGCGCACCGAGCGGCCGGTGACGCTCACCGTCGTCGGCAGCGCCCGGCCGGGTGGCCCGGCGGAGACCACCCGCGACCGGCTGGGCCTGCAGGACGCCGTCCGCTTCACCGGCCCGGTGCCGGAGGAGGAACTCATCGGGCTCATGCAGCGGGCGACCGTCGTGGCGATCCCCTCCCTGTACGAGGGCTTCTCGCTGCCCGCGATCGAGGCCATGGCCTGCGGCGCACCGCTGGTCACCACCGACGCCGGGGCGCTGCCCGAGGTCGTCGGCACCCGTGCCGGGCTGCGGGTGAAGGCCGGTGACGTCAGTGAGCTCACCGCGGCGCTGAAGCTGGTGCTCGAGTCGCCGTCGCTCGGCGAGCAGCTCGGTCGCGCCGGCCGACGCCGGGTCCTGGAGAACTACACCTGGCGGGCCACCGCCGAGCGCACCGCCGACTGGTACGCGCAGACCCTGGAACGGAAGGGATCGTGAGAACGACGGGCGAGCGAGCATCGCAGGGAGCGCCAGCGACCGAGGAGCGGAACGAGTCCGGAGTCGAACGGGAGGAATGGTCTTGCTGACCGTCGACTACGACCTGCTCGACCTGCGGCCGGGGATGCGCGTCCTGGACCTCGGCTGCGGCGAGGGCCGGCACGCCTTCGAGGCCTACCGGCGGGGTGCCGACGTCGTCGCCGTCGACTGGGGTGTCTCCGAGGTCGAGATCACCAAGCGGTGGCTGGGCGCCATCGGCGAGGCCGGTGAGGCGGGGCTGCGACCCGACGGCACGCCCGCCCGCTTCGAGGTTCTCCGCGGCGACCTGCTGCACCTGCCCGTCCCCGACGCCAGCGTCGACCGGGTCATGGCCTCCGAGGTCTTCGAGCACATCCCGGACGACGTCACCGCGATGGCCGAGATCTTCCGGGTGCTCAAGCCCGGCGGCCGCATGGCGATCACCGTGCCGCGGTACGGCCCCGAGCGGATCTGCTGGGCGCTGTCGGATGAGTACCACGCCAACGAGGGCGGGCACATCCGCATCTACCGGCGCAGCCAGCTGCGCGAGCGGCTCGCCTCGGTCGGGCTCGTCCCCGGCGCGACGCACCACGCGCACGCCCTGCACGCGCCCTTCTGGTGGCTGAAGTGCGCGGTCGGCGTGGAGAACAAGGACAACGCCGCGGTCCGGGGCTACCACAAGCTGCTGGTCTGGGACCTCATGCACCGTCCGTGGCTGACCCGCACCGCCGAGAAGGTGCTGGACCCGGTGTTCGGCAAGAGCCTCGCGATCTACGCCGACAAGCCGCTGACGGCCGTCGGCTCCGCACCTGTCGAGGCGGAGCGGGCCGTTGCCGTCAGCTGATCGACTGCTACCCGAGCTGCCGGGGATCCTGACCGGAGACCAGGTGCGGACGACGGTCGCCTGGATCGCGGGCGAGCAGGCCGCCGACGGTGCCCTGCCCTGGTTCCGCGGCGGACAGCTCGACCCCTGGGACTCCGTCGAGGCCGCCATGGCCCTCGACATCGGCGGCGAGCACGACCGCGCGGCCGCGGCCTACCGCTGGCTGGCCGGCCGGCAGCGCCCCGACGGCTCCTGGGCCGCGGAGTACCGCGACGGAGCCGAGGTGTCGGCGGACGTGGAGAGCAACCACGCCGGCTACCTCGCCGTCGGCCTGTGGCACCGGTGGCTCAGCACCGCCGACGAGCACCTCGTCGCCGAGCTCTGGCCGGTCGTCCGCCGCGGGCTGGACCTGGTGGTCGCCATGCAGCTGGACGGCGGCGCGATCGGCTGGGCGCTCCGCACGGACCGCACCCCCGACCCGCTGGCGCTGCTCACCGGCAACGCCAGCCTCTTCCAGTCGCTCCGCTGCGGGATCGCGCTGGCCGGTCTCGTGGGTGAGCCGCAGCCGGACTGGGAACTGGCCGTGACCGACCTCGGCACCGCGCTGCGCACCCGCCCGGAGGCGTTCGCCGACCGGTCGCGCTACTCGATGGACTGGTACTACCCGGTGCTGGGTGGCGCCGTCACCGGCGAGCAGGCCCGCGACCTGCTGGCCGGCGGCTGGGACACCTTCGTCGTCCCCGGCCTGGGCGCCCGGTGCGTCTCGGACCGGCCGTGGGTGACCGGCGCCGAGACCTGCGAGCTGGCCCTGGCCCTGACCGTCGCCGGGCAGCGCGACGCCGCCCTCGAGCAGGTCGCCGCCATGCAGCACCTGCGCGACGACGACGGCTCCTACTGGACCGGCTTCGTCTACGCCGACGACGCCCGCTGGCCGATCGAGCGGACCACCTGGACCGCCGGCGCCGTGCTCCTGGCCGCTGACGCGCTCTCCGGCGCCACGCCGGCCTCGGGCCTGTTCGCCGATCCCGCCGCGCTGCCCGCTGCCGGCACCACCGACGACGGCGCGCGCACCGCCGGGTGGGCCCCGGGAGGTGCGGGCACGGGCACCCCGTGACCGCATTCCGACGTCAGCCCGTGCCGCTGCGGGTCGCGTCGTGCTTGAACGTCGGCCAGTCGGCGGCACCCACGGGCCGCCCGGTGGTCCAGACGAAGACCCGGCCCTCCAGACCGCCGCCCTGCGCTGTCGTGGCCTCGACGATCCACGTCTCGCCCCGGACGGTGGCGACCGCCGGCACCGCCGTCATCGGGTCGGCGCCGGGGAAGGTCTCGCCCCGGGCGACGACGTTCCCGCTGCGCCCGTCGATGACGTGCAGCCACTGCTCCCCACCCACGAGCACCTCCTGGCGCCCGTCACCGGTGACGTCGGCGATCGACGGCGAGGCGTGCAGCATCGGGCACTCCTCGCCGTACGTGACCGTGCCGTCGTTCGGCGGCAGCGCCGGGTCGTTGCCCGCGCACCGCGCCCACAGGCGCTGACCGACAGCGCTGTAGGCGTAGAGCAGGCCGTCCTCGGCGACGAAGGCGACCTCCGGTCGGCCGTCGCCGTCGATGTCGCCGACGGCCGGCGAGGAGGTGACGTTCCGGCCGACCGCCACCGGCCAGCCGGGCAGGTCGCCGGCGTCCCCGCGGAAGCCGTAGACCTCGGTCCCCTCCATCTCGTCCTGCCCGCCGTTCCACATGGTGGCGGGCATGTTTCCCGTGCCCACGACGACATCGTCGATCCCGTCGCCGTCGAGGTCTGCCAGGGCGGGGCTGGACCACACCACCTGCCCAGGGATGAACCGCGGCCACCCCGGCAACGACCGGCCGTCCCCGGCGAAGGCACCCACGTAACCGCCGTAGCCGGGGTGGCAGGCCTGGCCCGGCGCGCCGTCGCAGTCCCACCCGACGACGATCTCCTGTCGCCCGTCGCCGTCGATGTCCCCGACGGCCGGGCTGGACCACGACGTGTCCTGCAAGGGGACGGGGAATCCGGGCAGCTCGGGTGGGTTCACGCCCCGGCCCCAGGCGTGCAGGTACTGATCGAAGCCGCTGACCACGATGTCGAGGGCACCGTCACCGTCGACGTCGGCAACCGCGGGGGTGGCGAACGCGCCACCCCACGGTCCGCCGTCGCCGATCCTGCCGTAGAACAGCAGCCGCTTGTCCGCGGTGAGCACACCGACGTCCCCGTGGGTGTTCGCGTAGACGATGTCGAGCCGACCGTCGTGGTCGTAGTCCACCAGCCCCGGCGAGGCCTGCACCGCTCCGGGCCCGGTCCGGTGGTCCAGCCAGCGTTCCCCGGTGTCGGTACGCCAGGCGTGGACGGACCCGTCCGGGAAGCCGGCGACGACGTCCGGGATCCCGTCGCCGTCGACGTCCCCGATGGCCGGGGTCGAGAAGCGTTCCCCGATCTGCCCCAGGTCCTGCCCCAGCGGGACCCGCCACCCCTGCTCCGGTGTTGCTGTGGACAGGGAGTCGCGCTCTGCCGCTTCAGGGGGAAGCGAGCATCCACCCACCACGACGGCCGCGAGCAGGACCGGGAGGATGTGACCGCCGGGACGGCTGCCCGCGGCGGAACGGCCGCGGCCGGATCTCGCCCGGGGAAGCGTCAGGGTCACGGCCCAGGGCTACCCCGCGATGGCGGTAGCGGAACGGCGCCCGGGCTCAGCGGGCGCAGTCGATGCAGGTGCGCGCTGCGGGACGGGCCTCGAGGCGCTCGGGGGCGATCGACCGCCCGCAGGTCTCGCAGCGGCCGTAGGTACCGGCCTCCACGGCGGTGACGGCGGCGTCGACGTCGGCCAGCCGGCGCCGGGCCTGGTCCAGGAGTGCGGCGACCTGCT
>JBBSKB010000084.1:0-15142 GCA_038256725.1 Mycobacteriales bacterium | reverse complement strand
GGCTCGGGACGCCCCGTCCCCGGCAGCCGTCCGGCGATCCGGCCCTCCTCCCCCGGGGGCAGCGTCGAGCGCAGCTGCACCGAGACCGCGGACCGCCACGGCGACGAGACCGGCTCACCGGCTTCGTTCCGGGCCGGGACCGCACTGCGCAGGGCCAGTTCGACGGCGTCGACACCGTGCGCCCGCTCGAGGACGGCGATGTCGAGGGAGAACCCGGCGGCCACCTCCGCCAGCTCGCCGTCGGGGGCGATGCCGACCGTGACGAGCCCGCGCCACCCGACCTCGGCCAACCGACCGGCCGCGGACGGGACCACCGACCGCCCGTCCGAGGTCCAGGACACCCGGGCGATACCGGCGGCCCGGTCGCGCGAGACCGGCGTCTCGAAGCGGAGACCGTCGGCGGTCACCCAGGCGAGCAGGCCGCGCTCGCTGGCCGGCTCCACGCCGTCGCCACCCAGCCGCTCCAGCACGTCGGGGTCGGGGCCCACCCAGAGCAGGCCTGCCGCGCGCACCGCAGCCGCCAGCCGGGCGTTGCCCGCCAGGGCCGGCGGCACCGGCAGGACGGCGGTGACACCGCTGCGTCGCGCGGCCTCGACGATGCGGTCGACGGCGAGGTAGGACTCGGTGGCAGGCGCGGGGCCCAGCAGGACGGCTTCGTCGGCCAGCCGCACGTGCCTTGCCGAGCGCTCGGCCTCGGAGTGCACCGCCACGGCCTTCACGCCCAGGCGCGCGCACGAGGCGATGACACCGCACGCGGCCGGCCCCCGGCCCGCGACGAGCACGCTCTCGATCCCCAGGTGTGCCACTGCTCCTCCTGCGTTCCCCCCGCCCGGCGCATGCGCACCGCTGCCCCGTGAGAGGCTGGAGCCGTCAGCTCGGCGGCTCCGGCTACGCCGCGCACGATACGTGCGCCGTCTCGACGGGCCGCACATCCCCGGGTCCCGCGACCCACCGGTAGAGAGAGGAGGGCAGCGATGTCCAAGCGTGGACGCAAGCGTCGCGCTCGCAAGAAGAGCGGCGCCAACCACGGCAAGCGCCCCAACGCTTGAGCTCGCGCCCTCGTCGAGGGTTGCGAACGCTCGAAGGCCCCGTCCCCGCTGCCGCGGGAACGGGGCCTTCGCCGTCGTGAGGGCTACTCGCCGGAGCGTTCGACCGTGATCCGCTCGACGGTGACCTGCGTGCCGTCCTCCTCGAAGGAGACGCTGGTCAACTGCATCTTGATCCGCTCGCGCAGCGAGGGGGGCGGTACGTCGCCACCGCAGCGGCGTCGGACCAGGGCCTTGAACTCCTGCTCGATGCCGAACTCGCGCAGGCAGGGGGAGCAGTCCTCGAGGTGCTCGGCGATCACACCGCGGCGGGCGTCGCTGGTCTCGTGGTCGAGGAACTCGAACACGTGCGTGAGCACGTCGTCGCAGGAGTTGATCTCGATCGGCTCGCCGCTCTGGAGGGCGTCGTCACTCACGAGGAGCTCGCCTCCTCACCGGCTCCGGCACGGACGAAGCCGCGCTCACGGGCGTAGTCGGCCAGCAGCTTCTGCAGCCCGCGGCGACCACGGTGCAGACGGGACATCACCGTGCCGATGGGCGTGCCCATGATCTCGGCGATCTCCTTGTAAGCGAACCCCTCGACGTCGGCCAGGTAGACGGCCAGCCGGAAGTCCTCCGGCAGCTGCTGCAGGGCCTCCTTGATGTCGGAGTCCGGCAGGTGGTCCAGCGCCTCCATCTCGGCCGACCGCAGCCCGCTGGAGCTGTGCTCCTCGGCGGCGTAGAGCTGCCAGTCCTGCACCTGGTCGGTGGGGTACTGCTGCGGCTGACGCTGCTTCTTGCGGTAGCTGTTGATGTAGGTGTTGGTCAGGATCCGGTACAGCCACGCCTTGAGGTTGGTGCCCTCGGCGAACTGGTGGAAGGCCGAGTAGGCCTTCACGAACGTCTCCTGGACCAGGTCCTCGGCGTCGGCCGGGTTGCGGGTCATCCGCAGGGCGGCCGGGTAGAGCTGGTCGAGGAACGGAAGGGCGTCGCGCTCGAACCGCGCGTCCCGCTCGGCACGGGTCTCGGCGACCTCCGTGCGGCTACCGCCCTCGCGCGCCTCGGGGACCTCCACCGGCGCGGCGGGGATCTGACCGGGCTCGTCGATCACGGGCTCCTCGGGCACCGACCGTCCTCTCCGGGCTCCCCGGACACGGGACGCCACATCGATCGATCCTAGCCGCGTGGCATCCGGGCGGCCTGGCGGCCGTCGGGGCGAGACCCGCGGGCGGGCGCTGGAGACGATGCTGCTCACGGCCGGTGCAACGGGGCCGGCCACGCGCCGATTCCCGGTCGTTGCCGGAAAGGTCGCGCGTCCTACGCTCCCGGCCGTGGCATCCACCCCCGCGGTGCGGGCACTGGAGAAGGCCTCGGTGCCGCACACCCTGCATCCCTACGACGCCGGGCACCCGTCCGCCGCCGGCTACGGCGAGGCGGCCGTGGCGGCGCTCGGCGTGGACGCCCGGCAGCTGTTCAAGACCCTGGTCACGGTGGTCGACGGCGCCCTCACCGTGGCCGTCGTCCCGGTGGCGACGATGCTCGACCTCAAGGTGCTGGCCGCGGCCGTCGGAGGGCGCAGGGCCGCGCTGGCGGACCCCGCCGACGCCGAGCGCGCGACCGGCTACGTGCGCGGCGGGATCAGCCCGCTGGGCCAGCGGAAGGCGCTCCCGACCGTCGTCGACGGATCCGCGCTGGACTTCCCCACCGTCCTGGTGAGCGCCGGCCGGCGGGGGCTCCAGGTGGAGCTGCCGCCGGCCGACCTCGTCCGGCTGACCCGCGCCCGCACCGCCCCGATCGGCCGCTGAGCCCTCGGTTCAGGGGCGGCCGTAGGGCGTCAGCAGCTGGTCGACCGGGGCGTGGTCGTCGGTGAGGACGTCGGCGTCCCCGACGAGGTCGTCGAGGTCGGCGCCCGAGGCGACCCGCCAGGCCAGGTCGTGGTCGATCATCGCGGCGGCGATCGCCTCGGTGTCCAGCGGCTCCTGCGAGGCGACCGCGATCACGTTGCCGCCGTCCTCCCCCGTGAGGATCGGCACCCGCGCCAGCAGGACCACGTGCGCGAAGACCTCGCGCAGGGTGGCCAGCTCGGCCCGGACGAAGCCCAGCGGCGGGTTGTCGATCAAGTTCACCGCGTAGACGCCGTCGTCGGCCAGCGCCCGGTCCACCAGCCGCAGCGCCTCCCGGGTGGTCAGCTGCCACGGCACGGACAGGCCGCCGAAGGCGTCCCCGACGACGAGGTCGCGCTCCCCCGCCGGCTCGTCGGCCAGCCCGACCCGCCCGTCGGCGACCCGGACCTGCAGCTCTGCCGAGGTCTGCAGGCCGAGCTGCTCACGGTCGATCGCGACGACCCCCGGGTCGACCTCGAGCACCAGACTGCGCGTGCCGGGCCGCACCTCCGCCAGGTAGCGCGGCAGCGTGAGCCCGCCGCCGCCGACGTGCAGCGCCGAGACCGGCTCGGCCGGCGGGAAGGAGGCGTCGGCGACGGCGGCGATCGCCCGCACGTACTCGAACTCCAGGTGGGTGGGGTCGGCGAGGTCGACGTAGGAGTGCCGGAGGGTGTCGAGCATCAGCACCCGACCGGAATCGCGGTCGGGATCGGCTTCCACCCGGGCGCAGTGGTAGGCCGTCTCCTCCTCGCACGGTGTGGGTGCGACCGCCGCGAGCGCGGCGCCGACCACGGCGAGGACCGCCAGCGCGACGGAGGTCCGGCCGGTGCCCGATCCGCGGCGCAGCAGCACCGCCACCGCCAGCCCGGCCAGCACGGTGAGCAGGCCGGTGACGACGAGGATGACGCTGCTGGGCAGGACGGCGACCAGCACGAACCCGGTGAGGAACGTGGCCGCGATGCCACCGAGCGTCCCGATGCCCGACAGCCGCCCGACCACGGCACCGGTCTCGTCCAGGCTCGACAGCTGCAGCTTCACGACCATCGGCGGCACCGCCGACAGCAGCGCCGCCGGCACCACCACGGCCACCGCCGCCAGCAGCAGCACCGCGCCGGCGTCGGCCCCGGTGAACAGGTCTCCGGTGAATCGGACCAGGGGCAGGACCGCGACGACCAGCGCGCCTCCCGCGACCATCAGCGGGGAGAGCAGCCGGCGGGGGTCGGTCCGGTCGGCCGTCGCCCCGCCGAGCCACGCGCCGACGGCGATCGCCGCCAGGGCGAACCCGATGATCGCCGTGCTCGTCTGCAGGGTGACGCCCACGTAGGGCGCGATCAGCCGCAGCCCGACGATCTCCAGGACGAGCACCGACCCCGAGCACAGGAAGGTGATGGCGGCCGCCACCCAGGAAGGCAGCGGGGCGCCCGCGGTGGAGCCGGGCGTCGGCCCGGTCAGATCCTCGGTCGGCCGCACGTCAGAAGAGCGCCGGCTGGTCCGCCGGCTCCGCCACCGTCTCGGCCCGCTCGGTCAGCGCGCGCCCGTTGTGCGCGACGTTGTTCACCGCGGTGCTCACCGGGCGCAGCTCGAGCGCCTCGACGACCTCGGGGGGCGTGGGCTCCACCAGCTGCTCGACGTCCTCCCGGGTGGGGTCGAGCCAGTCCGCCCACCGGCTCCGCGGCAGCACCAGCGGCATCCGGTCGTGGATCTCGTGCAGCGCCCCGACGGCCGGCGAGGTGACGACGGTGCAGGTGTAGAGCCGGTCCTCGCCCCGGCCCCACACCTCCCACAACCCGGCCAGCGCCAGGACCGAGCCGTCCTGCGGGGTGATGAACCACGGCTGCTTGCCGGGGCGGTCCAGCCGCTTGGCCCATTCGTACCAACCGTCGGCCGGCACCAGGCAGCGCCGCGTGCGGGCCGCCGTCCGGAAGGCGGGCTTGTCGGTCAGCGACTCGACGCGGGCGTTGATCATGCGGTTGCCGATCGCCACGTCCTTGGCCCAGGACGGGACCAGCCCCCAGCGCACCGGGCGCAGCTCGCGGTGGCCACCGCCGGTCAGCGCACCCTCGGCGTCGCGCTCCTTCTTCCAGCGGACGACGTGCACGTCCTTCGTCGGCGCGACGTTGTAGTCCGCAGGCACCGGCGGCTGCCCGCCGACGGGCACCGCCTCGAACTCCAGCGCCAGGTCCTCGGGCTTGCGGCTGGCGGCGTAGCGACCGCACACGGGCGCCTCCTCGGCGGGGTTCGGCTGACCGTTCGCACTCTAGGTGCGCCCACTGACACCCGGCCTGCCCGTGACAGTCGGGCGCCTTTGGGGTAGGCCTCTGTCGCAACAGCCGCCGAGAGACGAGGATCGCCCGCGTGACCGTTACGCAGAATGCCCCCACAACCGCCAGCGACAGCGCCGAACGGCGCTACGCGACCGTCAACCCCTTCACCGGGGAGACGGAGAAGGAGTTCCCCTTCACCGAGACGTCGGCCATCGACGGCATCATCGGTCAGGCGCACAGCGCCTACCAGAACTGGCGCGACCGCTCCGTCGAGGAGCGTGCGGCCGTGGTCCAGAAGGCAGCCGAGCTGCTGGACGAGCGGATCATGGACTACGCCGCCCTCATCACCAAGGAGATGGGCAAGCGCCGCGACGAGGCCGTCGGCGAGCTCTTCCTCTGCTCGATGATCCTGAAGTACTACGCCGGAAACGGCCCGAAGTTCCTCGAGCCGACCTCGATCGAGCCGATGATGGGCGGCGGCGAGGCGCTCATCGAGACCCGCCCGGTCGGCGCCCTGCTCGCCATCGAGCCGTGGAACTACCCCTTCTACCAGGTCGTTCGCGTGGCCGGCCCCAACCTGGTCCTCGGCAACACGGTGATCCTCAAGCACGCGGAGAGCGTTCCGCAGTGCGCGGCGGCCATCGAGCAGCTGTTCACCGACGCCGGTGCGCCCGCGGGCGTGTTCACCAACACCTTCCTGCGCATCGACGACATCGAGCAGGTCGTCGCCGACCCGCGCATCCAGGGCGTCACGCTGACCGGCAGCGAGCGGGCCGGCTCCGCGGTCGCGGCGCTCGCGGGCAAGCACCTCAAGAAGTCGGTGCTGGAGCTGGGCGGCAGCGACCCGTTCATCGTCCTGGACGCCGAGGACATGGAGGCCACCGTCAAGGCGGCCACCGCCGGCCGCATGCAGAACACCGGCCAGGCGTGCACGGCGTCCAAGCGGCTGATCGTGACCGAGGACGTCTACGAGCCCTTCGTCGAGGGTCTCCGTCAGGCGTTCGGCACCTTCGCCCCCGGCGACCCGTCCGACCCGGCCACGACGCTGGCCCCGCTGTCCAGCGAGCGGGCGGCGCAGGACCTGCAGGCGCAGATCCAGGACGCCATCGACAAGGGCGCCACGGTGGTCGCCGGTGGCCAGCGCCCGGACCACGCCGGGTCGTTCGTGTCGGCCACGATCCTCACCGACGTCACGCCGGACATGCGGGCCTTCCGCGAGGAGTTGTTCGGCCCGGCGGCCGTCGTCTACAAGGTGAAGGACGCCGACGAGGCGATCGCGCTGGCCAACGACAGCGACTTCGGGCTCGGCGCCACGGTCATGAGCAGTGACCTGGACCGTGCGCGCGCGGTGGCCGGCCAGCTCGAGGCGGGCATGGTCTGGATCAACCAGCCCACCGGCTCCTCGCCCGAGCTGCCCTTCGGTGGCGTCAAGCGGTCGGGCTACGGCCGCGAGCTGTCCGAGCTGGCCATGTTCGAGTTCGCCAACCGGCGGCTGCTGCGCACCATCCCGGTCAAGAAGGCCGAGAAGCCGCAGGCCGGCTGAGCACGTGGATGACGGTGCGGCGCGGGCAGGCAGACTGAGCACGTGAGTGATGCCTGGTCCGCGCCGCACCACCCTGCGCCCGTCGACGCCGTCGTGCCCCTGCCCGGGTCCAAGTCGCTGACCGCCCGGGCCCTGGTGCTCGCCGCGCTCGCCGACGGGCCCAGCCGCCTGGTGCACCCCCTGAGGGCGCGCGACACCGACCTGATGGCCGGTGCCCTGCGCGCCCTCGGGGTGGGCATCGAGGACGACAGCGACGACTGGCTGGTCACCCCGGCCGCCCTGCGCGGGCCGGCCACGATCGACGCCGGGCTGGCCGGCACGGTGCTGCGGTTCCTCCCCCCGGTGGCCGCCCTCGCCGATGGCCCGGTCACCGTCGACGGTGACCCGCGGCTGCACGACCGCCCCAACGCCGGCCTGCTCGACGGGCTGCGCGGGCTCGGCGTGCGGATCGACGACGGCGGACGGGGCAGGGCCCCGTTCACCGTGCACGGCACCGGCCGGGTGCGCGGTGGTGCCGTGGAGGTCGACGCGAGCGAGTCCTCGCAGATGGTGTCCGGCCTTCTGCTGGCCGCCGCCCGCTTCGACGAGGGCATCGACCTGACGCTGGCCGGCGGGCTGCCGTCGCTCCCGCACGTGGACATGACGGTGGTCACCCTGCGCGAGCACGGCGTGGACGTCGTCGCCACCGACCGCGGCTGGCGGGTGGCCCCCGGGCCGATCGCCGCGCTCGACCGCGTCCTGGAACCAGACCTCTCCAACGCCGCCCCGTTCCTGGCCGCGGCCCTGGTCTGCGGTGGGCGGGTGACCGTGCCCGACTGGCCCGCGGTCACCACGCAGCCCGGCGCCCAGCTCGACCGGCTGCTGACGCTCATGGGGGCCGAGGTCGAGCGGACCCCCGAGGGCCTGCGGGTCACCGGCACCGGCTCCGTCCGCCCGCTGGTCGCAGACCTGCACGAGGTCGGGGAGCTGACCCCGGTGCTCGCGGCGCTCTGCGCACTGGCCGACGGCCCCTCGCGGCTGACCGGCGTCGCCCACCTGCGCGGGCACGAGACCGACCGGCTGCAGGCGCTCGACGAGGTGCTGACCGCCGTGGGTGCCCACGTCCGGCAGTTGCCCGACGGGCTGGAGATCGAGCCGGGTCCGCTCCGGCCCGCACGTCTGGACTCCTACGCCGACCACCGCATGGTCATGGCCGCCGCCGTGCTCGGCCTGGCGGTCGACGGCGTCACGGTGGCCGATCCGGGCGCGGTCACCAAGACGCTGCCCGACTTCCGCGAGCGGTGGGCGCACCTCCTGGGCGAGCCGGTCGGAGCACCGCGCTGAGCGGCCACCAGCGCGACGCCCGCCGGATGGACGAGGACGACGTCCGCATCCGCCCCGGCCGGCGGGGATCCCGCCCGCGGACCCGCATCCGGCCCGCGCACGACGACGCCGTCCCCGGCCTCGTCATCGCCGTCGACCGCGGCCGCATGACCGTGCGGGTGGACGGCGACGAGGGCCCCGTGGACGTGACCACCATGCGCGCCCGCGAGCTGGGCAAGCACGGCGTTGTCGTCGGGGACCGCGTGCGGGTGGTGGGCGACACCAGCGGCCGCACGGACAGCCTGGCCCGGATCGTCAGCATCCAGGAGCGGACGACGTCGCTGCGCCGCACGGCCGACGACACCGACCCCACCGAGCGGGTCGTGGTGGCCAACGCCGACCTGCTGGTCATCGTCACCTCCATCACCGACCCCGAGCCCGCGCTGGGCTTCCTCGACCGCTGTCTGGTCGCCGCGTACGCCGGCGGCCTGGCGCCGCTGCTCTGCCTGACCAAGAACGACCTCGCGTCGGCCCAGCCGCTGCTCGACCGGTACGCAGGCCTCCGGCTGGACGCGGTCCCGATGTCGCGCGAGCTGCCGCTGGACGACCTCCTCGACCGGCTCCGCGACCGGATGAGCGTCTTCGTCGGCCAGTCCGGTGTCGGCAAGTCCACGCTGGTCAACCGGCTCGTCCCGGACGCGCTGCGCGCCACCGGCGACGTGAGCAAGATCGGCAAGGGGCGGCACACGTCCTCGTCGGCCGTGCTCTTCGACCTGCCCGGCGGCGGCACGGTCATCGACACCCCGGGAATCCGGTCCTTCGGTCTGGCGCACGTCACCGCCGGCGACGTCCTCTCCTCGTTCGACGAGATGGCCGACGTCGCAGCGGACTGCCCGCCCGGCTGCGGCCACACCGCCGAGGATCCCGACTGCGCGCTGGACGCCTGGGCCGCGGCCGGACCACCGGAACGCCAGGAGCAGCTCGCTGCGCTACGCGTGCTGCTGGGCGCCGTCGGCCAGGTCGGCCCCGGCTACTGACCCGCCTGCGCGGCTACTTGACATCGCCTAGTACCTGGCGAGACAGTGCAGAGGTGACCGGCCACGATCCGCAGATGCTCAAGGGGGTCCTCCCCCTGGTGCTGCTGCGCCTGGTCGCCGACGCGGAGGACTACGGGTACTCGGTCGTGCTCCGGCTGCACGAGCTCGGCCTGGCCGAGCTCACCGAGGGCACGGTCTACCCGGCGCTGACCCGGCTGGAGACGCGGGGGTTGCTCGGCTCGCGGCTGGTGCCGTCGTCGTCGGGCCCGGCCCGCAAGTACTACGCGATCACCCCCGCGGGGAGCGAGGAGCTCGCCCGCGGGGCAGCGGCCTGGGAGTCCCTGGCCACCACCGTGCACGCCGCCCTGTCCCGCACCGCAGCCCCGTCCAGCACCGACGCAAGGAGCGACCGATGACCGTCCGCGACCGGATCCGGATCGAACGCGCCGTGCTGTCCTACGACTGGTGGCTGGACCTGCGGGGTGCGCGACGGCGACGCGAACTGCGCACCGAGCTGCGCTCGAACCTCCGGGACGCCACCGCGCATGTCGGCTCCCGGGCTGCGGTGTCAGGGCTCGGCGGCACCCGGCGGATGGCGGCCGAGGCGCTGCCGGAGGACCCGACCCGGCCCCGGTGGACCGCCGGGCTGCAGGCCGGCTGCACCGCCCTGGCGCTCACCCTGCTCGTGGCGCTGCTCTCGGGTCTCGCGTGGGCCGACGGCGCCATGAGCGCCGCGCCCGACGCGACGGTCCGCGGGTCGTTGACCCTGCTGCCGGGGTCGTCGATGGAGTACTCACCGGTGGGCGACGGCTTCGCGGTGTCGACGGGAGTGGGCTGGCTGCCGCTCGCGGCGGGCGTGCTGACGTTCCTCGCCGTCGCCCGCCCCTGGCGGGCCCTCCGAGCTCACGAGACGTCGACGGTGCCCCCGCTGCGCCAGTAGACGCCCGCCTCGCGGGTCAGGAAGGCCTCGTCGACGAGGTACCGGCGCAGCGCCGCGACGTCGGGATGCCAGACGGCGAGCAGCACGTTGACCTCGCGCTCCGGGTAGCGGACACCCGGCTCGAACATGCGGACCAGGTGGTCGAGGACGACCAGCCGCTTGCTCCGCTGCGCCGGGATCGAGGTGAGCCGGCCGTCGCGGACGAACGCCGACAGGACGGCGTCCTGGGCCGGGTCGTCGGACAGCGGTTCCGGGGGCGCCCAGGGCCAGCGCGGCGACCACCCTGAGCCGCGCGGGGTCGGCCATCAACCCGGCGATCGTCGCGGCGTCCACGTCCCGACCGTATCCAGCCGCACGTCCCGCGACGCCTCCGACGGCGCGCGGTGAGCGGGACCGCGTGCACCCCCACTAGGTTCGGTGCCCATGACATCGGTCCGGGGCTTCTCAGAGGACATGCGGCTGGCACACGTGCTTGCCGACCAGGCCGACTCGATCAGCATGGAGCGGTTCAAGGCGCAGGACCTGCAGGTCGAGACCAAGCCCGACCTGACCCCGGTGACCGACGCCGACCGGGCGATCGAGGAGCAGCTGCGGATCTCGCTGAGCCGTGCGCGCACCCGGGACGCGGTCATGGGCGAGGAGTTCGGCACCACCGGGCACGGCTCCCGCAAGTGGGTCCTGGACCCGATCGACGGGACCAAGAACTTCGTCCGCGGAGTGCCGGTCTGGGCGACGCTGGTCGCGCTCATGGACGGCGACGAGGCCGTCGTCGGCCTGGTGTCGGCGCCGGCGCTCAACCGGCGCTGGTGGGCGGCGAAGGGCGTCGGCGCGTGGACCGGCCGCCGGCTGGAGAACGCCGTCCGCTGCACCGTCTCGGGGGTCCGCACGCTGGCCGATGCCAGCCTGTCCTACTCGAGCCTGTCCGGCTGGGAGGAGCGCGACGCCCTCGACGGCTTCCTCGACCTGACCAGGTCGGTGTGGCGCACCCGGGCCTACGGCGACTTCTGGAGCTACATGCTGCTCGCGGAGGGCGCGGTCGACATCGCCTGCGAGCCCGAGGTGTCGCTCTGGGACCTCGCCGCCGTCGACGTCATCGTCCGGGAGGCCGGGGGCCGGTTCACCGACCTCTCCGGGGCCCCGGGGCCCGCGGGCGGCAGTGCGCTGGCCACCAACGGCGCGCTGCACGACCTCGCGCTGCGGACCCTGGGCACCGCGGCCGGCTGACGACCGCGGGGCCGGCCGCTCAGTGAGCCGGGCCGGAGGGGCCCTTGCCACCGCCCTGGAACCGGCGGCGCGCCTCGTCGATCTTCGCCTTCGTCTTCGGGTCGCTGGCGAGCTGCTGGGCCTTCTCGGTGGCCTGCTTGATCGCCTGCTTGCCCTTGGGACTGTTCGCGAGCTGGACGACCTTGTTGAACAGCGACGCCATGACGGCCCGCCTCCTTCTCCGTGCCCGCGAGCCGGTGGACCGGCCCGTCTCGTGCTCCAACGGTCGCAGCACCGGTCCCGTTCCGCCGCTTCAGCCGCTCCCGTCGGCCCACCGCCGGGCGGCCTCGGCCAGCCGGGGGGCGGGACGCGGCTCCACGAGCGGCCCGTCCGTTCGCCGCGGTTCGAGCTCGGCACCCACCCCGCGGGCGGCGAGCACCGCCGCGCCGATCGCCGACGCGCTGCGCAGGGGCAGGTGACGGACCGGCCGGCCCAGGACGTCGGCCAGCACCTGCCGCACGACCGGCGCCCGCGCTCCTCCCCCGGTGAGGACGACGTGCTCCGCCTCGCCGGGGGCGTCGAGGGACCGCACCGCGGCACCGACGGCGAACGCCACTCCCTCGACCGCCGCGCGGGCCAGGTCGGCCCGGGTCGTGCCGGCGTCCAGGCCGGTCCAGCCGCCCCGGTCGCGCGGGCCGGCGATCCCGCCGCGTTCGCCGGTCAGGAACGGCCGGAACAGCACTCCGCCGGCGCCCGGCCCGGCCGACGCCGCGGCCTCGAACAGCTCGGTCCAGCTCAGCCCCAGCACCCCGCGCACCCAGGCCCACGCCGAACCGCCGTTCTGCAGGGCCGCCATCGCGTACCAGCCGTCGGTGACGTCGGCGTAGGTGTGCGCGGCGGGGTCAGCGGCCGGTTGTGCGGCCACCCCGGGCCGGAGCACCTGGGCACCGGTGCCCAGGTTGACCTGCAGCCCGGCCGTCGTGCCGGCCGCCAGGAGCGCCAGCGGGGTGTCCGCAGCGCCCACGACGACGGGCACCTCGGTGCCGGCGACCGACGTCGTCCCCACCACCTCGGTGCCCGGCCGCACCGCGGGCAGCAGGTCGACCGGAACCCCGGAGGCCTCGGTCGCCGCGCGCGACCAGCCGTCGGCGACGACGTCCCAGAGCAGCGTCGCCGAGGCGTCGCTGCGGTCGGTCACCAGGGCGCTGCCGGGGACGAGGTCGGCCCGCAGCGCGTCCTTGGGCAGGAGCACGGCCGCCGCACCGGCCACAGCGTCCGGCTCGTGCGCGACCAGCCAGGCGAGCACCGGCCCGGTCATGCCGGCCACCAGCGGGTTGGCCAGTGCGGCGCGGTCGGCCGCAGGCAGGCCGCGCCAGCGGTCCAGCTCGGCGTCCGCCCGGGCGTCGGGCCACAGCACCGCCGGGCGCACCGGCCGCCCTGCGGCGTCGACGAGCACCGTGCCGTGCATCTGCCCCGACAGGCCAAGCGCCCGGACCGGCCGGCCGCCCAGCGATCCGACGACCTCGGCGAGCGTCGCATCGAGGGCGGTCCGCCAGACCGGCACGTCGATCTCCGCCCGACCCGGCGCCGGGCGGTCGTGGGCGTACGCGCGCTCGGCCTCGGCCACGACGACCCCGGCGCCGTCCAGGGCGACCAGCTTCAGCCCGCTGGTGCCGATGTCGGCGCCCAGGAAGACCCCTGCCGTCACGAGCCGCCGTCGTCCCCCAGGAAGCCGACCAGAGCCTCGACGAAGGCCGGCGCGCGCACCGCACCCAGGTGGTCACCGGGCACCACCGCCACGCGGGCACCCGGAACTGCGTCGGCGAGCACCTGCGGCCGGACGGCGAGGGGGTCGGCGTCACCGGCCACGACGAGCGTCGGCGCGGTGATGTCGCCCAGCGGTAGCGGCCCGGCGTGCACCACCCGGGCGTGCGCGGCCAGTGCCAGCCGGTCGACCACCAGCCGACGCACCCGCGGGTCGGTACCGGCCAGGACCAGCGACACGATCCCGCCCATCGAGTACCCGGCCAGGTCGAACCGGTCCAGCTGCAGGGCGTCGGCGACGGACGAGAGGTCGCCGGCCATCGCCCGCTCCCCGTAGCGCGCCGGGTCGTGCGGCTTGTCCGAGGCCCCGTGCCCGCGGGCGTCGACGGCGACCACCTCACGGCCGTCGGCCAGCAGCGCAGCCACGACGCCGCTGTCCTGCCAGTTGCGCGGGCTGTCGGCGGCGAAGCCGTGCTGCAGGACGACCGGCGGCCGCTCCCCCGGCGCGCCCCAGCGGTGCACCGCCACCTCGATCCCGTCCCGGCCACGGACCCGGGTGCTCCCCGGGGCGCTCACGCGGAGCGCTCCGGGCTCTCGCCGTACGCGTAGCCGCCGTCGGGGTACCGGGTGCCCTCGGCCACCCCGGGCGGCGCGATGGCGTCCAGCCGGGCCAGGTCCTCGGCGGTGAGCTCGACCGCCACGGCGCCGGCGTTCTCCTCCAGGTAGCTGCGCCGCTTCGTGCCCGGGATCGGGACGACGTCGTCGCCCTGGGCCAGCACCCAGGCCAGCGCGAGCTGACCGGCGGTGACGCCCTTCTCGGTCGCCATCTCCCGGACCGCCTCGACCAGCCGCAGGTTGGCCTGGAACGCCTCGCCCTGGAAGCGCGGCTGGTTCTTGCGGAAGTCGTCGTCGTCGAAGTCGTCGGGGCTGGTGATCGCTCCGGTCAGGAACCCACGGCCCAGCGGGCTGAACGGCACGATGCCGATGCCGAGCTCCCGGGCGACGCCCACGACCTCGCCCTCCAGGTCCCGGGTCCACAGCGACCACTCGCTCTGCAGCGCCGCGATCGGGTGCACGGCGGCCGCGCGGCGGATCGAGGTCGCGCTGGCCTCCGACAGGCCCAGGTACCGGACCTTGCCCTGCTGCACGAGCTCGGCCATGGCGCCGACGGTGTCCTCGATCGGGACCTTCGCGTCGACCCGGTGCTGGTAGTAGAGGTCGATGACGTCCACGCCGAGGCGACGCAGGCTGGCCTCGGCGCGGGCGTGCACGTTCTCGGGCCGGCCGTCGATGCGCATCCGGCCGCGGTCGTCGCGGGAGATGGAGAACTTGGTGGCCAGCTGCACCTCGTCGCGGCGGTCCGCGATGGCCTCGCCGACGAGTTCCTCGTTGTGCCCGTCCCCGTACACGTCGGAGGTGTCGAGGAAGGTGATCCCGAGGTCGAGGGACCGGGAGATCGTCGCGAGGGACTCCGAGCGGTCGGCGGTGCCGTAGCTCTGGCTCATGCCCATGCAGCCGAGGCCGAGGGCGGAGACGGTCAGGCCGCCGAGGGTGCGGGTGCCGGGTGCGGGAGAGGTCATGAGCGCATCTTCGTCCCGGTGACCAGCGCGGGCACCTCTGGTGGGATGGTGGACGTCGGGCCGCGGTGGTCGGGGCCCCGCCGAGGAGGCACGCCGTGCAGTACGCCGAGTCCGTCATCGACCTGGTCGGGAACACCCCGCTGGTGCGGCTGTCGTCGATCACCCGGCACCTGGGCCCCGACGCGCCCCTGGTGCTCGCCAAGGTCGAGTACCTCAACCCCGGCGGCTCGGTGAAGGACCGGATCGCGGTCCGCATGGTCGACGCCGCGGAGGCCAGCGGTGCGCTGCAGCCCGGCGGCACGATCGTGGAGCCGACCAGCGGCAACACCGGCATCGGCCTGGCCCTGGTCGCCCAGCAGCGGGGCTACCGGTGCATCTTCATCTGCCCCGACAAGGTCGGCCAGGAGAAGATCAACGTGCTCAAGGCCTACGGCGCCGAGGTCGTCGTCTGCCCGACGGCGGTCGACCCGTCCGACCCGCGCTCCTACTACTCGGTCTCCGACCGGCTGGCCCGGGAGACGCCCGGCGGCTGGAAGCCCGACCAGTACTCCAACCCGGCCAACCCCCAGTCGCACTACGAGACGACCGGCCCGGAGATCTG
>JBBSKB010000083.1:0-15599 GCA_038256725.1 Mycobacteriales bacterium | reverse complement strand
GTCGTCCTGGCACTCAGCGCCGGACGCAGCGCCCCGCTCGCGGGGTCCATCGGCGGCCCGGTCGCCGACACCGGCACCTCGCCCGACTGAGCCGGGGCCAGACCGGCCCGCACTCGTCCCAGGTGTGCCACGGGGGGCACACCACGACCCGGTGCGGTCAGTCCTGAGCCCCGCCTCTCGCTCCACGCATCCGTACGACATCGCGGTTCGTGCCACCGCGGATCTCCCCCGCGCCCATCCATGGCCCTGCGGCGCGGAACTCCCCTCCTCCACCCGATCCGAACGAAGGACACGTACGTCATGAAGCGAACAGTCCGCAACGGACTCGCTGTCGTCGGCATGGCCGGCGGCATGTGGTTCCTCGGCCAGGCAGTCGCCCAGGCCGACGTCGCCGCTACCGGTGACATCGACAGCAGCGCCGAATCCGGCGCCACCGCCGACGCCTCCTCGGGCGGCTCCGGTGGCTCGGGTGCCGACGCCGACTCGTCGGCCGGCAACTCGAACACCACCATCAACCTCGCCGCCGACGTCGACGTCACCTCCGTCTCCACCGGCGACATCTCGACCGGGAACACCATCGCGGTCGCGAACACCAACGCGGTCTACCAGTCGGCCGCGGGCTCGGACAAGGCCGAGGTCGCGCAGGAGGCGACGACCGACATCACGAACGAGACCGACCTCGCCGTGAACAGCGCGGTCACGGGCTCCAACAACCCGGTCGTGAACAACGGCCGGGGCGGTGGCGGCTCCGTCGTCGCCGACGGCGACATCAACTCGAAGGCCGTCTCCTCCGCCGACGCCGACTCCCAGTCGGGCTCGACGGGCCACCACGGCTCGAAGGGTCACAACGGCTCGGGCGCCGACGCGTACTCGGACGCGTACAACGAGAACACCAACGTCAACGGCGCGCTCGACCTCGACCTCACCGAGGTCGAGACCGGTGACATCAGCACGGGCAACGACATCGCCGTGATCAACGACAACGACGTGAGCCAGAACTGCTCGGCCGAGGACCACGCCACGGTCTACTGCGAGCAGAACGTGACCATCAACAACGTCACGAACATCCACGTCACCAGCGGCGTGAACAACAGCAACAACCCCTGGGTCGGCAACTCGGCCCTCCCCCCGGGTCACCACCCGGAGCACCACGGCATGCCGGCTCACCACGAGGCGGACTGCCCCGAGCACCACGCCGCTCCGGTCGCCCCCCCGGCTGCCGCTCCGGTCGCCGCTCCGGTCGCCCCCCCGGCTGCCGCTCCGGTCGCTCACAAGCCGGTGATGCGTTCCGCGGTCTCAGCTCCGGCCAAGGCCATGAGCAGTGCTCAGCCGACGGCGCTGGCCTCCACCGGCGCTGACGTCTCGGTCCCGCTGGCGGTGGGTCTGCTGACCCTGACCGCGGGCATGGGCCTGGCGTTCGCGACGCGTCGCCACAGCGAGGCGCGGGCGGCCTGACCGGCGCCACCCTGGGACGTCGTCTGCCGGTGACCGCCGGCAGGCGGCGTCCCGCCTCTCTTCCACCCGATCGACTTCCACCCGATCGGCTTCGGCGCCCCGCACCCGCGCCGGAGCCGTCCGACGCCGGACAGGGGACCACCGTGAGCAGGACAGCGGCGCGCGACGCGCCCGAGCGGCTGCGGACCGTCGGCCGCGGCGTCAGCCAGACGTTGATCACGGTCGGCCTGGTCACCCTGCTGTTCGTCGTCTACCAGCTCTGGATCACCGACCTGCTCGCCGCCCGGGCCCAGGGCCAGCTCGCGGACCAGATCCAGGAGCAGTGGGCCGACGCGCCGACCGTCGAGCCACCCGTCCCGGCCCCGCCCGCGGATTCCCCCACCGTCGAGGCGCCGGCCGGCGCCGAGCCCGCTGCGCCGGCCGCCCCGCCCGAGCACTCCCCCGGCGTCGTCGAGGCCGACACCGGCGACCCGTTCGCCATCCTGCACATCCCGCGGCTGGCCGAGGGCTACTCGCGGGTCGTCGTCGAGGGCGCCTCCGAGGTGCAGCTCGAGCAGGGGCCGGGCCACTACGAGGACACCGCGATGCCGGGCGAGCAGGGCAACTTCGCCGTCGCCGGCCACCGGGTGGGCCGCGGCTCGCCCTTCCTGGACCTGGACCGGATGCGCCCCGGCGATCCGGTCGTCGTCGAGACCCAGGACTCCTGGTTCGTCTACCGCGTGCTCGGCGACCCGGCCTCGGGCGACTTCCGCACCGACTCCACCGGCATCCCCAGCCGGGAGATCGTGCGCCCCTCGCAGGTCGCGGTCCTCTCGCCGACGCCGGGCGGACCGGCCACCGGCCAGGCGTCGGGCGCCTACCTGACGTTGACCACCTGCCATCCGAAGTACTCGGCCCAGCAGCGGCTGATCATCCACGCCCGGCTCGACGGCGCGCCGCTGAGCAAGGCCGCCGCGCCGGACGGCCCGGGCGCCCTGCTGGGCTGACCGCCGCCCGCTCAGGCGGGCGGACCACCGACCAGCAGCTCTCGCAGCAGGTGCAGGGCCATCGTGACGGACCGGTCCCGCACCGCCGTCCGCGATCCCCGCAACCGCAGGGCGCGCGACAGCCGCGCGGCGGGGCCGACGACGCACAGGTGCACGGTGCCGACCGGCTTGTCGGCGGTGCCACCACCGGGCCCGGCGACGCCGGTGATCCCGACCCCCACCGTGGCGCCGAACCGCGCCCGGGCACCGTCGGCCAGCGCGGCGGCCACCTCGGCGCTCACGGCGCCGTGCTCGGCCAGCACGGTGGCCGGGACGTCGAGCAGGGCCTCCTTGACGCTGTTCGCGTAGGCCGCCACCCCGCCCAGGAGGAACGCGGAGGAACCGGCGCGGGCGCTCAGCCGGGCGGCGAGCAGCCCGGCGGTGCACGACTCGGCGGTCGCGACGGTGAGTCCGCGCCCGGTCAGCGCGTCGGTCACGACGGCGTCGAGGTCCGGTCCGGTGGAGAAGATCGTGTCGCCGTGCCGCTCGGTGAGCACGTCCAGCAGCCCGTCGTAGGCCGGCTGCGCGTCCGGGCCGAACCGGGTGACGATCTCCAGCTCGCCCTCGCGCAGGCAGGTGGTGATCTCCAGACCGGTCAGCCGGTCCTCCGCGTCGCGGAGGGAGGCGGCCAGCTGTGCCTCGAGCGTCCCCCACATCCGCACCGTCTCCTGGCGGAGCTCGGGGACGCCGGTGAGCATGGCCGCGACCGGGCCTGCGGCGAGCGCCGCGGGCCACATGCCCCGCAGCTCGCCGGGCGGCCCGGGGAGCACCAGCACGACGGGTCCGCCCCGTCCGTCCGCCGGCGGGACGACCAGGCCCGGGGCCGTGCCCACCGGCTCCAGCACGGTGGCGCCCGCCGGCACCCGGGCCTGCTTGCGGACGCCGGCGGCCGTGGAGCCGGCGTCGGCCCGCCACCCGCGCATCGCCATGAGCCGCTCGACGACCTCGGCGATCCGCTGCTCGAGCCCCTCGTCCACCGCTGACGGGCGCCCCTGGAAGGCGCCGACCACCTCCGCGGTCAGATCGTCGGCCGTGGGCCCGAGGCCACCGGTCGTGACCACGAGCGGGACGCCGGTGCCGGCCAGGAACGCCAGCGCGTCCCGCAGGTCGTCGGGGCGGTCGCCGACGACCACGACGTGCCCGACGTCGACGCCCAGCTCGCGCAGCTGCTCGGCCAGCCACGGCCCGTTGGCGTCGGCCACGCGGCCGGTGAGGACTTCGGTCCCGGTGACGACGATGCCGGCGCGGATGCTCACCGGGCCGACCCTAGGACGACGCTCGCCGGTGCGCCCGGTGCGCCCGGTCCCCCGCCCACGGGCCCCCGGATACCGTGCGGGCACGGTCGGGCCCTCCGGCCGACCGGCCACAGCGAGGAGGACCTGTGAGTTCGCCGCCCGACCCCCAGCCGCCCGCCGACCCCACGGTTCCGGCGCCGCCGACGACGCAGGAGATCCCGGTGGCGAGCCAGGCAGCGAGCGAAGCCGCGCCCCCGGCCGTCTCCACCCAGCAGCTGCCCCCGCACCCCGGGGCCACCACGCCCGCTCCGGTGGAGACCGTGCAGAAGACCGGTCCGGTCGGCTTCGTCCCGGGCCTGCCCGGCCAGCTCCCCCCACCGCCGCCACCGGCCTCGCCCACCGCCACGGGAACGCTGCCGACGGCGACCTCGGCCTGGCCGTCCTCGCTGGAGACCGGTCCGGTGCCCCTCACCGAGGAGTCCGAGCCGCCGGCACGGGTGGCCCGTGACCGGACGGCGTTGCGCACCCTCGGGCTGGTCGCCGGCGCCCTGGTGCTGCTCGAGCTCGGGCTGGGCCTGCGGTTCGGCGAGGAGTCGTTCTGGTCCGACATCCCGCTCTGGTCGGCCTTCGCCACCGTCTGCGCGGCCCTGGGTCTGGCCGGTGCCACCGGTCTGCTGCCCGGGGGCCGGCGGCCGAGCGCCACCACCACCTGGCGGATCGCGGCCGCCGGCCTGGTCGGGCTCGCCGTCTTCTGGCTGCTGGTCGTGCTGCCCGTCGTCGCCACCGACCGCGGCTTCCTGCTCACCGCCGCGCTGGGCTGCCTCGGCGCCGCGCTCTGGACCGGCCCCGCCCGCGAGAGCTGACCCGCCCGGAGCGGGCTGGAGAACAGTCGCCGGGGGGGTCGCGGGACCGCGGTCCCCCTACGGGGTGGTCGGGCCGGTCGGCGTCGACGTGGTGGCGGGTGCCGACGTCGTCGTCGGTGGTGTCGAGGGGGCCGTCGTCGAGGGCGGCGTCGTCGAGGGCGGCGGCTTCGAGGACGGCGTCGTCGAAGCCGGCGGCGTCGAGCCGGCCGTCGTCGTGGGCGTCCCGGACGGCGGGGGCTGGCTCGTCGTGACCGTCGGCACCCCCGGGGAGCCCGCCTGCAGGGTCGGCGCCGGCGTGGCGGGCTCGACCTCGGTGCCGACCTCGACCGGACCGCTCGGGTCGGGGGCGACCTCGGGTACCGGAGCCGCGCTCGGGCGGCTGGCCCCGGACCCGTTCCCGGGTCGGGCCGGCGGCACGGCGTAGCGGACGACGACGACGTCGCCGGCGCGCAGCTGCCGGCCCGTGGGCGAGACACCGGTGACCCGGTCGCGAGGCTGGTCGGTGGTGATCTCCGTCTTGAGCTCGACGACCAGCCCGAGGGCGGTCAGCTCCGCGGCGACCTCGCTGACCGGCCGGCCGACGTGGTCGGCGGCCGCGAGCCGGAGGCTGCCGCTGTCACGCTGCTCGGCGGCCTCGGCCGTGGCGGCCGGCGGACCGTCGGACAGGCCCTGCAGCACGCCGGCGGCGATGCCGGCGCCGGCGAGCAGGGCGACCAGCGGGAGCAGCGCCAGCGCCGCTCTGCGTCCGCGCCGGGGGGCCTGCGGGCGGAGCACGGAGGCGCCGGTGCCCGCGCCTGCGGCATCCCGCGGGAGCGGAGGCAGCGCGGCGACGTCCTGGGTGGGCGGCGCCGGCGCCTCGGTCAGCTCGCGGCCGGCCAGCACGTCGTCGAGTACGGCGCCGAAGGCGGCTCCGTCGGCGATGCGCGCGGCCGGGTCCTTGATCAGGGCGCGGCTGATCAGCGTGCGGACGCCGGGCGGCAGCTCGGCGGGCAGCGGCTCGGGCTCCTGCTGGACCTGCTTGAGCGCGATGGTGACGGCGTTGTCGCCGTCGAAGGCGGGGTGCCCGGTGAGGCACTCGTAGCCGATCAGCCCGAGCGCGTAGACGTCGCTGGCCGGCGACGCCAGGCGGCCCTCGGCCTGCTCGGGGGAGAGGTACTGCGGGGTCCCGATCACCTGGCCCGTGCGGGTGAGCGCCACGCTGCGGGCCGACCAGGCGATGCCGAAGTCGGTGATCTTCACGCTGCCGTCGGGCAGGACCAGGATGTTGCCCGGCTTCACGTCGCGGTGCACCAGCCCGGCGCGGTGCGCCTCGGCGAGGGCGAACGCGGTCTGCTGCAGGAGGCGCAGGGTGGTCTCGGTGCCCAGCGCGCCCTCGCGGGCGATCAACGCCGAGAGCGGCTCGCCCTCGATCAGCTCCATCACCAGGTAGGCGAGCGTCTCGCCGGTCCCGTCCTGGGCGGTCTCCTCGCCGTAGTCGAAGACCGCCGCCACGTTCGGGTGGCTGAGGGAGGCCGCGTGCTGGGCCTCCGCCCGGAAGCGGGCCAGGAAGCTCGGGTCGCCGGTGTACTCGCTGCGCAGCACCTTGACCGCGACCGAGCGGTGCAGTGCGGTGTCCAGCCCGCGCCAGACCTGGCCCATGCCGCCGGCGGCGATCATCCGGTCGAGCTCGTAGCGGTCGCCCAGGCACCGTCGTCCTGGTTCGACCACGGGGGTCACTCCTGTCCACGCTTCGCCGGCTGGTGCAGGGGGAGCAACCCGGTCCGGGCAGACCTCCCCCGACCCCACGGTGTCCAGACCGGTCGGGGTCTACACATGTAGGGATCGGGCCCATGATCGCGCGCAGAAGGCGTTTCCCCTGGCGAGCACCCGGGTGACCCCCGCGACTCCCCCGGCGTGCCCGGCGTGCCCACTGCTCCGCGTAGCGAAGAGGTGACGGATCGATCAGCTCCCGAAGAGCGAGCGCCCCCACCAGTCGTCGTCGTCCCGGACGCCGGGCGGACAGGCGAACACCGCCGACGACGTGTGCCGGAGGTACTCGTTCATCGCGTCCGTCCGCAGGTTGCGCTGGACCTGGACGAAGCCGGTCGCGGGATCGCGCTGGTAGGCGATGAAGAACAGGCCCGCGTCGAGTCGGCCGAGCCCGTCCGAGCCGTCCACGAAGCTGTAGCCGCGACGCAGGAGGGCCGTCCCCGAGTTGGTCGGGTTGGCGAGGAAGACGTGCGAGGTCTCCGGGATGGCGAACTCGCCGTCGACCTGCTTCGTGAGATCGACCGGGTCGAACTCCTCCCGCTGGCCCAGCGGAGCCCCGGAGCCCTTCGCGCGGCCGATGATCGTCTCCTGCTCGTGCAGGTGGGCGGTGTCCCAGGGCTCGATCAGCATCCGGATCCGGCGGGTGACGAGGTAGGAGCCGCCGGCCAGCCAGTCCGCGCCGCTGTCGGCCCCCGCCACCCAGACGAAGTCGTCCAGCGCGCTCGACGCCTCGGCCTTGAGGTTGTTCGTGCCGTCCTTGAAGCCGAACAGGTTGCGGGGGGTGGCCTGCCCGGTGCTCGTGGACGACGTCCGCCCGAAACCCAGTTGCGACCAGCGCACGCTCACCACGCCGGCGCCCAGGCGCACGAGGTTGCGGACGGCGTGCACCGCGACCTGCGGATCGTTCGCGCACGCCTGGATGCACAGGTCGCCGCCGCTGATCGCCGGCTGGATCTGGTCACCGGCGAAGGCCGGCAGCTCGACCAACGGGGCCGGGCGGCGGGCGGCCAGGCCGAAGCGGTCGGTGCCGTCGGCCGTGGTGAAGAGCGTCGGGCCGAACCCGATGGTGAGGGTCAGGCCCGAGGCCGGCAGCCCGATCGCCTCACCGGTGTCGTCCGGCGGGCTGTAGCGGCCGCCGTCCACCGCGCCGACCGGTCCGGCGTCCCGGCCGGCCGTCATGCGCCGGGCTGCGTCGGTCCACGCCTTCAGCATCCCCACGAGCTCGTTCCGGTCGTCGGTGGTGACGTCGAACGAGACGAAGTGCAGCCGGTCCTGGGCGGGGGTGACGATGCCGGCCTGGTGCTCCCCGGCGAACGGGATCGCGTCGTCGGCCGCCGGGGCGCCGGACGACGCCGGCTCCTGCGCCGTCGACCGGCCGATGAGCCCCCCGGTCGCGCCGGCGGCGACCACTCCGGCGGTGCCGGCACCCAGCCACCCGAACAACCGCCGGCGGGAGACCCCCGCCGGCTGCTGCTCTGCCCCCTGCTCGCTCATGTCCTCACCCGTCACTTGTCCGCGACGACCCCCGCCACCTTGCTGACCGACTCGGTCAGCGCGGTGATGCTGTCACTCAGGCCCTTGAGCTGCGCCTGCGTGAGCTGGTCGTGCAGCAGCCAACCGTCCCCGGCTCGGTACTGCCCGAGGTCGGCCTCCGCCGCGGCGAAACGCTGGTCGAGCTCGGCGACCAGGTCGGGGTCGGCCTCCACCAGGAAGGGCCGCAGCGCCTGGACGGCGGCCTGCGAGCCCTCGAGGTTGGCGGCGAAGTCCCACAGGTCGGTGCGCGAGTAGCGCTCCTCCTCGCCGGTGATCTTGCCCGTCGCCACCTCGTCGAGCAGCGCCTTCGCGCCGTTGGCGAGCTGCAGGGGGGCCAGCGTCGTCTCGTCGGCCAGCTCCACGATCCGCCGGACGTCGGCGAGCAGGTTGTCGGCGTACGGGCCCATGTCGGAGACGTCCCCGGTCTCCCACAGCGCCTTCTCGATGCGGTGGAAGCCGGTGAAGTCCTCGCCGTCGGCCTGGTCGCCCTCGCGCCCGTCGATCAGCGGATCGAGGTCGCCGAAGCTCTCGGCGACCGGTTCGATCCGCTCCCAGTAGGTGCGGGCCACGGGGTACAGCGCCTTGGCGCCGTCGATGTCGCCGGCCTTCACCGCGTCCACGAACGCCGTCGTCCGGTCGATCAGGGCGCCGGTCTGGCTCCGCACGTACCGCTGGTAGTCCCCGGCCGCCCGGGCCAGCGACTCGACCTCCGACAGCTGCTCCGCCGCGCCGGTGACGGTCAGTTCGTTGCGGATGCCGTCGCCGATCATCCCCGGCTTGCAGACCGTCTCGTACGTCCCCGCGGGGAGCTCCACCAGCAGCGGGCGGGTCAGACCCGGTGCGATGTTCTCGACCTCGGCCATCACCCGGTCGCCCTCTGCGTACACGTAGAACTCGGTGGTCGTGCTGCCGCCGTTGGTCACCTCGAACTCGTGCGTCCCGGCGGACAGCTCGCTGGCCCCGACGTCGCAGGCGTCGTCCGACGAGGCGACCGGGATGGTGTCGGCGGCGGCGGCGCTCCCGCCGCCACCGTCGCCGTCGTCGGATCCGCAGCCGTTGAAGAGCAGGACGAGGGCCAGGGCCGGGACGACGACGAGCCGGCGGTCACGCAGGGACATGCGGGAAGGTCTCCGAGTCTGAGGACGGTGTGCCGGCGGAGGGCGCCTGACATTAGGAAAGCCTCACCTTAGCTGTGCCACCCGTTCATCGACATCCCACCGCACACGGTGATCGGGATCACCGGGCGTGACAGGGTGGGCGGCGAGGGCTCCAGACGGCCCGACCACTGCGCGCGAGAAGGCGGACGACGATGCCCGAGACCGTGACCAGGGAGGACTCCGCCGGAGTCGCCACGCTCACCATGCTCCAGCGAGGGCTCACCACGACCTCGCGCCGTGAGCTGCTGTCCGCCGTCCAGGACGTCGCGGCCGACGGCTCCGTCCGCGCCGTCCTGCTCACCGGCACCGGCCGTGCCTTCTGCGTCGGCCAGGACCTGCAGGACTCGTCGGTCCGGAAGTCGCCACGGCCGCCCGCGGACCCGGACCCGGACCCGGACGCGCCGATGGCGGTGCTCGTCGAGGAGTACAACCCGCTGATCCTCGCGCTGTCCCGCCTGCCGGTGCCGTTGGTCGTCGGCATCAACGGCGCGTGCGCGGGCGCGGGGCTGGGCGTCGCGCTCACCGGCGACCTGCGGGTCGCCGCGGCGGGCGCCAAGTTCACCACCGCGTTCACCGGCGTCGGCCTGTCCAGCGACTCCGCGGTCGCCTCGCGGCTGGTGCACTGCGTCGGCGGGGCCCGCGCCACCGAGTTGCTGCTGCTGCCCGACCCGTTCCTCGCCGAGACCGCCGCGCACTGGGGCCTGGTGCACCGCGTCGTCCCCGCCGACCAGGTGCACGCGGAGGCGTTCGCCCTGGCCGCGCGCCTGGCGGCCGGGCCGACCGCGGCCTACCGGGCGGTGAAGACCGTGCTGGCGACGGCGGCGACGGACTCACTGGAGGAGACGCTGGCACTCGAGGCGCGCCTGCAGGCCGTCGCCGGGCGGACCGCCGACCACCGGGAGGCCGTGGAGGCCTTCCTCGCCAAGCGTCCGCCGGTGTTCACCGGCCGCTGATCAGGCGGTCAGGGCGACGCAGACCGGGCAGGCGTCGGCACCCGTCCCCGGCCAGGACGCTGCCGGGTCGACGCGGGCGAGCGAGCCGCAGAGAGCGAGCTCGCAGGCGCCGTCGATCTCGGCGACGGGACGGTGCAGCTCGACCGCGTGCCAGAGCACGCCGATCGGGCCGTGGGCGCGGCTCTGCGCCGCGGCGTGCACGGTGGTCTGCAGCATCATGGGGATGACGTCGGCAGCCGGGCGGACCGGGGTGACGGCCCCGCACCGTCCGCTCACCCAGAAGGAGGAGGCGGCTCCCGCACGCGGTCACGCCGCCGCCGGTGCAGGATGCGGGCATGGAGCTGACCAAGCACGGCCACGCCTGCGTCGTCCTCACCGAGGGGGACCGACGGCTGGTGATCGATCCGGGCGCCTTCACCGAGGAGGGCGCGCTGAACGGCGCGACGGCCGTGCTCGTCACGCACGAGCACCCCGATCACTTCGTCCCCGACCGGCTCCGGGCCGCCCTGGACGCCGATCCGGCGCTGGAGATCTGGACCAACAAGGCCGTCGCCGCCCAGCTGGACGGGCCCACGGGGCGGGTGCACGTGGTCGGTCATGGCGACGCCGTCACGGCGGCCGGGTTCGACGTCCGCGTGCACGGCGAGCTGCACGCGGAGATCCACCCGGACATCCCGCGGATCACCAACATCGGATTCCTGGTGGGCGGGCAGGTGTTCCACCCAGGGGACGCGCTGACCGTGCCGGACGAGCCGGTCGCGACGCTGCTGGTGCCGATGCACGCGCCCTGGTCCCGCACGGCCGACCTGATCGACTACGTGCGTGCGGTCCACGCCGACCAGGCGTTCGCCGTCCACGACGGGCTGCTCAACGACATCGGCCTGGGGATGGTCACCGGGCTGCTGGGGGAACGGGGGCCGGGGACGCCCACGCCGTTCAGCCGGCTGGCCCCGGGGGACGCCGTCGAGCTCTGAGCCCGACCACGTCCCCCGGGTGCGGGATCAGCGGACGGCGCCGCGCTTCGAGCGGCCGGAGATGCCCTCGGCGACGCCGATGAGCAGGACGGCCGCGATGACGGCCAGGACGAAGCCGATCACGTTGAGTTCCCAGATGTCCCCGGTCCCGAAGAACTGGGCGATCAGACCACCGATCAGCGATCCGACCAGGCCCAGGGCGAGGGTCGCCAGGATCCCGAGGTTCTGCTTGCCCGGCACGATCAGCCGGGCCAGGGCGCCGATGATGAGTCCGGCGACGAGAAAGCCGATCACAGTTGTTCTCCTTCGTACGTCGAGCGGGGCCGGTGATCCCGACCCCGCGGACCGGGAGGGCGGGGCCGGGTGGTTCCCCGGCCGCGCCCTCCCGGCGGTGGATCAGCGGACGGAGCGGTTGCTGCGGCCGGTGATCGTGGAGGCGGCGATGACGAGCACCGCGGCGACGATGATCGAGATGATCCAGCGGACCCAGTCGATGCCGTCGGTCGCGTCGACGCCCAGCGCCGCGGCCAGGTAGTAACCGATCAGCACACCACCGATGCCGCACAGGACCGTGAGCCAGATGGGGATGTTGTCCTTGTCACCGGGGGCGACGAACTTGCCCAGCAGGCCGATGATGATGCCCGCGACGATCAAGCCGATGATCTCCATGGCCGTACTCCTCAGTGGGTCGACCGGCGTACAGCTGCCCGGCGGGATGCCGGGTGTGCAGCCGGTGCACGGGGGTGCGGATACCCCGCCGACGATCACTGATGCATCGGTCCCCCGATCGTGATCGTCAGGAGATGTCGGCGACCGCCGCCACGTGTGCCGGGACCTTGTCCAGCTCGGACTCGACGGTGCGCTCGACCATCGACCGGGCGGCACGGGCGAGCATCCGGCGGGACAGCCGGCGCCCGCCCCGCGGCTCGTGCGTGACGGTCATGGTCACCCGCGTGCCCCCCGCGGTGGTGTCGTCGAGATCGATCCGTGTCGTCCACGTCTCGGGCGTCAGCTCCAGCTCCGTGACGACGGTCCGCCCGGGCGCCCACTCGAGGATGCGGCCGCGCGGCGCGCCCTCCGGCGGCTCCCCGTCCAGCCGACCGGGGACGGCGACGAACGAGGTCCGCCGCCCCGCACCGGTGACCACGTAGGAGACGTCGCAGACGGGGCAGTAGGGCCGCAACACGGCCAGCGCCTTCCACACCTCGGCGCGCGGCTCGGGCACCTCACGGCTACCACTCGCCGAGTCCACCCCCCAAACCTATCCGGGGCCGCGAGCGGACACGCTGTTCTGCCTGGCCAGAACGGGGTTTCCTCCCGCACCATCTCTCCGTGACGGGAACGCCGGACTGGCGAAGGAGCAGGTGGGAGGCAACCCACCAACGGATCTTCACGTGCGCGCTGGCCCTGTTCGAGGACTTCGGTTTCGTACAGGTGAGCGTCGGCCAGATCGCCACCCGGGCCCAGGTCTCGGTACCGACCTTCTACGCGCACTACCCGAGCAAGGAACACCTGATCATGGCGCCGCCGACGCCGGAGCAGATCTCGGCGCTGATCGCGGACCAGCCGGCCGACCTGGCGATCGACGAACGCATCCGCCGCATGACTGCTCAGCTGATCGGCTCGATGCTGCCGGATGCATACGAGCAGATGGCGGTCCGCTGGCGGATCATCGCCCGCACGCCGACTCTGCGCACGCGTGCCGCAGAGTTCGAGCGGGTGACCGCCGGGATGGTCCTGGAGCACCTTCCGTCGCCCTCGGACACCGCCGAGGTGGTCCGGGCCGGGGCCTACTTCGCCGCCTACACCGCCGCGCTGCTCGCCTGGGCCGACAGCGGGGGCGAGCGCAAGCTCGACGAGCTGATCGACGAGGCGTTCCAGGTGCTCGACGGCTGATCGTCAGCGGCCCAGCCGCTGGGCCAGGTCCGGCCATCGGTCGGCGAAGCCGCGCTCGGCGTCCCGGGCCTGCGCCTCGGCGCGGCCCAGCAGCAGGCCGTAGGTGAAGCCCGGTTCCCCGGCGGCGTGCGCGGCCACCGCGAGCTGCCGGGCATGCCCGCCGACCACGACGAGGTCCTGCAGGGCGCCGAGCAGCCGCTGCGTCCGCTTCGCCGCCTTCGCCACCGCCGCCGCCGGGTCGCCCAGGACGGGGGCGAGCGCCTCCCCCGCGTACCGCGTCCTCCGGGCCACCCGCCGCACCGCGTGCAGCGCTTCGGTCCGCTCCGCCCCGGGAAGCGACCCGGCCGCCGATGCCGCGCGCCGCAGCCGCCGCGCCTCGCGGTGCAGGACGACGGCCAGCACCGGCGCGGCCGGCTTCCCGGCCCGCTCGGTCAGCGGGGGTTCGGCGAGCAGGTCGTGCACGGCGTCCAGCAGCGCCAGGTGCCGCCGTTCGGTCACGAGCGCCGCAGCGCGGGTGATGCCGCGCTCCCGGGCCGCCACCTCGCCGGACTGCAGGCGGGCGACCACCGGTCCGAGGACCAGTTCGACCGGCAGCGCGGCCGCGGCGGCGCGCAGCCCGGCGTACCCGACCTCGTCGTCCCGGGCCTCGGACAGCCGGCCGGCCAGCCAGGCCAGCTCGGCCCGCAGCGGCTCGACCGCCTCCCGGTCCAGCACCGGCCCGAAGGCCGCGAGCAGCCCGCGGAGCCGACGGCAGGCGATCCGCATCCGGCGCAGGCCGTCGTCGGCACCGGTGCGCAGCCCGACGTCCGCGAGCTGCAGGGCCGACATCTGCTCGCCGAGGACGGCCAGCACGACCTCCCCGGCCGACGGCCCGGGATCCCGGCGCTCCTTCCCGCTCTTCCCGCGCTTCGTCCTCCGCCGCTGCGGGGCGGCCGGCGCCGGGTCGGCCGCCACCGGCCCCAGGACGTGGGCCGGCTCGGAGGCGCGATCGGTGCGCTCGGCCCCGGCCGCGACCAGCCGTTCCCCCACCAGCGGCAGCAGTGCGGGATCGCCCTCGAGCAGCTCGACCTCGACCTCGCGCCAGCTGCGCACCCCCGCCGTGCACTCCGGCCCCGTGAGCCGGGTGGCGCTCACGCTGTCGTCGGCGACCTCGGCCAGGGGCCGGCCGTCGGCGTCCCGGAGCACGGTGACCACCCGGCGGGTGCGCAGCTGGGCGACCGCTGCCGGGGACGCGCCGCGGAGCACCCCCACGACCGGGGCGAGCACCACCCGGGGCGGCCGCCGGACCGCCCGGCCCAACGGCTGGTGCAGCTCGCGGGGGGCGTCCCCGGCGGCGGGGAGCTCGACGTGCCAGCCGTCGTCGACGCCACCGGTCCGCCGGCGCACGGTGATCCGCGCCCGCGCCAGCCGCAGGTCGGGGGTGTCGAAGTACTGCGCCTCGAGCCGGTGCTCGACCGGGGCGTCCACCGACGCCACCCCGTCCACCCCGGCGAACTCCGGCAGCACGTAGGACGGCGGGACGGCGAACGTCGTCCCGATCTCGAGGTGGTCGGCGGCCATCAGGGCACCGTACGGCGGGCCACGTGTCGCCGCCGGAGGGCCGACGCCATGTTCACGGAGGGAGCGCGATGGGCACGCTCCGGGGTGCAGGGTGCCCGAGCCGAGGTCCCCGCACTCCGAGAGGGCGGCCCATGGTCAGCGAACGAGACGTGTCGGCAGCGATCGGCAGCACCGCCTACGGGAGCGACGGCGAGTCGGTCGGCACCGTGGAGACCTTCTACAACGACGACCGCACCGGCGCGACGACGTGGGTCTCGATCTCCAGTGGCCTGCTGGGCCGGCGGCGGGTGATCGCGCCTGCCGGGGACGCGGCGTTCGTGGACGGCCGGCTGCAGCTCGGGGTGCCGGCGCGAGCGGTGTCGCACGCGCCCCGGATGGGTGGCGAGCACCTCGCCCCGGAGGACGAGGAGGCGCTGCGCCGGCACTACGCGGGCGGGGACGCCCCGGCCGTCGAGGCGCGGGAGGACCGGCCCGCGGCCGACGAGCGGCCCCAGCAGCCGGTGGCCGACGCGCCGCCGGTGCAGCAGCCGGAACCGGGCGACGGCAGCATGGTCCGGAGCGAGGAGCAGCTCCGGGTGGGCACCGCGCGGTTCCCGGCGCGGCGCGTCCGGATCGTGAAGTACGTGGTCACCGAGGAGGTGCAGGTGACCGTGCCGATCCGACGGGAGGAGATCCGCATCGAGGAGCTCCCCCTGGGCGACGCCGGGGAGACCGACGAGCTGCTCGTGGAGGGCGATCCGCTGGACCACGGGTCCCCCTCGGCACCCGGCCTGCCGGACGAGATCGTGCTGCACGCCGAGCGGCCGGTCGTGACCGTGGAGGTGGTGCCCGTCGAGCGGGTGCGGCTCCGGACGGAGACGGTGCACGGGCACGAGTCGGTCACCGAGACGCTGCAGCGGGAGCAGGTCGTCGTCGACCAGGACCGGACGCCGCGGGAGGGCTGACGGTCAGCCCACCCGCATGGTGGCCGCCAGCCGCAGCAGCTCGTCACCGCTCGGGCCGACCAGCACCCGGCCGTCCGGAGCCAGGACGACGGGCACGCCGTCGGGCGGTCCGAGCTCCTCGAGCAACGTCCGCGCCGCAGGGTCCTCCGCCGGGTCCAGCCAGGTGTGCCCGATGCCCTGGTCGGCCAGGAGCTCGCGCAACCGGGCGCTGGCCGGCCACCCGCGGTCGGCGAGCACCCCGCTGCCGGTGGCGCG